>CAZHWD010000126.1:0-88295 GCA_964536335.1 uncultured Eudoraea sp. | reverse complement strand
GCCTCGGTAAGGGAGACCATTAAATCAATATCCTTTAAAATGCCGGCACCTGCGCCTTTACTCACTACTTTTTTTACGGGACAACCAAAATTTATATCAATGATATCTGGTTTGGATTTCTCCACGATCTCTACCGAACGCAACATCGAATCCAGGTTTGCACCAAAAATTTGAATCCCCACTGGTCGCTCTTTCTCATAAATATCGAGTTTCATTACGCTTTTAGCTGCGTCGCGTATAAGGCCTTCCGAAGATATAAACTCGGTATAAACCAAATCTGCCCCCTGCTCCTTGCATAGCGCCCGAAAAGGAGGGTCACTAACATCCTCCATGGGAGCGAGTAATAAGGGAAATTCCGGCAGAACTATGTCACCAATTTTCGGCATCTGCAAACATTTAGCGCGACAAAATTAGAAATAAAGAAGTAATTAAAGGGAATTTATTCGTTTTCAAGTCGTTGTAACTCGCTTTTCTTTATACCGCGATCCGTTTTACTAAGCCGGTAATTGCCCAGGTTATAGGTAAAACCCAGACGTATAAACTGTGTTTCGGTGTTCTCTAAAAAAGAATTATCCTGATTGGCGTAGCGCGTAGTAAATGTTGCATTTGCCCTGTTGAAAAGGTCTTCTGCCAAAAGGGAAATCACGGCCCTGTTATCCCATAGAGTTTTACGTAATCCAACATTCATTACAAAGCTTTCGGATACCTTATAAGAACCAAACAGGAACCCGCTTAAATAGGTCAAAGAAACTTCCCCGGTAAAACTCCTGTCCTTAGAAAGTGTAAATGAATTGTTGAGATAACCGTAATAACCAGTCACCCGGTTGGTATAGGTTTCAATAGTACTTTCTTCGGCCAAAAAGGTCTCATCTTCATAAAAAAGCGAGTTATAAAAATAGACGACCCAAAATGGGGTGACAGAAGTAGAAATTGTAAAATCCAGGCCATACGAGGTGCTTTTTTGCACATTCTGTTTGATCTGTCTCAGGGTCTGAATTTCATTGTCCTGGAAACTTAACAGGCTTATATAGCGTCCGTTATCCCTGTAATACAAGTCTATGAAATAAGTATCCTTGAGCGATAAATTTAAATTAAAATTATGGCTGAAGCTGGGGACTAAATTTGGGTTTCCTTCAAAGTAATTATTTTCATTGAGAAAATACCGGAATGGGTTTAAGTCTGAATATTTAGGACGCGTTAGCTTCCTGCTGTAATCAAACGAAAGACTGTTGTCCGGGCCAAGCTTCCGGGTAAGGAAAACAGACGGGAAAAGTTCAAAGTAGTTCTGTGTGGTAATCTGTAATGAAGTTTCGGAATTCGATTCTACATTGGTTTGTTCTGCCCTCAGGCCAAGATTAAGGGACCATTTTTCCCAATCCTGGGAAAGACTGGCGTAGGCTGCAAAAACACCTTCCTGGTAAATAAAATTATCAGACAAGGCAATATCAAAGGGGGGTAAATTGTTATTTACATCAAAATAATCGATCCCACTTTTAGAATTAATCCATGAGCCTTTCAGGCCGCTTTCAAAACTTCCGGATTCTACAGGTGTAGAAAAATCTAGCTGCCCTGTAAAAATATTGACATCCTGAAGCGCATCTGTAGCAAACGTAAAATTCCTGATAAAGTCCCCGGCCGCATCAAAATAATCACTAGACCCCAATTGCAGGCGCGTTAATTCATAATATGTATAGTGCGCATTGGCCTTTAATGTGGCTCCCTCCTTCTTCAGGCTGCGTTCATAATTAAGATCAAAGGAAAGGTTTACAAGGTCTTCTTCAATGGCACTATTGGTTTGGAGAGTGGAATCGAGCACTCCAAAACCGTCTAGCATTACGGTATTGAGCTTATTTGTAAAATTTTTATTTGGAGAAAAGCTAAGGTTCGATGTGAAATTCAACAAATCGCGCTCGCCTGGCTTATAGTCCAGGATCAGATTAAGCTGCTGGTCCTGAGAACGTGAGGTTTGGTCTAACAGCGTAAGCCAGTCGGCAAATACCTCACCCTGATCATTAATAAAATTAATTTGGTTGTCTGCTTCTTTAATATCTTTTCTTGGGTTGATCACATAATTTGCAAAAATACCAACTTTGTCATTTTTGAAATATTGACTGGTCCCCAGGCTGTATTTGGCATAGAATGCCTGTGTATATTGTCCTCTAAGGTTTCCCTTATATCCCGGTACTACATTCTCTTTAGTGCGGATATTGAGAATGGACCCATCCTCAGCTTCATAACTGGCCGGAGGATTGGGGATTATCTCTACAGAGGAAATCATATCTCCGGAAAGACCCTTCAAAAAATCCTGGATTTCGGTCTGCGATAGCTGTATTTTACGATCATTGAGATATACTGCCGCTGGTTGCCCCCTGATTTCCAAATTGTTCTGAGCGACTATAACCCCGGGGGCATTACGTAGAATATCCCAGGTGGTGCCTTCGCCAATCACCGTGTTTTCGACATTAAAAATAATCCGGTCCGCCTTTCGCTCTACTGTAGGTTTCTGACCTGTTACTACCACCTCATTCAGCCATTCGCTATCAGGCTCTAATACAAGTGCACCAATTTGTATGTTTCTTTTTATTTCCAGTGCAACCAGGGTAGACTTATACCCGAAGTATTTTGCCTGCAAATAGTATACGTCTTCAGGGATATCTTTCAGGGTAAAGCGCCCTGTTTCATCCGCCGAAGTTCCATTTACCTGGGTATTGTCCAATGCTTTTAAAAGTATCACGTTTGCAAAAGGAAGTGGTTTCCCGTCGGAATCTTTTACAGATCCCGCTACCTCAAAGGTCTGGCTGGCCATGGCTAAGGGCAATATTCCTAAGAATAATAGTACGGGGAATCTCACAGTTTGGTAGGTTTAGTCGGTAAAGCTATAAAATAATTTACATTGTTTACCAAAAAAGGGAAGCTATTGCCTCTTACTGTCCTTTTGGCATGCAATGGGCCATTTCACGCAATTCTTTAAGTCTTTTGTTAGATATGCGCTATTTGCAGAGTAGATAAACAACAGCATTAACTAAACACTATGCTTCTGAAACGAAAAGTTCTCCCAACTCACCTTTCACGGGACTAGTTTAGAATGTAATTGGCGCCTTAAGGGGTTGTGCATTACGCATTACCAGTACCGAGGTTGTGTCGCCCGGCTCAAAAGCAGACAGGGCACGCATATAGCTCATCATGTCCACCACGGTGCTGTCTCCAAGTTGGACAACAATATCTCCTTTTTGTAAACCTGCTTTTTGTGCCGGTTTATCTTCACTTATACCATCAATGCGCATGCCTGTACCATCAAACAGATAATCGGGGATTACCCCTAGCGCTACTTTGAATCTCGGTACTTCTTCGCTCTCATTCTTAGTTTTTCTGAACGTTAGTTTTTCATCGTCATCCAATTCCTGAACAAGGCTTAACAAATAGGAGCTTATCAGTCGCATCCCCTCATAATTCAATTTCTCTGCATCATCGGAGGGCTTGTGATAGTCTTCATGTTGTCCTGTAAAAAAATGTAAGACCGGGATGTCTTGAAGATAGAAAGAGGTATGGTCAGAAGGGCCTACACCAGATTCTTTTAACACCAGTTTAAACCCGGGATTTGCGGAATTCAATACCTGGGGCCAGATGGGAGAAGTGCCGGTACCGCTAACTGAAAGCGTTTTATCTTCCCTTAGCCTGCCCACCATATCCAGGTTCAGCATATACGAAACTCCGCCAAGATCAAGAGTAGGGTTTTTTGTAAAAAAATTGGAGCCTAAGAGTCCCATTTCCTCTCCGGAAAAAGCAATAATCAGATAGTTTTTGGAAAGTTTTGTGCCCCTGATTTTATTTGCCAGATCCATGAGGACCGCCACACCGCTGGCGTTATCATCTGCGCCATTATGAACCGCAGGTTCGCCTCTGTATAATGAGCCTTCACCTCCATATCCCAAATGGTCATAATGGGCCCCAATGACTACGGTGGTCGATGATTTATTATCGATAAAGCCAATAACATTAGTCCCGGTTATTGTACTGTCGCCGGCCTCTTGAAAACCTATTTGCTGATGCGGATCGGTCTTTGGTTTAAAAGTAAAGGTCTGGTAATAGGTTCCTGCATGTCCTTTAGGATCAAGTCCCATTTCAGTCATCAGTCCCATGATATATTCCGCAGCTTTAAGTTCTTCTTCAGTTCCGGTTTCCCTGCCTTTAAATTCATCGCTTGCTAGGACCTGAACCTCTTCTTCCATGGAGGCTATTTTGGGTGGTTCGGATTTACATCCCAGGGCAAGTATAAAAAATATACCAAGAACTATTTTTTTCATCAGTATTACATCTAATTTTGTTCAAAATTAAGCAACCTATGAAAACTTTGGCGACCTTCTTCATTGTAATAGCTTTTTTTGGTTGTAAAAACGAATCCAAAAAAGTACTACTTGAAAAGGAAAAACCCGTCTCTGTCATGGCAGGGTCAGACACTCTGATCTATCAGGAAGAAAAGCACTTTAAATCTATTCGGCAGGTAACTTTTGGCGGGGACAATGCTGAAGCTTATTGGAGTTTTGACGATAACAAACTTGTTTTTCAATCTAATAATTCTGCATGGGGAATGCAGTGCGACCAGATGTTCCTGATGGACTTTCAGGAAACTTTCAGGAATAGTAAACCTCCAATGATAAGTACGGGAATGGGGCGTACCACCTGTGCCTATTTTCTTCCTAATAACGAGCATATCGTATATGCTTCAACACATTTAGTGAACAAAGAATGCCCTGAAGTTCCCTTACGCAAAAACGGGAAATACGTTTGGCCCGTATATGATTCCTTCGACATATTTGTGGCCGATCTAAAAGGAAATATAGTTTCACAACTTACCAGCGAGCCGGGTTATGACGCGGAAGCTACTGTTTCTCCTCAGGGAGATAAAATAGTGTTTACTTCTACCAGAAATGGGGATCTTGAATTGTATACCATGAATTTAGATGGTACAGAAGTTTTACAAATAACAGATGAGTTGGGCTATGACGGAGGTGCATTTTTCTCGCCTGACGGCACAAAAATAATTTTCCGGGCTTCAAGGCCAAAAACTTATGAAGCCATAACCGAATATAAAGAATTACTTGCTCAGGGATTGGTGCAGCCAACGGAAATGGAACTTTTTATTTGTAATGCCGACGGTAGTGATTTAAAGCAATTAACTTTTCTTGGTAATGCTAACTGGAGTCCGTTCTTCCATCCTTCAGGGGGAAAGATTTTGTTTTCAAGTAATTTTGAGGCCGAAAAAGGCTTCCCTTTTAATCTCTATCTTATTGATATAGATGGTAAGAATCTGGAACGGGTTACACATGGAAAAACTTTTGATGCCTTCCCGGTATTTTCCAATAATGGCAAATTCCTGGCTTTTTCAAGTAACCGTAACAACGGCGGAACCCGCGATACCAATTTGTTTATTGCCGAGTGGCAGGAATAAGAAGCAGAAAACTGTATCTTTGCAGCCAATTTGAAATAGCCAGAGTAAGAAAATGAAACACATTCGTAATTTCTGTATAATCGCCCATATAGATCATGGCAAGAGTACTTTGGCAGACAGGCTGTTAGATTTTACAGGTTCTGTAACGGAACGTGAAAAAAAAGAACAGCTTCTGGATAATATGGATCTGGAGCGTGAGCGTGGAATTACCATTAAGAGCCATGCTATTCAGATGGAATACGAACATGAAGGCGAGGCTTATATTCTTAATTTAATAGACACTCCCGGCCATGTAGATTTCTCCTATGAAGTGTCGCGCTCAATAGCGGCATGTGAAGGAGCCCTTTTGGTGGTTGATGCCGCCCAGAGCATACAGGCACAAACCATTTCTAACCTTTATCTGGCTCTGGAAAATGATCTCGAAATTATTCCGGTTTTAAACAAGGTGGATCTGCCTAGTGCCAATCCGGAAGAAGTAACAGATGATATTGTAGAATTATTAGGGTGTAAACCTGAAGAGGTAATCCCGGCCAGTGCTAAAACGGGCATTGGAATTGGAGATATTCTAACTGCCATTATTGATCGTATTCCTCCTCCGGAAGGGAATATAGATGAGCCCTTACAGGCCCTGGTTTTTGATTCTGTTTATAATTCATTCAGGGGGGTGGAAACCTATTTCAAGGTTATTAATGGTGTTATCAAAAAAGGTCAGAAAATTAAGTTTGTTGCTACCGATAAAACTTATTTTGCAGACGAAGTAGGCACTCTGAAACTTACCCAGGAACCTAAGCCCAGTATTAAAGCCGGAGATGTAGGCTACCTGATTACCGGAATAAAGGATGCCAGGGAAGTAAAAGTCGGGGATACCATTACTGATGCAATCAATCCTACCAGAAACGCTATTGCTGGTTTTGAAGATGTAAAACCAATGGTGTTTGCCGGTATTTACCCTGTAGATACAGAGGATTACGAAGAACTGCGTTCCTCTATGGAAAAATTGCAGCTCAATGATGCTTCTTTGGTGTTTATTCCGGAAAGCAGTGCGGCTCTCGGTTTTGGTTTTCGATGTGGTTTTCTTGGAATGCTACATATGGAGATCATCCAGGAGCGTCTAGAACGGGAATTTGATATGACTGTTATCACAACGGTGCCAAATGTTAGTTATCATGCGTTTACCACAAAAAATCCCGATGTTCCATTGATTGTCAATAACCCGAGCGACCTACCGGAACCTTCTACAGTAGCAAGGGTTGAAGAGCCTTATATAAAAGCCACAATAATTACCAAATCTGATTTTATAGGAAATGTAATGTCTCTTTGTATTGATAAGAGAGGTCAGATTACCAATCAGACCTATCTGACCACAGAGCGGGTTGAATTAAATTTTGACATGCCCCTTGCTGAGATTGTATTTGATTTCTACGACAGGCTTAAAACAGTTTCTAAAGGCTATGCCTCATTTGATTATTCTCCAATTGGGATGCGGGTATCCAAACTGGTGCGCGTTGATATTTTGCTTAATGCGCAACCCGTTGATGCCTTATCTGCTCTTGTGCATTTTGACAACGCCCATTATATAGGCAAAAGAATGTGTGAAAAATTAAAGGAACTAATTCCCAGGCAACAGTTTGATATTCCAATACAAGCTGCCATTGGCGCTAAAATTATTTCACGCGAGACCATTAAAGCATTGCGTAAAGATGTGACCGCGAAATGTTATGGTGGCGATATTTCAAGGAAACGAAAACTATTGGAAAAACAAAAAAAGGGTAAAAAACGTATGCGCCAGGTAGGTAATGTTGAAATTCCGCAGCAGGCATTTATGGCAGTACTTAAGTTAAATGATTAACACAATTTGATTGTGTGACCTCTTCTAGAGTATGTTATCCATGTCGAACATTTTACCTAAATACGCTAGTTTATAGCCCTCGTTAATTGAGTTAAAACTTTCGCTGAATGAGGAAATGATCTGGATATTCCCGTCCGGGGCTTTAATAAACAATGGGATAATATCATTGTCCTCGTTTGAAATGTCTATCAATTGCTTGTAATGTTTTCCGTTTTTAAGATCAATTTCATGAATAGCGGGGTATCTCCTGGTGGCTTCCATCATTTTTACATAATCATCTGTATGTGAAAAAAGGCCTTCTTCAGGGTTCTTTTCAGGATCGTTCATTTCCTCAGAACTTACCAGTCTAAAGGAGCCGTTCTCGCCAAATTGATCTCTTAATTTATTTATGGCGTAATCATTTATTTCAGAATTACCGGTAAGCGCCATCAGATAACCCATATCATTAAGTTCAATGTTATCTGTAAGCGTATCGGAAAAAATATTGGCCACCATTGCTTCTAAACCTAGTTTTTTTGCCTGATTAATATTTGCTTGGTTATTATCTATTAAAACGACATGTTTGTTATTTTTCTTGAGATAATTGCCAATAAGCCTCGACATTTTGGAGGCTCCTACGATAAGAATTCCTTCAGAGTGCTTTAGAAATACACCTACCATTTTTGCAAAATAACGGGCTGTTGTTGCATTTAGAAGTACAGTACCCAATACAATCATAAAGACCAGAGGGGTAATATATTCAGCTCCCGGTTCGCCTTTTTGAAGTAATTTTGAACCAAAAAGGGATGCAATTCCCGCAGCTACGATACCTCTTGGTCCAACCCAACCGATAAACAGTTTTTCTTTAAACTTTAAACTGGATCCCCTTGTACTTAAGAAAACACCTAACGGTCGTATGACAAACACAATCACAAGGAATAAAATTGCACTGTTCCAATTATAGATCAACTCCATATCACTTATGTTGATGTTTGCGGCCAATAGAATAAAAAGGATAGAGATAAGTAAAACACTCAAAGATTCTTTAAAATACAGCAGTTCTTTAAGATTTGGCAGGTCCATATTTCCCATAACCATCCCCATAACCACCACGGCAAGAAGGCCAGATTCATGTGCCATTATATCAGATTGAACAAATACTAAAAGCACAACAGACAAAGACACAACATTTAATAAATAGTGTGGAACATATTTCTTTCTGATAACAAAGGCAAGGGCGTGGGCAAAAGCGAATCCAAAAGTAGATCCAAAAAGCAATATCTTCCCAAAATCTATCAATGCGGTTTTTGTATAGGCTTGTCCTTCACCCACACTAATAAACTCAAAAACAAGAACCGCAACCAGGGCGCCTATAGGATCTATTAAAATTCCCTCCCATTTTAAAACTGCAGAAATATCCTTTTTCAAGGGAATGTTTCTTAAGATAGGTGTAATAACCGTTGGGCCGGTTACAATAATAAGGGATGAAAACAAAAAGGAAATCTGCCAGCTAAGGTCAAAAAGGAAGTGGACCGTAACGCCGCCAGCAAAAAATGTTACTATGGTACCAACTGTAATTAGTTTAGTAATTACCGGGCCTACATTTCTAATTTCCGAACGCTTAAGGGTTAAACCGCCTTCAAATAAAATAATGCTTATAGCAAGGGAAAGAAAATAGTAAAGCCCCTCACCCGGAAAAAGCCCTTTTTCGCCATTCCAGACCGGCTCAATTAGTTTAGAACCATCCTCGGTATACAAAGTGGCTATGGGGCCTACAAGAATACCAATTAGAATGAGCGGCAGGATAGCCGGCAATTTTAAACGCCAGGCAAACCACTGTGCAATGATTCCTAAAATTATTATCCCGGCAAGTTCCAGCATCTTTTCACTTTTGCGTTAAAAATAGTGATTAAAATAAATATTGTTCTGTAATAGATCTATAAAAAATAACATCTGCACTTACCGCGCATATAGTAATAATGCTGACAAAAGGGCTCAGAACTTTGGAATGTATTTTTCCTGATCAATTTAGGTTTTAATGTGTTATATTGAACCAAAATAACAGTTATGGAAATGCATCCCCATCCTTTTAAGAGAATTCTATTCGGTTTTGCTTTTTCGCCAACTCTGGAAATAAATATTCTGGAAACCACGCGTATTGCGCATTTTTTTAATGCCAAATTGATCTTACTTCATGTTGGAAAAAAAACCGAGGAAAAATCAGGTATTGTGAATGCATTGCTGGAAAAAATTGATTTTCGGGATGATGCCATAGAAATTCAGTGGGAAGAAGGAAAACCCGTCTCTGTAATTTTGGAGGCCTGTACCAAATTTAATATCGACTTATTGGTACTAGGTGCATTGCAGCATGAAAATATGTATCAATTCTATGTGGGAAGTATAGCCAGAAATCTGACCCGCAAAGTAAATTGTTCAGTTTTGTTGCTTATAAAACCTTCGTCAGAACGCGTGCCATGCAAGCATATTGTGGTAAATGGCCTGGATGCACCGGAAACCCCCGTAGCCATCTTGGATGCGTTCTATGCGGCAAATGCATTTGGCGCACAACAGATTACAATTGTAGAAGAGATCAGTCAACAAGAAATTCATGTCACAGTTGAGGATGATCTATCCTTAATGAAAGCGAATATCGTGAAGGAAAGACTGAAGCATAGGGAAGAATCCAGGGTGCGTAAAATCCTGAAAAGTCTGCCAGAGGCTTTTTTAAAAAACATCAAAATAAAAACACAAAGTATTTTTGGAAAAAGAGGGTATTCCATAGGCCATTACGCCGAAATAGTGCGAGCAGATTTACTGGTAATGAACGCCCCTAAGAAGACAGGTCTGTTAGATCGAATCTTCAGACATGACCTGGAATACATTTTATCTGATTTACCCACCGATTTATTGATTATCCGTAAATAACCTTGAGCGCCAAAACCAACAAAACCGGTATTATTTTTCAAACCCTGTCTAAAAATATTTTTTCAGGCTTTGTAGTGTCGCTTATTGCACTACCTCTGGGCCTGGGATTGGCTTTAGCAAGTGAGGCTCCTCCTATTTCAGGCATAATCGCTGCAGTTGTTGGGGGGGTAATCGTTTCTTTGCTGGGGGGTTCAAAAGTTACCATTGCCGGGCCTGGTAATGGGCTGGTTATTGTATTGTTAGCTGCAATTGGTACCCTCGGCGGGGGTGATCTGTACCAGGGTTACTTATTTACATTAGCCGCTATAGTATTGTCAGGAGTATTGATGCTGCTTCTGGGGTTTTTAAAAATGGGGCGTTTGGCCAATTTCTTCCCGGCTTCGGCCATTCAGGGAATGCTTGCTGCAATTGGAATAGGTATTCTGGCAAAACAATTTCATATTATGGTGGGCCATAACAATGAGACAGGAACCATCATTGAGTTATTGCTTACAATCCCAAATGACTTTGTGGATTTGATAAAAACTGCAGACATTAATATGCTTTTTGCCTCAGGAATAGGACTGGTAAGTCTGTTAATCATGGTTTTCTATTCTAAAATCAGGAATAAATACTTTCAGTTGATCCCAGCGCCTATGTGGATATTAATTCTCTCCGTTGGTCTGAGTTACTTTTATGCGCTTCTTGGCAAACCGTATCCAATGTCGGTAGATTACCTGGTATCCATTCCTGATGATGTCCTGACTAATCTGGCCTTTCCGGATTTTGCAAAAATAATGGATAGCGAATTTATCATTGCTGTCTTTGCTATTACCCTTATTGCAAGCATAGAATCCCTGTTAAGTATAAAGGCTGTGGATAAGCTGGATCCGTTAAACCGAAGATCTAATGTAAATAAAGACCTGAAAGCGCTTGGACTGGCCACTGTTATTAGCGGATTATTAGGCGGTCTTAATGTGGTAACCGTAATTGCCCGAAGTTCGGTTAACGTAAATAATGGGGCAACCAACAAATCTGCGAATTTCTTCCACGCCGTGTTTTTAGTAGGCTTTGTCCTTATTTTTCAAGAGCAGCTCAGGCGGATTCCCCTGGCATCTCTGGCAGCCATTTTAGTGTATACCGGGTATAAATTGGCCAATCCTGAATCCTTTAGAAAAATTATACGGATAGGGAAAGAACAAGTGCTAATCTTTTTGACCACTTTAATCACCACATTATTTACCAACCTGATTACCGGAATAGCAGCAGGGATCCTGGTTACCTTTATCATTCATATGATTATAAATAAAAGTATTTCCCTGTTCATTAGTAATTTGTTTAAACCTAATATTCTCCTTTTCAAAGAAGAGGATGAAGGGAACTTTTATTTGAGCATAAAATATTTCTGCAGCTTCCTTAATTTTCACAAACTAAAGAATAAACTAGACGTAGTACCGGAAAATATGGATCTGGTTGTCGATTTTTCAATGTGCAATTTTGTGGATCACACTGTACTGGAAGGTCTGGAAAACTATGGAGCTGCTTTTGACAAAAAAGGGGGAAGCATAGAACTTATCGGGTTGGACAAGCATGAGGCAGATTCCTTTCACCCCTTCGCTATTCGGAAGATTTTACCCGTTGCAGCGCTAAAACCCATTGAGCGGTATTTTACAAAAAGGCAAAAAGACCTTGAAGCAGCAGCCAGGGATTATGATTGGAAGTATATAGCCAAAAAGAACACGAATACTTCTTTTTTAGAAAATTTTGTCTTTTTCCATACCCGTGAAGTTGGTTATTTCTATAATCTCTTAAAGGATGCCAAAAATGGTTGTAGCGTCTTTGATCTCGAGTGGACAGAAGGTGCTTTTATCGCAAAAGAAGTTGTCAAAACCACCATGATGCATATTCAATTAGATATAGATATCCCGGTATTTACTCTGGATAAGGAGGGCTTATTGCAATTAATTTATTCCCTTGCAGGATTTAGCGCGATATCTATAGAAAACCATCCTGATTTTAACAGGCGTTTTAACCTAAGTGGTGAAAATGAAAGTGCTATTCTAAAACTCTTCACAGATGAAATGGTACTATTCCTTGAAAGCCATCCATATTATCATATTGAATCTAATGGTTCTTCTTTACTCATTTTAAAAAAAGAACGACTCCTGGGCGTTCAGGAAATTAAAAGAATGATTTATTTTGGCCAGCAATTGCATGCTCTCGTGCAGCACAAAAAGATTTATCCCTGATTGTTAAAAACTATTAATTTTAGGGTTTATAATTAGAGCTTTCGTTATTTTGCAGCCGACTCAGAAGACTTGAATGAACTTATATCCCATTGAAAGCGGAAATTTTAAATTGGACGGAGGCGCAATGTTTGGTGTAGTGCCTAAATCCCTTTGGAATAGATCCAACCCGGCAGATAATAACAATATGATAGATATTGCGGCCAGGAGCCTCCTGATAGAAGATGGCAACCGGCTTATTCTTATCGACACCGGGATGGGGGATAAGCAAAGTGAAAAATTCTTTAGTTATTATTACCGGTGGGGAAATTATTCCATTGATGCATCCTTAAAAAAAGTAGGGTTTCACCGGGACGATATTACTGATGTCTTTATGACCCATCTTCATTTTGACCATTGTGGCGGGAGCGTTCAATGGAATAAGGATCATACAGCTTATGAACCAGCCTTTAAAAATGCCCGTTACTGGACCAACAAAGATCACTGGGATTGGGCCATCCATCCGAATCCGAGAGAAAAGGCTTCTTTCCTAAAGGAAAATTTAATCCCAATGGAAGAAAGCGGCCAGTTAAATTTTATAGAGCGCACAGAGCATCCCTATATGAAAAAATCGGAGTTGGGTTTCGGTATTCTTTTTGTAGACGGGCATACAGATAAACAGATGCTGCCTCATATCAAATATAAAGGCAAGACCCTGGTTTTTATGGCAGATTTGTTGCCTACGGCAGGTCATATTCCTGTGCCTTATATTATGGGGTATGATACAAGACCCTTACTGACACTAGCCGAAAAAGCTTCTTTTTTGAACACCGCCGCAGACAATAATTTTTATTTATTCATGGAGCACGATGCACATAATGAAGTATGCACCGTAACACATACAGAAAAAGGGATTAGACATAATAAAAGCTACACTTTTAATGAGATTTTTAGTTAAGACCTTGCTTATTCTGTTTTTTCTTAATCCACTTTACAGCTGTAAAGACAAGGAATTACGAAGTGAAGATTTTACAACCGAATTTGCTTTCACGGCAGGTATCGAAGGGCCTGCTGTTAACAAAAATGGAGATCTTTTTGCAGTTAATTTTGCGAAGGAGGGTACCATAGGTAAAGTGAATAAAGCAGGGGAAGGTGAAATTTTTATTAGTTTGCCGGAAGGCAGTATTGGCAATGGCATACGTTTTGATCTTGATGGAAATATGTTTATCGCAGATTATTTGGGTCATAAGGTTTACAGGATTAAAAAAGACACAAAAACCCCTGAAGTATGGGCTAAAGATTCAACAATGAATCAACCCAATGACCTTGCTATTGGCCGCGGAGGGGTAATATACCTCAGTGACCCTAATTGGGCCGATAGTACGGGCAAGCTTTGGATGGTTACATCCGAAAGGGAAATTCTATTAATTGAAGAAGGTATGGGCACCACCAATGGCATAGAAGTCAGTCCGGACAATAAAACCCTTTATGTGAACGAATCTGTACAGCGGGTGGTTTGGAAATATGATATTCAGGAGAATGGGAAGCTAAGCAACAAAGTGAAATTTATAAGCTTTACAGATTTTGGACTGGATGGAATGCGGTGTGATAAACAAGGAAATCTTTATCTCACTCGTTATGACAAAGGTACTATCGCTATTGTTTCTCCGGAGGGAAAGATTCTGAAAGAGGTAATTTTGAAGGGCAAGAAGCCCTCTAATATTACCTTTGGTGGGGAAAAAGGATTGAATTGTTATGTTACAATGGCAGACAGAGGTTGTTTTGAAACATTTGTAGCCTTGTCGCCCGGAAGTTATTATTCAAAAATACATTACTAAATATAAATTTAATATGACTCTTAAACACTTAAAAACGGCTTTTTACATTAGTCTTACAATCATTCTGGCAGGCTGCGGCAGCACAAACCTGGTATTAACCCCGCTCGAAAATATTGATGCTGTTCCTCTTAAGGTGTCTGAACTTACAGATGCAGAAAACAAATCCTGGGGACACGCAGATTTAAAATCAGATACCATCCCAGGAATCAGCCTCAACAAAGCCTATGAAGAAATTATTAAGAATAAAAAAGGTAAAAAGGTCATCGTAGCCGTCCTGGATTCCGGTATTGACCTGGATCATGAAGACCTGGATGATGTTATCTGGACCAATAAACGTGAACGTGATGGTAACGGTTTAGACGATGACAAGAATGGTTACATTGATGACATTCACGGATATAATTTTTTAGGAGAAGCTTATAATGAGCAATTAGAATATGTAAGAATCATTAAGCTTAAGATGGGCGATAATGCTATTCAGGAAAAAGCTAAAGCCGAACAACAGACAAAGTTTTCAAAAGCAAAGCAAAACAAAGAGCAATATGAACAGATTATAAGTGCCGTAAAAGAGGCGGACGCTGCTATGAAAAAACATTTGGGAATAAATGAATATTCCAAAAAGGATGTTTTTGCAATAAAAACAGAAGATCAGGCCTTACTTCAATATGTTACAGTAATTAAGCAGATGTACAACTTTGAGGACACCATCCCTGATGTTCTTAATCAACTAAACGAAGGGATCACCTATTTTACAGAACAATTGAATTACCATTTGAATGTGGATTTTGACGGCAGAAAAATAGTAGGTGACAAACCTTATGACCTAATGGATTTGGGTTATGGTAACGGAAATCCTAAAAACAGAGTAAAAGATGAAAGTCATGGGACGCACGTTGCCGGGATTATAGCTGCCGAACGCGACAACGGGTTAGGAGTAAACGGAGTTGCTAACAATGTGGAAATAATGAGTATTCGGGCTGTACCCAACGGTGATGAATACGATAAAGATATTGCCCTTGGAATTCGATATGCAGTAGATAATGGAGCGCAAATCATCAATGCAAGTTTTGGTAAATCTTACTCCCTGGATTCAGATTGGGTTTATGATGCTATAAAATATGCTGCTGCTAATGATGTGCTAATAGTGCATGCATCAGGAAACGATGGCCTTGATTTGGATGACCCTAAGAACGCTAATTACCCAAATGATCAGATCGATATTAACGGCACTGAAATAGCAGACAACCTTATCACCATAGGTGCCTTAAACGATAAATACGGTTCAGAAATGGTTGCTTCATTTTCTAACTACGGAAAAATAAATGTTGATGCTTTTGCACCGGGTGGACACATCTATTCAACAATGCCAGAAAACAATTACGAGTTTCAAGGTGGTACATCAATGGCTGCACCAATGGTTGCAGGAATCGCGGCACTAATTCGCTCCTATTACCCAAAACTTAAGGCTCCTCAAGTGAAACGTATCTTAATGGAATCAGGGTTGAGTTCCAGTGCTTTAATTATTTTGTCGGGGGATGCCGCAAAATCCGAACCTTTTGATCAGGCTTCTAAATCGGGAAAGATGGTCAACGCCTATAATGCCTTAATAATGGCCAGTATTATGTCTAAAAATTTGTAATTTTTATATCAAATGGTTTTGAAGAATAAATTACCAAATATGATTTTTGCCCTATTATCTTGTTTAATAGGCCTAAACGCACAAAAAAATCATTCCTACTGGCAACAGCATGTAGATTATAAAATGGAGGTGTTTTTTAATGTCGAAAATTACCAATATACAGGCACTCAACGTCTGGTTTACACAAATAATTCGCCTGATGATTTACGTCGTGTGTATTTTCATATGTACTTTAACGCTTTTCAGCCCGGGAGCGAAATGGATATTAGATTACAAAATATCCAGGATCCGGATGGGAGAATGTTTGTAGACGACCAAAGTAGGATTGCTGTTCTCAGTCCCGATGAGATAGGATATTTAAGAGCTTCTTCATTAATTCAGGATGGCCAAAATGTTTCTTTTCGTCTTGAGGGTACCGTGCTTGAAGTGCAATTGGCAAAACCAATCCCTGCAGGAGGTAAAAGCACATTTAATATGAAATTTGAGGGACAGGTTCCACTACAAATAAGGCGTTCTGGACGGAATAATGCTGAGGGTGTTGCACTATCCATGAGCCAATGGTATCCTAAATTAGCCGAATATGATTTTGAGGGTTGGCATGCAGATCCCTATATCAGCAGGGAGTTTCACGGAGTCTGGGGTGATTTTGATGTTAAACTTACACTAGATAAAAATTACATCATAGGCGGAAGTGGGTATTTACAAAATCCGCAGGAAATTGGTCATGGCTACGAAGTGCCAGGTAGCAAAGTCAAAAAACCTGGGGGTAAAACACTTACCTGGCATTTTAAGGCTCCTATGGTACACGATTTTATGTGGGCTGCCGACCCTGAATATATTCATGATTCACTAAAAATGGAAAACGGTACTACCCTGCACTTCTTTTATAAAAACAAGCCGGAACTCCTTGAAAACTGGAAAAATTTACAGCCGAAGACTGTAGAAGCTATGACGTTTTTCAACGAAAATATTGGTGCTTACCCCTATGATCAATATTCAGTGATACAGGGTGGAGATGGAGGTATGGAATATGCCATGGGTACACTTATTACCGGGGAGCGAAAATTTGAAAGCCTTGTAGGTGTTGTGATTCATGAATTGGCACACTCATGGTTTCAACATGTATTGGCCACAAATGAACTAAAACATGCATGGATGGACGAAGGCTTTACCCAATTTATCTCGAGTTTATGCATGAATGAAGTGATGAATCAGGAGAAAGATAATCCGTTTGAAAAAACTTATAACAGCTATTTTTCGTTAGCACAATCAGGCAAGGAGCAACCGCAGACAACTCATGCCGATAGATATATGCTTAATGCGGCTTACAGCATTTCGGCTTATAATAAAGGGTCAATATTTTTATCCCAATTAGGATATGTCATTGGGCAGGATAATTTAATGCAAACGCTCAGGTCTTATTATGATAACTATAAGTTTAAACATCCTATTCCAAATGATATCAAAAGAACGGCTGAAAAGATCTCCGGAATAGACTTAGACTGGTATCTTACAGATTGGACAGAAACAACAAATACTATTGACTATGGAATAAAAGAAGTAAGCGCTGAAGGTAATAAAACCAGAATAATCCTGGAAAGAATTGGTCTTATGCCAATGCCCATTGATGTTCTTATGGTTTATGAGGATGGAACCAGAGAAACTTTCTATACTCCATTACGTATTATGAGAGGACAAAAAGATAATCCTTATCCAATTATTGAAAGAACAGTTTTATCTGATTGGCCATGGGCTTATCCTTCTTTTGAGTTTGTCATTGATAAACCAGTTAGTTCCATCAAAGCTGTGGTAATTGATCCGTCGCAGCTAATGGCAGACATAAACCTTGAAAACAACATTTGGCAAGCTTCTGAGTAATTATGAATTCAGGCCCGTATTATATTCACAAAAAGTAATTATTTTTTATACCAATAGGAGCCTTTGTACATCATATTTTTGGCTGTCCGTTCCCTGTTATTCAATATTATATGGGTTTTATCTACCATTCTGTTCCTATACCCCAAAAGGTGAAAAAAAGGTTTATTATAAAACATGGCTACTTTTAAATTTACCATGAGTTTATCACGAGTCCCATTTGACCAGGAAACTCCCGGAAGTAATACCAAAAACGAATCAAATTTAATTTTCCGTAAAAATGCTGAAAATGATAATATCCATAGGGGTATTTTTCGAATAAGAAAAAACCCTTCTTCACCCTGAACCTGATAAAGAGGCATGAACACAATGGTGTCTTTAAGCGCAGTAATCTGTTCTCCATTATGATTGGCGATTGCTATGCCTTTTTGTAATTTTTCAAAGCTGCGAAAACCGGGTAGCATCTCAAAGTCATCAGAGTCGGTAATACAATGCCGGTGAATTACCTCATAAAAAATAGTATTCCCTTTTGCTGATAAATTAAGTTGATCGTGATATTTTTTATAGTCAGGTACTTGTTCTTTAGTGAGTGCACCACAATAGATCATCGCCAACCAGATGAAAGAAATTGTGTTTTTTACAGCCTCTACCGTGAAGTGTTGCCCGGATTCAAATCCCAGGGAAACATATCCCTTCTCATTAATATAGTTTAATAATGGTCCTACCAGATATTCTTCTATCCCCAGGATTACGGGTACAGGAAATAAACGAGCAAATTCCCGGTTTATTAAAGCGTCATTTATAGTGATAAATGGCAAAGTAGGGCTCGAGGTGGTATGAAAATCAATGAAGTAGTAAGGGGGCGATTGAGTTGCAAATATATCTGAAATCAGCTGATGTATTTCAAACAATTCATTTTCTTCAACTGACCGCTCCAGCTTACTTTTTTGTGCTATTTCGTCTATGCCGGAACTTGTCCAAATTCGATTGAGATCATGCTCTAAAAAACGTTTCTTCTCAACCAGTGCCGGTAAATTGCCTTTAATTCCAAAAACCGCTCCTTTTAAATCCTGCTTAGTGGCCTCAAATTTTTTAAAAACTCGTTCAAGCGCTTGAACACCTGAAGGTTCATTTCCATGTATTCCTCCAAACAAAACCAAGGTTGGGCCAGATTCCTTTCCAGAAATATGACCTATTATTCTTTTGTTTTTCAGTTTTTCGATGGCCTTAGTTTGGATTTGTGACATGAATCATAAATCATTGGTCGTTATTATTCCAATTAATTTTCTTCCTTCAACTACGGGTAAACAATTAATGCTATTAGAGCTCATAAGTTCTTTGGCCTCCTTCAATGGTGTTTCAGGAGTAACAGTGATCAAATCCTTGGTCATTAGGGTACTAATATTTTCTTTCAGCTTAGACGGGTTCTCAATATAATTTTCGACATCTGTCCAGGTAAGCAATCCGGTTAAATCAAGATCGTGATTTAATATTGGGGCATGGTGAATATTTTTCCAAAGCATCATTTTTAAAATCAATTCTGCACTGTCATTCTCCTGTGCGGTTATTGTTTTTCTGTTCATTCTATCTTTCACTTTAAGCTGATCTTTAGGGATCACATATTCATCTCCCCTTGGTAATTGCCAAGCATCTACGGTATACCGCTTTTCCTGCCGCTCGTGTATTGCGGCTACCAATATTTTAACCGCATCCGGTATTTTATAGTTTTCTTTGAGTTTACGGAATGATTTAACCATCCATTGGGAACCATTATTTGAACGAATCCTGTTTTCAATAATAGATAAATAATGTTCTGCGTCTCTTGGCTCAATACCCATGCTATAAAGTCCTCTGAAAGCCATGGGTAGAAAGTGATCGAGTAGTAATTCCTGGCTACTAATCAGTTTTCCATCCCATTGAAACTGTGCGGCCATACCATACCTTGCGGCGTTGAAGAAATTGCCTTTTACTTCATTAAAATTCATTTTCTTATGAATTTCTTCAAAAGCTTTTGGCCTTCCCATCATTACCCCTACCCATAACATCATATTTGCAATTTCATCATCTGTTGTAGGTCCGGATGGCATATATCTATTCTCAATTCTCACGTGAGGTACATTGTCAGTTACACCGTAACAAAGCCTGTTCCACTTATAAATAGTTCCATTGTGAAGCGCTAATGCTCTTAATTTTGGCGTTTGCCCGCTTTTAAGCAAAGTCATGCTGTCTGTTTCAAAGTCTGTTGTTAACAAACTTCTAAATCTGATCACTGCATCTTTATAAAAATCCGCTACAGAGCCTGAAACCCAGTCATTTCCAAAACCTACTCTGGATTCCTTTTCATTGAGAATAAAGGTGCTTGCTCTGGTGTCAACACTTTGGGTGAATAAAGCAATACGTGTCTCTTCCCATAACTCCTGGCCCAGCAACAAAGGAGAATTGGCAGATACAGAAAGTATAGGTCCTGCAATAGCTTGTGCCCAATTATAGGTGTCCGCAAAATTATCGGCATCAATTTGAAGATGTGTTTGAAAACTTGTATTACAGCCTTCATAAAGTATTGTGTTATGATGAAGGTTTACTTCATCTACCCCTTTTATGTGCAGCTCTATATCATCTTTCCTTATATCTTTAATTGCTTCGTTTAAAACCTGATATCGCTTTAAAGGCGTCATATAAGACGTTTCTAAAAACTTCGTGTCTACAGTGGGTAATATTCCGGTTAAAATAACCTTAGTGCCATGTTTGGCTGCAATTGATTTAGCTTTCTCAAGCAATTCTTTTAATTGTTTGTGCAACTCAGAAAAACATCGATCATTCAATACAAGAGGGTCCAGGTTAATTTCCAGATTATACAAAGTTAATTCGGAAGTAAAATGTGGGTCGTTTATGTCTTTGAGGATTTTATCTGCTTTATTAGTCGGTTCCCAGTTTTCATCAGTAAGACAGAATTCCTGTTCTGCTCCAATGCGCACTGGTCTCTTTTTAAACATTTCATTTTCCAGCATATATTCAAGTGCTTCAATGTCAGTAAGCAATTGATTAATATACCCGACTTTATCTTCGTTCTTGGTAAGCTTTTTTACATTCAATTCCCCCATAATGAGTGGTATTTAGGCATATTTGCTTGAAATATAATCCAATGCAAGATAAAATCCTAGTACAGGGATAAATATGATAATTATCATACTTTCAAGGCATGGTTTTTATTGCTTAATTTAGCCGCATCATGGCCTCAAAGTTTCCAAGAAAAGAAAAATTAAAAAGCGAGATCCTCATTCGCGCTGTTTTTGAAGAGGGAAAATCTATTAGCAGCTACCCCTTAAAGTTAATTTATTTGGTCATCAAAGATCCGGCAAAAGTGAAAATTCAATGTGGAGTTACCGTGCCCAAAAGAAATTTTAAAAGTGCAGTAAAAAGAAATCGCATTAAAAGACTGCTAAGAGAGGCCTACAGGCTAAACAAAGAGGAAATTTTTAACAACATCGAGGGAAGCTTTGCGTTTCTATTTTTATACCTTGGAAAGGAAATGCCTGAATACCAAGAAGTAGAAAAGCATATGCAGGTAATTCTAAAACAATTTTTAATAAAAGTAACTAATGAAAACCCTTTTGAGTAAGAAAGTACTGATACCGACGCTAGCGGTTGTCATGTTCGTAGTTGGAAGTAGTTTTAAAAATGATTTTTTTGAAATTGCTAAGCAGATAGAAATTTTTACCACCCTGTTTAAGGAACTAAACATGAATTATGTAGATGAGACCAATCCTGCTGAACTTATGGATACCGCTATAAAGAATATGTTGGATGATCTTGATCCTTACACTAAATTCTTAAATGAACAGGACGTTGAGGCTTATAAAATTAATAATGCAGGAGAATATTCCGGCATTGGATCTTTGGTCCGTTCATACGATAGCAAACTGGTTATAATTGAGCCATATAAGGGTTATCCGGCAGATAAAGCTGGTTTAAAGGCGGGAGATGAAATTATTAAAATTGGAGACATCTCCATTACAGATTTTAAAGATGATGCCAGTGAATTATTAAAAGGAGCCAATAATACCAAAGTTGAAGTAACCTACAAAAGACAAGGTAAAACAAATACGACCGTAATTGAAAGAGAAGCTATAGAAGTTGATGCCGTCCCCTTTTACAATATGGTAAATGAAAATACAGGCTACATAGTGCTATCCAAATTTAATGCTAAGGCATCTTCTCAAACAAAAGCGGCTCTTCGTGATTTAAAGGGGAAAGGTGCTGAGCAAATTATTTTAGATTTAAGAGGAAATCCTGGAGGGCTATTATCAGAAGCAATAAATGTTACAAATATCTTTGTGCCTAAAGGAGAGCTGATTGTAACTACCAAATCGAAAGTAAAAAAATTCAACAGTGAATACAAAACAAAAAATCAGCCTGTGGATAAAGAAATCCCCTTGGTTGTCCTGGTAAATGGCGGAAGTGCATCGGCAAGTGAAATTGTTTCAGGTAGTCTGCAGGATTTAGATCGCGCAGTAATCATTGGGGCGCGAAGTTTTGGCAAGGGATTAGTTCAAAGGCCTCTGCGACTTACTTATGGAACTCAATTAAAAGTTACTATTTCCAGATATTATACTCCTTCTGGACGCTGTATTCAATCGTTGGATTATTGGAACAGAGATGAAAATGGCAAAGCGGTAAAAACTACAAAGTTTAATGAGTTTAAGACAAGAAATGGTAGAAAAGTTGAAGATGGCGGAGGGGTAATGCCTGACATTGAAATAGCTGCACTAAAAACTAATGCGCTTACCAAGGCTCTTTTAAATAATAGTGTTGTTTTTAACTTTGCTACCAGCTATTATTACCAAAATAGCGTTACTAGTATTGACGTCTTTAGTTTTAGCTCTTCTGACTATGAAGATTTTAGAAACTATGTGTCTCAGAGCAATTTTAATTTTGAAACCAATACGGAAAAGGCTCTAAAAGAAGCAATTACCGGTGATGACAAGGCTATATATGGAGCAGATATACAGGATAGTTACAAGACACTGTTAGCCGAAATAAATAACCGTAAACTCAATGCTCTGGAAACGTATCAAAAGGAAATTCAGATAAATCTTCAGGACGAAATTATTAAGCGCTATTTCTACAGAGAAGGCCTTTATCAGTATTATTTAAAAAATGATGAAGCTATATTAACCGCTACTAGTCTGATGGAAGATAATGCAAAATATCAGTCTATCTTAAAATAGGTGTTTAAGGCAGTCTTGTTTTCCTGTTTTACTTAATTCTTATACCTTAAAGAATATTAATCACGGGGTTTTTATTACCTTGTTTTTAAAAGATACACTAATACCCGATGATTTTACTTTTTTCCCAACTATATTATTACTTTGGGCCTAATCTGGTTTAATATATTTATAAAACCGTACAAATGGCTAATGATTAATAGTGTGCTTTTTAAGTTTTAAGCTTGTAAAAAAGTATTTCTGAATTGATTAAAGTTTGATCGAAATTTAAATAAATCCAACTATGAAACTAATACGTTTTGGTGAAAAAGAAAATGAAAAACCCGGTGTTCTATATCTGGGCAAAAGATTAGACTGCTCAGAAAAATTCAGGGATTGGGACAGGAATTTTTTTCAAAATAGTGGATTACAAAAACTTGAGAAGTACCTTGAATCTAATGCAACTAACTTGCCAGAAGTTCCAGATTCTGTAAGACATGCCCCCTGTATTAGCAGGCCTGGAATGATTATGTGTATTGGGCTTAATTATTCCGAACACGCTGCGGAATCTAATATGGCCATTCCCGAGGAACCCATAATTTTTGGCAAGGCTACTAATACCTTAAGTGGACCCTATGATGACGTATCTATTCCAAAAAATTCTACAAAAACAGATTATGAAGTAGAGCTTGGGGTTGTTCTGAATAAAAATGTCCTCTACCTTAAAGATGAGGCGGAGGCAACTGAAGCTATAGCAGGATATTGCGTGATAAATGATTTGTCTGAAAGATCATTTCAATTGGAAAAAGGAGGGCAGTGGATTAAGGGTAAATCATGCCCTGGATTTAGTCCTGTTGGCCCTTACTTAGCTACTCCGGATGAATTAGGAGGTCTTACTAATTTAAAAATGACTTTGTCTGTAAACGGGGATTTAAGGCAAAATGGAAGTACCTCTTTTATGATCTTCAGGCCCGCTTTTATTATTTATTACCTGTCCCAGTTTATGCTTCTTGAGGCAGGTGATTTAATTTCCACAGGTACACCTGCCGGAGTTGGTATAGGCCTGGATCCACCATCATACCTTGCCAAAGGAGATTTGGTTGAATTAAGCATTGAAGGGCTTGGAATGCAAAAACAAAATATGATTTAATATATATAGAGTGCAGAAAGCAAATCTTGTTTATGACGCAAAAGCAAATCTTGGAGAAGGTCCTTTTTGGGACCATGAGTCCGAGCGGCTGTTTTGGGTTGATATAGAAGCCGGATTACTTCATTGCCACAATTTTAAAACCGAAAAGAATTCTAAATGGCCATTAGGCGAAATGATAGGCGCGGCAGTTCCCCTGGGTAAAGACAGCTTACTTTTGGCATTGGAAACCGGGATTGTCTCCTTTAATTATCAGACTAATGAACTCAAGCGTCTGGCGATCCTGGAAAACTCCGATCAAAATTTAAGGTTTAACGACGGTAAATGTGACCCCCTGGGTAATCTATGGATAGGAACTATGCACAAAGACCTAAAGTCGGGATATGGTAATTTTTTTAAGATAGACAGTGAATTGCAGGTGACGCTGCAAATTAAAAATACTTCTATTTCGAATGGGATGTCTTGGTCTCCTGATAAGACTATATTTTACTATATTGATACTGCTGTTTATGAAGTTTGGGAATATGATTTTGATATTTTAGATGGTGAAATTTCTAACCAGAGAATCTTATTCAAAATCCCTAAATCCTACGGCGGAGCAGATGGAATGACCATTGACCGGGAGGGGATGTTATGGATTGCTCACTGGGGTGATAGTTGTGTGAGGCGTTGGAACCCAAAAACAGGCCAGGTTGTAGATAAAATTGCCGTTGACGCACCGCATGTCACTTCTTGTTGTTTTGGAGGAAAAGATTTGAAAACTTTATATATTACAACCGCCCGAAGCGGCTTGTCGGAAGATAGCCTTAAGTTGTACCCGCATAGCGGAGGGCTCTTTAGTTATAAAGCAAAAATTGGTGGTTTTAAGGTTAATTGTTTTAAAGGCAATCTATGATCTACACAGGAATAAAAGACAAAGTCGCAATCATAACCGGAGCAGGTATGGGTATAGGTTTTTCTATAGCCGAATTATTGCTTAAAAATGGTGCAAGAGTTGTTTTAAATGACGTTAATGAAAAGGTAGTAGAAAACATATTGATAAATCTGGAAAAAAAGTTTCCTGATAATTGTTCTTTTTTTATTGGGGATGCGGGAGACGTGGAGGTAATAGAGAAGCTTGTTCTTTTTACATTGGAACAGTATGGCAGAATAGATTTTGTTATTCCAAATGCCGGGATTACCCTATTTGGTGATTTCTTTAAATTTAAACCGCAGGAATTCGATAAAGTTATAGGTCTTAACTTAAAAGGTGCTTTTTTCCTGGTACAAAAAACCGGAGAAATAATGAAAAAACAAGGTGATGGGGGTCGTGTAATTCTAATGTCCTCAATTACAGGCATTAAAGGATATCCGGATTTAACAGCGTATTCCATGACCAAAGCTGCACTGCAAATGATGGCCAAAAGCCTGGTTCTAGCCCTTGCGCCTTATCAAATAACTGTAAATGCCATTGCTCCGGGAGCAACCCTTACAGAACGCACAAAAAAGGAAGAGCCTGACTATGCCGGAACCTGGGGTCAGCTTATTCCAAGAGGTGTTGTTGGTAAGCCAAAAGACATGGCAGAAACCTGTCTTTTTCTACTTTCTGATGGGGCTGCACATATAAATGGGCAAACGTTGGTGGTAGATGGCGGATGGACAGTTGTTGGTCGTTATCCTGAAGATCTTGAATAGTTTATGCCATAATACCAAAAAAAAGATTCTTTCACTCAAGATTCATTTCTATTATTTTAAATTAGTGGCTTCTTAAAAAACACCTTTTTATGTCAAGTAAATACAATAAATGGTATCATCCCTATAAAGCCGACACAAAATATAAAAAAAGAGCAGCTTATTTTAGTATGGAATTTGGAATTCATCAGGCGCTTAAAATCTATTCGGGGGGGCTGGGTTATCTTGCAGGATCTCATATGATTTCAGGAATGGAATTGAAACAGAATATGATTGGAATAGGAATGCTGTGGAAATATGGTTACTATGATCAGGGCCGAAACACGGATCAGACCCTACATACTAGTTTTATTGAAAAACACTATAATTTCCTTGAAGATTCCGGAATAGAAGTAGAGGTGAAAATACACGATAATCCTTCCGTTAAAGTGCGGGCCTATGTTCTTAAACCGGAAGTGTTTGGCTCTGTGCCAATCTATCTGCTTACCACAGATGTTCCGGGTAATGATCATTTGTCTAAAACTGTTACGGATCATTTATATGACAACAATACATTAACTCGTATCTCGCAAAATATTGTGCTTGGTATTGGTGGCGCCAAGGTGGTTCAGGAATTAGGAGGGGCAGACATTTATCACTTAAATGAAGGACATGCATTACCTGCCTTTTATTACCTGCGAAATATTGGAATAACCAAAAATCAAATGTTTTTTACAACACATACTCCTGAAAAAGCGGGTAACATGGAGCGAAATGGGCATCTCCTTAATAGCTGCGGTTTTTTTGGAAAAACGCTTACGGAAGAGGAGTTGCAAAGAGAAGTGGTAAATGATGATATGCTAAATTATACGGTAGCCGCACTCAGAATGGCTAAAAGGGTTAATGCTGTTTCCAAGCTCCATGCTGTTGTGGCCAACAATATGTGGAATAGTTTTAAAGGGACAAGTAAGATTATCCCAATCACCAATTCACAAAACCAGCGTTTTTGGCAGGATAGTGTTCTTGCTAAGGCTTGGAAGGGTCTTAATGAAAAGGCGTTTAAAAAGCGAAAACTGGAATTAAAATCCCAGCTTTTTGATGTTGTGCTTGATCAGACAGGGAAACTTTTTGATCCCAATGTCCTTACCATAGTCTGGGCACGAAGATTTGCACAATATAAACGGGCAGACCTTTTATTATACGACCTTGAGCGTTTTGAAAAACTTGTATCTTCAGTAGACTATCCGGTTCAGGTAATTTGGGCGGGGAAACCATATCCTACAGATTATTATTCCATTGACATGTTTAATCACCTGGTAAATTATACAAAATATAAATCGAATATGGCGGTCCTTATTGGGTATGAAATGGAACTTTCTCGAAAACTTAAAACAGGTTCCGATGTATGGTTGAATACTCCAAGAATTACCCGGGAAGCTTCTGGTACCAGTGGGATGACTGCTGCTATGAATGGTTCTATAAACTTAACGATTAACGATGGCTGGATCCCGGAATTTGCTGTAGATGGAGAGAATTCGTTTGTTCTTCCCGAAGCAGATTATAAATCTCCTGCCTGGGAACAGGATAAATTTGACAGTGACAATCTCTATAGTACCCTGGAGCAGCATGTTCTTCCTACTTTTTATAAGAATCCTAAGAAATGGCAGGAAATGGTTTTTAAAGGAATTGATGGGGTTGTGCCGGATTTTACAAGCCGCAGAATGGCTGATGAGTATTACACTACTCTCTATAAATAGAAGAGAATGCTTACGGGTGTTTTTAATTAAGAAAAATGAAAACAGGGGTTAAGGAAACTATTGGTGCTCTTCTTGGAACCAAAATCAAAAACTTCGTGCCTGTATCAGGTGGGGATATTTCCAGCGCTTTTTTGCTATACACAGATTCTGATCGCATTTTTTGCAAATTAAATAGTTCCCCAACTGCAAAAGCTATGTTCATTGCCGAAATGGACGGGCTGCAGGCCATTGCTAAAACTAAAACTATAAAAACCCCTATTGTTTACGCTGTTAAAGAGTTAGAAGAAGAGGCTTGTTTGTTAATGGAGTATGTGCCCTCCAAAAATCCCGAAGCAAAGGATTTTGAAGTTTTTGGCGCTCAACTTGCAGCAACGCATCAAAGCAGTTGCGATTATTATGGATGGAATAGCCCAAATTTTATTGGGAGTTTACCACAGTCCAATCAACAACACGACAATTGGATTACTTTTTATATAAAGGAGCGATTAAGCCCGCAATTACGTATTGCTATTGATCGAAAATATTTACTTAAAAATGACGTTCCGGGTATTGAAAAACTTCAAACTGTAATCGCCTCCTATTGTCCGGATGTTAAACCATCCTTGTTGCATGGCGATTTATGGAGTGGAAATTATTTAATCTCCGAAAATGGCGTGCCCTATCTTATAGATCCCGCTGTTTATTTTGGGCATAGCGAAATAGATTTGTCAATGTCTCGTCTATTTGGTGGTTTTGGCTCTTCTTTCTATTCTGCTTATTATAAAATTAATCCATCTCAGCCGGGTGAATCTAATCGCATAGCAATCTATCAACTTTACTATTTACTGGTTCATTTAAATTTGTTTGGAAAATCCTATTACAAATCGGTAAAGGAAATCTTAAAAACTCATTTTTATTGAAATCTGCTTGTTGCCTTTTGTAATAGCTTACTTCAGCAAATCAGATCCGATCATCCCTGGTTAACGGAATTAACAGGAGTTCACTAATATTATATTTAAGTGGTTTGCCGTCAAATAAATAAAAGTGTGCTATTTTTAAACTTGTTGAACTCTTGTTTTCTTTAATTCTTCATGTAAAATGAACTGAATATGGATAAAATTAAAATCCTCGTTGTGGGTTGTGGAAATATGGGCACAAGTCACGCTCGTGCATACCACAATTTACCAGGTTTTGAAATTGTAGGTTTGGTTAGTAGAAAACCAAAAAGTCGTGAACGTCTATCTAAGGAATTGGGTGGCTTACCTAAATTTGGTGATTTTAGAGAGGCTTTGGAGACTGCCAATGCAGATGCCGTAGCCATAAGCACCTATCCCGATACTCACGCCGACTATGTTAGGGAAAGCCTGGAGGCCGGGCTTCATGTTTTTGTGGAAAAACCTATCGCTTTGACGGTAAAGGAGGCTCAGGAGCTTGTTGATTTAGCTAAAACGAAAGGGAAAAAATTAGTCGTTGGTTATATTTTAAGGGTTCATCCGGCCTGGACGAAATTTGTGGAAACAGCACAAACTCTTGGTAAACCCCTGGTAATGCGTATGAATCTTAATCAACAAAGCTCTGAAGAAAAGTGGTATACCCATAAACAACTAATGCATTCGATGTCGCCAATTGTAGATTGTGGAGTGCATTACGTTGATATTATGTGTTTAATGACTGGGGCTCAACCAGTGAGTGTAAGCGCAATTGGAGCCCGGTTAACAGAAGAGATAAATACTGATATGTATAATTACGGGCAGTTACAGGTGCGTTTTGATGATGGCTCCGTTGGCTGGTATGAAGCGGGTTGGGGGCCCATGATAAGTGAAACTGCATTTTTTGTCAAGGATGTTATCGGTCCCAAAGGATGCGTTTCCATTGCTGATAAAAAAATGGGGGATTCAGATGATGTTGAAGGACATACTAAAACGGGGGGTCTAATTTTACATTTTAGTGAGTTGGATGCAAATGGAAAATTTATTAAAAAAGACATGTTAGTTAGTACTGAAGATGAACCAGATCACGATGGGCTTTGTTTATTAGAGCAGGAATATTTCTTAAAATCTATTCAAAAAGATCTTGACCTGACCAATCATTTAACCGATGCTGTTAACAGTCTAAAAATTGTTCTTGCGGCGGACAATTCTTTCAGAATAGGTGAAACAGTTTATTTGTAACAGCTTTGAATTATTCTTTTTCCGGATTTACTTGATTCTTCGATATTTATAAAACCATGATAGATCTTTTCCAAAAGGCTAAATTATATAAAGACCGAACAGCAATTGTTTCTAATGGTAACAATTATACTTATGAATATTTGCTGGTTAAATCATCTGTTGTAGCTGCCAATCTTTTAAAGAATTCGCCCGATTTAAACGAAGCCAGGATAGCCTTTTTAGTCCCTCCTTCTTTTGAATATACCGCTGTGCAATGGGGAATATGGGCTGCTGGTGGAATTGCAGTGCCCTTATGTGTACAACATCCATTACCCGCAATGGAGTATGTCATAGAAGATTCCGGTGCTAAAGTTATAATTGTACATAAAGATTTTGAGGATGAACTTCAGCCGCTTAAAACAAGTCCGGGATTGTCTATTATTCCTTTAATGGAGGTTTTTAAAAAGAATTCTTCCCTCCTGCCGGAGATTGAGTTGAATAGAAGGGCTATGATGCTCTATACAAGCGGTACCACAAATAAACCAAAGGGTGTTGTAACCACCCATGGTATCATTCAATCACAGATTACCACCCTTGTGGAAGCCTGGGAATGGCAAAAGGAAGATTATATTCTAAATATTCTGCCTTTACACCATGTTCACGGTATTATCAATGTATTGAGCTGCGCGCTTTGGAGTGGTGCATGTTGTGAATTTCATGCCAAATTCGACGCTGAGAAAGTTTGGCAAGTACTTTTATCTGGAAAGATGACTCTTTTTATGGCTGTCCCTACTATTTACTATAAATTAATTAACTTTTGGGAAAGTGAGAGCCAGGAGAATCAACTCCTTATGTCTAAAGCAGCGTCAAGGCTTCGGCTTATGGTTTCCGGATCTGCCGCCTTGCCTGTTCCTGTCTTGGTCAGGTGGAAATCTATTACCGGGCAAACTCTTCTGGAGCGCTATGGGATGACGGAAATTGGCATGGGGCTTTCTAATTCATATCGGTCGGAAAGACGTCCGGGTTATGTTGGACTTCCATTACCCGGGGTTGAATTACGCTTAGTAGATAAAGGTGACAACGTTGTTGAAGAAGACATGCCGGGAGAAATTCAAATAAAGGGACCTTCCGTATTTAGGGAATACTGGCAAAAGGAAGAAGCTACAAGAAAAGCATTTACTGAAGATGGTTGGTTTATGACCGGTGATATTGCTATGTTTCATGATGGGATGTATAAAATTTTAGGTCGCGATAGTGTTGATATAATTAAATCTGGCGGGTATAAGATCTCTGCTTTGGAAATTGAAGACGCCCTAAGAGAGCATCATGACATAGATGATTCTGCTGTTATTGGGGTTGAAGATGAGGAATGGGGAGAAGTTGTGGCGGCCTGTTTGGTTTCAAATAAAAAGTCATTGGATTTTGATGAGATTTCGAAATGGCTTAAAACCAGATTGCCTGCTTATAAAATCCCGCGTAAATATATCCATCAAGCTAAACTCCCGAGAAATGTTTTAGGTAAAGTAACCAAAAATGAACTTAAACCCCTTTTTTAGCGTGGATTTTTTAACCCTGTTTCCTTATATAGGTATTGTCTTATTAGTTATCATAAATGCTATTCTGGTTATGAAAAGAGATATTAAAGTTGACCGGGATAAGGATGATAACCCGCCAATATAATGGACTACTTAAAAGAGCATTATTTTACACTCTTCCTTACTGCAATTTATGTTGCGGGTTGCCTGTATATTGGATGGCATTTTAAGAAGAAAGCAAAGCGGGGTGTGGAGGGTTATTTCGTTGCTAAAAGGGAAATACCAGGTTGGGTTATTTCACTGGCATTTTTCTCTACCTCAGCCAGCACAAACACCTATATTGGTCAGGCCGGTATTTCATTCCAATATGGGCTCTCATGGGCTTGGATGGGTCTAATATGGACGTTCTTTTGTGTAATTTCCTGGCAGCTTTTAGGCCCCAGAATGAGATATCAAACTGCTCGTTTAAAATCCTTTACTATTCCTGATTATTTTCACTTACGCTATAAAAGCAATTTAGCTAAAAGCATTCGTGTTTTGTCTGCGTTTATAATCCTTTTTGCGACAATATGGTATATGGTAGGTATCGCTAAAGGTTGTGCTCATGTTCTTACTTCTGTTTTAGATGTTCCATATGAATATGGTGCATTTGCAATTATTTTTATTACCTGTGTGTATACCATTTGGGGGGGGATGTATAGCGTCTTGTGGACTGATGCCATTCAGGGAATTATTATGTTTGGTGTAGCTATATTAATGCTGATGATCCCTTTTATTTATTTGGGTGGAGTTGATAACGTCTTAGATAGCATCTCTTTTACAGAACATCTTACACGAACTGGGAAACCTATAGGTAATGGTCTTGTTGTTTTCGGTAAATTGGTCTCCTTCCTTTATATCCTTGGAATTGGACTCTCAATTGGTATGAAACAGATTTCTGAACCTAAAAATCTTATTCGGTTTTACTCTATTAATAACGCAAAAAGTATGCGGTTCGCGATGATCTGGACTCCCGTTTTTTTAGGTATTTCTCTTGTTTGTGTAATGGGCTTGGGCGCTCTGGTTCATGGGATGACAACTGTTGAGGAGGCTAACTATCTCATTAACAATACTGATGAAGTAATTGGTTTTATGCTTGATAAGTTTGATAACAAACTGGTTAGTGGTATTTGTGTTGCCGGATTGTTTGCTGCAGGTATGTCTTCTTTAGCATCCGTTATTATTATTATAGGTACTGCTTTTGTAAATGATATATGGCATGTGGTTAAACCAATGCCGGTTAATAAAATTATACCCAGGACCAAGTGGTTTATGGGGATTTATTGTCTTATAGTTTATATTCTTACTTTATATCCAATGGCGGGAATAGTTGAACTCACAGCATTTGCTGGGGCCGTGTTTGCCGCGAGTTTCTTCCCTGCAATTTTTGGTGGTCTCTATTTTAAATGGGGTACAGACCTTGGCGCCCTGGCTTCAATGGTTGTGGGTATGTTGGTAAATATTATTTGGCGATTCGGGTTTAGATTTAGGTATCCGGCTCTGGAAGATATACACGAAATTATCCCAGCCTTTTTGTTTGCGCTGATAACCTATATTCTTGTTAGTTTGTTAAGTAAAAAACGAAGGCCAGACCAAAAGCACTTGGCTAATGTTTTTGACTAAAGCATTTATTGAAATAACAAGACTGTTCGTGCAGAAATTAAACTATTCTTTTACCATAAGAATATGCGGGATATCATCTTCTAAATACATTTCTCCAACAGCTGTGAAACCCAGGTCATTATAGAATTTCTGCAAATAACTCTGTGCTGAAAGATGAATGGTGGTCTCATTAAAATTATCCTTAATGGCCTTTATTGAGGCCAGCATTATTTCTTTTCCATATCCTCCTTGCCTCCCGGATTTCCCGACCACCACACGCCCTATGCTCGCATGATCCATATAATCTCCTGCTTTGAAAATACGGGTATAAGCAACTAGTTCATTTTTGTTATATCCCATTACATGCGAAGCTTTGACGTCTTTTCCGTCCATATCCTGATATACACAATTCTGTTCCACTACAAAAACCTCAGCCCGTAATTGAAGAATCTGATAGAGTTCCTGATTGGTTAGATCGTGAAAAGATTTTGTTTGAATATCCATCTATTAATCCTGCACTATAACTTTTTTACTATCGCATTTGCCAAACTCGGGCTGTATATTCAAATGGTTTATGCCAAATTTATGATAGATTTCTTCTTCTATTTTTTCCAATATCCGATCAAATTCTGAAAGGTTTATATCCTTATCAAAATCGACATGTGCTTCCAGGTGTACCTCATCCTCGTTTAGTTGCCAGATATGTACATGGTGTACGTTTTTTATGGGTTGTATTTTCGTTATAACTGATACTATTTGCTGAACTTCTATGGTATTAGGTGTAAAAAGCATTAAAACTCTGGTAGATGATTTTAACAGGTCATATCCCATATAAATAAGGTAAAGTGCAATTATGATAGTTAGAACAGGATCTACCCAATATAGCTCATAAAACTTCATCAACAGCCCACCTATTAGAACAGCAACAGAAGCCATCATATCCGTAAATAAATGCAGGTATGCAGATTTCATGTTCATGTTTACTTTAGCATCTTTCTTAATTAAAAGAACACTAAATCCATTTGCTATTATCCCTAGTAATGATAACCAAATAACTAAATTTGATTCAATCTCGACCGGGTTTGCAAATCTTTCAATAGCTTCTTTCATTAATATTATTGCGACAACAATTAAGGTTGAAGAATTTACAAAAGCCGCAATTATTTCGGCTCTCTTATAACCAAAAGTCTTGTTAACAGAGGCTTTCTTTTTTGATAATATAGTAGCGACATAGCTTATAATCAAGGAAAGGACATCGCTAAAATTATGGAGTGCGTCCGACAATAAAGAGAGACTCCCGGATATTATTCCGCCAATTACCTGGGCAAGGGTTATTAAAATATTTAGTAATATCGTAATAAAAAGATTTCTGCCTTTTAAATCCTTATGACCATGAGAATGGGAATGATTATGAGGGTGAGAGTGGTTCATTTAATTGCTTTAAGAACAGGGTATTTTGTCAACCCTTCGTTCATGTCTCCCTCCTTCAAATTTTGTGTTGAGAAACGTTTTTACCATATCTAAGGCCTGGGTAAGTGAAATAAAGCGGGCAGGAAGGCTAAGGATGTTTGCATCATTGTGTTCCCTGGCTAATTCTACTATTTCCTTGTTCCAACAAAGTGCTGCTCTAACGGCCTGATGTTTATTAGCGGTCATACTTGCGCCATTTCCACTGCCACAAACAATAATTCCGAAATCTGTATTGTTCTTTTCAACATCAGCCGCAACAGGGTGTATAAAATCAGGGTAATCTACACTATCTGAGCCGTCTGTACCATGATTGATTACTTCTATACTCATCGATTTAAGAAGACCTACAATTGCCAGTTTATATTCCGTACCGGCATGATCATTACCAATTGATATTTTCATAGTATAAGGGTATTTACAATTAATACAAAGTTACAAATACCATTGGTATACCTTATTCTTAATATTGTTAACATAGTAATTTATAAAAAAACGTAACTGTTTGGTTAAGAGGTTAGTGTTTATTTTAGTGATTTGTTAATAACCGGAGGATAAGAAATAAGTATAATTTTTTTTAGTCTGCTTAAAAAAATGCTTTACAAAACCTGTTGACATTTAAAAAATCTTGTTCTTATTATTTAGCAGAAAGATATTAAAGGAAATAGTATAGTAGTTAACAATAAATGAGAAATTACTTGTTAGTAGTTCTATGTTGAAACCAGTTATGAATAGTCGTTAATAAAAAACTTAAGTCATTAACTGTTAGTAGATATAGTAAAATCTAAATTGTCAATAAACTCTTTTACTTGTTTATAGCAACAAATCTTTAATAAATTTATAAGTGGTACTAACAAACAATCATAATCACCATTTTTTTTATAAATTAATAAAAGAGATAATTAATTAATTAATAACTGTTGATATGTTATTTACTAAGTGAGTTTATCGAAATGTGATTTTATGAATAGAATGCTCTAGATTATAATTCGTAATTTTCCGCGCAAATAAAGAATTAATGACGAAGAAAAAGAAACGTGCAAAAAGTCACAAAAAAAATGAAATTACAAAAGGTATATTCACGGTCCTTGAAAAGGAACCATCAAAAAGTTTTAATTATAAACAAGTTGCATCAAAGCTTGAACTTATTGATACTGAAAGCAGAAATTTATTAATTAGAAGATTAGGAGAATTAAAAAATGAAAAACGAATTCTGGAACATACCAGAGGTAAATACCAGGCAATTACAAATGGAAAATATTATGAGGGTAAAGTTGATATTACAGCAAGAGGAAACGCTTATGTTGTTGTTGATGAACTAGATAATGACATTTTTGTTCCATATAATAGAATAAACAGAGCTTTTCATGGCGATATTGTTGAAGTAGATATATTTAATAAAAAGAGCAATAAAAAGCCGGAAGGAGAGATAAAAAAAATTCTGGAGCGTAAAAAGAAAAGATTTGTTGGTATTGTAGATTTACAGAAAACATTTGCATTTATAAGACCTACGGATATAAGAATGTATACAGATATTTTTATACCTCTTGAAAATATAGGTAAAGCAAAGAATGGGGAAAAGGTACTTGTAGAAATTATTGAATGGCCCGATAAAGCTGAATCTCCATATGGTAAAATAATTGAAATACTTGGGAAACCAGGTGAGCACAATACAGAAATTCATGCCATATTAGCAGAATATGGATTGCCTTCTGAATTTCCAGCAGAAGTGGAAATTTATGCCAATACCTTAGATACATCAATAAAACAAGAAGAAATTTTAAAAAGAAAAGACTTAAGAAAACTTCTTACATTCACGATAGATCCAAAAGATGCAAAGGATTTTGATGACGCTTTATCGTTTGAAATCTTACAAAACGGTAATTTCTCAATTGGCATCCATATTGCCGATGTTTCTCATTACCTAAAACCAGATACAATATTAGAAGAGGAAGCTTATGAAAGAGCAACTTCGGTTTATCTGGTAGACAGGGTAGTACCAATGTTACCTGAAATATTATCTAATAACGCCTGTTCATTACGACCACATGAGGATAAATATACATTCTCCGCAATTTTTGAAATGGATGAGAATTGTTCAGTAAAAAACCAATGGTTTGGGCGTACAGTTATAAATTCAAATGAACGATTTGCTTATGAGGAAGCTCAATATATATTAGAAACGGGAGAAGAAACAATTCCTGAGTCAGTCTCAATTCGAAATAACGCTTATTCTGTAACTAAAGACACTGTTTATGCTATTAATACTTTAAATAGTTTAGCGAAGAAAATGAGGAATATTAGGATGAATTCCGGAGCCATTTCTTTCGATAAAGTAGAAGTTAAATTCAATCTTAACTCTGAAAACCAACCCCAGGGTGTTTATTTTAAAGAAGCGAAAGACTCAAATAAGTTAATTGAGGAGTTTATGTTATTAGCAAATCGCAAAGTAGCGGAGTTTATTGGTAAACAAAAACCAACAAAAACATTTGTATATAGAATTCATGATCAACCCGATGAAGAAAAGTTACTAGCCTTAAACAACATTATTTCGCGTTTCGGACATAAGTTAAACCTTAAGGATAAAAAAGCCGTTAGCAACTCTTTAAATAAGCTTCTGGAGGATGTTAAAGGCAAGAAAGAACAGAATCTTGTAGACACTTTAGCTATTCGAAGTATGAGTAAAGCAATTTACAGTACGGATAATATTGGACATTACGGTTTAGCTTTTGATTTTTATTCCCATTTTACATCACCTATTAGACGTTATCCCGATGTTCTTGTTCATAGGTTACTGCAATATTATTTAGATGGCGGTGAATCTCCCAAAAAAGAAATCTATGAGGAATTGTGTAAACACTCTTCAGATATGGAGAGTTTGGCAGCCAGCGCTGAACGAGATTCTATTAAATATATGCAGATAAAGTTTATGCAAGATCATAAGGATCAAGAATTTACAGGTGTTATTTCGGGAGTTACAGAATGGGGAATTTATGTTGAGATAATTGAAAATAAGTGTGAAGGTATGGTGCGAATACGAGATATAAAGGATGATTATTATACCTTTGATGAAAGGGAATATGCCATAATTGGGGAACGTACACATAAAAAGTACCAATTAGGAGATACAGTGAGGGTAATGGTAAAAAGTACAGATTTAGTAAAACGCCATTTAGATTTCTCACTTTTAGGCAAAGCTGAAGAATAAATAATTTTTGGAATGGAATTTGTTTATTTTCATTAAATAAACACTAAAACCAACATGATGAAACAAGTAATACTCTTTGTTTTATTCCTGTTTCTTACGCAGACGGTAAGGCCTCAGGATGAAAAAATCAGTATGAATTTGACGAAATTCACGGAGGTTAAGGCGTTTGATGGCATATCTGTGAATCTAATAAAATCAAATGAGGATAAGGCTGTAATTACAGGAACTAACACAGATAAAGTTAATTTTGTAAATACAGATGGAGTTCTAAAAATACGAATGGGGATAACTAAAATATTTAGTGGATACAGGACGTTTGTAAATCTTTATTATTCACAGAATTTACTTGTAATTGATGTTAATGAAGATGCAAGAATTACCTCTGAGGAACTTATTAATCAGGAAGTTATTGAATTAAAAGCTCAGGAAGGAGGAGAATTAAAAATTAAAGCAGAGGTGGAACAGATGTTAATCAGATCTATCTCAGGAGGAGTTATAACTACTACTGGAGCGTCAGATGTTCAGGATGTAGCGATTAATACCGGGGGTTCTTATTTGGGGAAAGAATTTAAGACAAAATTTACCACAGTAAATGTAAACGCGGGATCCAGCGCAGAAATTTTCGCGTCAGATTATGTAAAGGCTACTGTAAAAGCCGGAGGAGAAGTTTTAGTTTATGGAGATCCAACAAAAATGGACGAAAAAACTGTTTTTGGAGGTAAGGTAACAAGAATGTAAAGGAATTCTATAGTTTAATGATAGAAGATATTCAGGCAGCGATACCGCTAGGTTTTTTGTTAGCCTTTATGATTGGACCTGTTTTTTTTGTACTACTGGAAACTAGCGCAACAAAAGGGTTTAGAGCAGGGTTGTTTTTTGACCTGGGCGTTATTCTGGCGGATGTTATTTTTCTTACCATAGCCTATTTCAGTAGTTTTCAATTACTGGAGAACTTAAGCAATCAACCTGGTTTATATGTTTTTGGAGGTGTAATACTTCTTATTTACGGCCTTACCACTTTTTTTAACAGGGACTATGTAAAGGGAAGAACAGATATCAAACCAAGAAAAGGTGGTTACTTAAGTCTTTTTATTAAAGGTTTCCTACTCAACTTTATTAATATTGGAGTACTTGTATTTTGGCTTGGTGTTATTATAATAGTGGGACCAAGCCTTGACAACAATCCCAATAGGATTATTGTGTTCTTTTCAACAATGCTGGGGGCTTATTTTATTATAGACATCTTCAAAATACTACTAGCCAAGCAACTTCGGCGTAAGCTTACGACCGAAAGGATTCGCTGGGTTAAAAAAGCCCTGGGGGTAGTACTGGTTATATGCGGACTTGTACTTGTCATTAAAGGTTTTCTGCCAAAAGACAAATTAAACATAGAGCAGGGAATTGAATATATAAGAGAGTAACATACCCTTAAAATTAGAAAGCACCCAAATCACGCAGCAAGACTATTTATTAGAAACACTCCAGTTAAAATAAAAAACCCCTCATAAATTGAGAGGTTTTTCGAGGCATCGAACGGATTCGAACCGTTGTACAAGCTTTTGCAGAGCTGCGCCTAGCCACTCGGCCACGATGCCATTTAAAGGCGCAAAGATACTATTTTTTCCAACTAAGAAAAAGAAACTTAAGCCCTCTTTTCCTTAAGAGTTACAGTTACCATTTCTACATCCCCGTCAATAGGGGGATTTATTTTAGAAACTGAAATCACTGCCTTAGTAACACTTTCTATTTCATTAAAAACACGATCTAATATTCTTTTTGCCACATGTTCAAGAAGTTTTGAACTAATTCGCATTTCTTCTTTAACTATTCCGTTAATGAACACATAATCCACAGTATCTTCTAAATCATCCGAAACGGTTGCTTTTTGTAGATCCGAGAAGATTTCTATAGTAACCAGGTAGTCACTGCCAATTATACTTTCTTCTTCCAGGCACCCGTGATAGGCATATACCCTGATATTACTTACTGTAATTTTGCCCACGTCTTTTAAGTTTTTGCAAACTTAACTTAAACACCCGAGAATTTTTAATAAGTACACCTGCAATTGCTTATACCCTGGAAGAGATCTACCCCAATTGTAATTACATGGGTACCCGTACTAAAGCCGAGTATTTCATTCAATATAATCTGATAAGAGTATCCGAAATAAAAATTACTTTTCTTAAGTCCAACTAATGGTGCTATATATAACGGGCTTCCTATCTGATCATTTAGAAAACGATAAGTTACTCCGGCGTAGTAATAATCTTCAAAATCATACCACCTGAATTTTGCATTCAAATCGGTTACAGATCTCCCGTCACTTTCAAACCACTGGAAGAAAACAGAAGGCTCTACTTCAAAATTGCTTTTTTTCTTACTAAATCTATAACCCGTATACAAATAATAATTCCTTAGCTGGTTAGGCTCTGATATCGGATTAAACTTAGTCAGGTCTTTGTCCAGGATATTAGAAGCAGTTAAACTGGCATAAAACTTATCCTTTCTGTACAAAACACTAACATCAAAATTATGGTTTGTTGTAGAGCGGTCATCTGTAACACTTGGGTCGGGGCTATCAAAATTTTCAATATCAATCCTAAACTGATTAAAATTATATGAAAGGCCAAACGAAAGAAATTCATCTTCATATCTATCCAATGTCAAATGGTGAGCGAAAGACAGCCTAGCCCCTCTTTGTTTAGTTTCTCCGTTACTATCATTGTAAAGAATCATACCCACTCCTGAGCGGTTACCCACCCTGCCGTCAGCAGCCAATGACTGTGTGTCAGGAGCATCTTCTATTCCAACCCACTGAGTCAGACCATTTATTCGCACTTTAATATAGTCACCTATTCCTGCATAGGCTGGTGATATAACAAAAGGGTTGTCAGCTAAATACTGCGATAACTGAGGTAGCGTTAGCTCTTGCGCACTCGAGGCAAACACACATAACAGCAGCATTAAAAATAGCAATCTATTGCGCATAATTCATTCTTAGGTTAAGTTTTATCTATATAGGGTAAAATGTCCTACAAATTCTCTTATATCACGTTCACCATTCAACTTAATGACGTACCAATAATCTCCCGTAGGCAACTCATTGCCGTGGTATAATCCATCCCAGCCGTTCGGAACTATAGTTTCCTCAGCGACTACTCTACCATAACGATCATATATTTTTATTAGTATTTCAGGGTATCCTTCAATGTTTTCAGGAATCCAATAGTCATTTAAACCATCACCGTCAGGAGTAAAGAAATTGGGGATTTCTATATCTATAAACTCCATAAATATTTGTGCAGATACCTCACACCCATTTTCATCTATTACCGTAACTGTATAGGTGCCAGTCATTGTAATATAATATGTGTTATCTGTACCATTATTATCATCGTTAAAATAGAAGGTATAATCTTCAATTCCACCTTCCGCAATTGCGGTTATTTCGTTCAGATTATTCTGCTCCAGAGTCAGAGTAAGCGGTTCAAAGGCCTGAATCTCAAAATCAACAGTTTGTACACAACCGTTGGCGTGTGAAATTGCAATAAAATGACTTCCGGGACTACTGTTTCTAAAGTCGGGATTCAATTGCATATCTGCCGGGTCTGTTGAATCTAAAGCATACATTATAGAATCTAGAACCGTTGGATCCTCCAGTGTAATGTTTACATAATTTTCAGGCAGGATATCTGTACATTCGTAAACTGGCTCTACAAAAGCATTTAGGTTAACACCCGGATCAATTACGACAATTACGTTAGTTTCACAATCCTGAGCATCACGCACAAATATCACATAGGTGCCAGCAGCCAGACCTGCAAATGAAGTTTGACCTAATACATAATCCACAGGATTATTAGAATTAAATGCCGTACTATATGGCGCAGTACCTCCGGAGATACTTAACGAAATTGAACCATCTTCACTTCCCATACATACCTCAGGTAAAGCGGTGTAAGCAACATCAAGCGGAGCTGGCTCTGTAATGGTAAACTGGAATGGTATAAAGCATCCGTTTTCATCCTGGGCGATTACATCGTAAACCCCTGGCTCAAGATCAACAAAAGTATTTTCTGTATCAAATTGATTCAGGTTTGGTGTAATGGCGTATTGTATGGTACCCGTACCTCCCGAAACTTCAACTATTATTGTTCCATCATTCTGCCCCGCACAAGTAACATCTGTAAATTCTTGCCTGTCTATTTGAAGAGGCATTGGTTCAGTGATAATTATCTCATTAGACACCTCAACACAATCCATGCTTATTACCCTTACATAATAACTGCCGGCAATTAACATAGAGAAGGTTCCATCTGCCTGTGGTCCGGAAATTAGATTGGTTAAAGCAGCGTCACCAAATAATTCATAGGTATAACTACCCAAACCTCCAAACGCCTGCGCGCTAATGGTTGCCGTAGCTTCACCAGTACAATTTATGATTGCAGCACTATCATCTATGACGATTGACAATGGGATTATAGCATCTATAGATACCTGATTGGAAATAGTTGCTTCACAACCAAAGGAATCACGAACATAATATTGATATATCCCAGCCGGAACTGTAAATACATGAGTATTGCCTCCGGACATTGGTGAATAAGCTATGCCATCCGTACTATATTCATATGGTGCGGTTCCGCCTGTAGCCGTCAATTCAATTTCCGCCGGGTTCGTACACGTAAGCGGAACCAATTGAATTAATGAACCGGAAACGTCTGTTGGCTCAGTAATAGTAACCTGAATTGTCTCCACATCGCAATTCCATCCATCAGAAACGGTAATGCTGTATATACCAGCACCAATGTTGTTGAATACCGGACTGGTTTGTCCACCACTACTAAAATCTATTACCGTTCCGGTTGGATCATAGTAATTTAATTGATATTGATAGATACCCTGTCCTCCAATTACATTTATAGCGGTAACCGTGGCATTGGTATCACCATAACAAACCAATGTTGCAGGTGTTGCAGTAATGTCTGCCGTGATTAGAACCGGCTGCACCAAAATTTCGGTATCGTTAAGAATACACCCTCCATCATCTGTAATAGCAATGGTATAATTACCCGCTGAAAGCCCTGTAAACAGGTAACTATTTACATCTGTAATAGTATATACCACAGCAGTTGTTGTATTCGTTAATACTACATCATAAGGCGCATAACCACCTTCAGGATCTATTAAAATTTCACCCTGATCATTGGTACAGGTCACATTTGCAACCTCACTAACAGTAGCCGTAAGAGGCATATCAGGTGAGATAATGGTAATAATATTAGAATCTTCGACACACAAAGGAGCTGCAGTTTCGGTTATCCTTACAAAATAGTTTCCACCTGAAACACCAGCGATAGTTAAAGGGTTCGTTGCTGTATCTCCTAAGCCTGTTATTCCTGTGCTAACTCCGGCACCGGTAAATACTTCATAGCTGTAAGCCCCTGTATAACCAGTAATATTTATTTCAAGAGCTCCATTTGTATCTCCGAAACACACCACCGGTAATGTTGCCGTTGCTATTGCGTCTATGAGATCATATGGCGCAATAGTATATGGTGCAGAATCTACATAACATCCGGTTGTCGTATCTGTAACTCTGAATGTATAGCTTCCCACGGCAGTTAAATCAAATTCTGCAGTTGTATTTGATGGCGTGGCTGTTAGTGCACCATTTGGATTACCCAATGGGAGTAATTCATAAGTGTATGTATTTGCGGGATTTCCATCATCCGTTACAGAGATGGTAATCTCTTCCGGACCTGCACAGGAAATTGCAGCATCCTGAGAAACAGCAACGGTAAATACATTTAAAGGATTTATAATTACCGCATCTATTGCTGTACATCCATTTGCATCCTGGGCATAGACCGTAATATTTTGAATAAGACCCGTGTCTACAACATCGAATATGTTTGATGTCTGGAAATTAACATTATCTATACTATATAAATACGGACTCGTTCCTGTTCCTACTCCAACAGTTGCTGTAATGGTAGCCAGATTAACCGTATTGTTTGGGTTACAATTGAACGCAGTTGTAATCGCGGCAACAGTTAAGATAGCTGGTTCATTTATAACAACAACTTCCCTTAATGAACATCCTCTGTCCGAAATAGCTTCAACTTCATAGGAACCGGCAGGCAGACCATTAAAAATTGGACTTGTTTGGGGTCCTGTAATAAGAACCGATAAGGCATCATAAAGATTATAGATATAAATTGGGTTATCATTTACACCAGGCGCGCTAGGCGTTAGATTTACAGTAATACTACCGTCGCTTAGTCCGTTACAAGACACGTCAACCACGGCATGTGGATCAAATGTTACAGGAGTTGGAGCATCCAATTCCTGCGTTATGTTTTTGGTACAAACCGGATTAGTAGTGTCCAAATCAGACACTATAAATGAATAGGTTCCAGGTTGATTTAATCCTGTGAAAACACCTGTATTATTTACTACTGATGTAATCAAATCCGGGAATGTAACTGTATAATTAAGATTGGCAGAACCCCCGGTAACGGTAATTGTAATTTCTCCATCTGGAGTTACAGTACAATCAATAGGTTTAACAACCGTGCTTATTAAAGACATTTCCTCATAAAGTACTTCGGGGCCTATAGTTGTAGTACAAGACCACTGATCTGTAATTTGAACTTCATAAGAACCAGCACCAAGGCCAGAAAATACTGTTGAAGTTTGTGGCGCACCAAAAGGAGCTGCATCTTTTATTAATTGATAGGTATAATTAGTTCCTTGGCCACCAGCTGTTCCGATTACTTCAATTTCTCCCTGAAGATTGGTACAGTTTTCCTGATTAATCTGCAAAGTGGCTGTAATAGGAGCAGGATCTGCAAGAACAATATTATTCTGGATCATCTCTTCACATCCACTCGAATCAATTACCCATGCTTCATAAGTACCAACCACAAGGTTTTCAAACCTTGGACCAGCAACATAATCACCAGGGCCGGTTGGCGAAACAGTACCTACATAGTAGGAATAGCCGCCCCATCCACCTAAAACATCAATAATTTCAATAATTCCGTCATTACCGAGACATGTAATTGGCGTTACATTGGTGTTGGCGGTTATTGCTGCCGGCGGACCGGCAATATTGAATAATTGAGTATTTGTGCAATTAGGATGGTTATTTTGAATAACTTCTACAAGATAATCACCCGCAAATAAGGTTATTACAGCAGTTGGTCCGTTTGTAGGACTAGTTCCATTTTTTACTAAAATATCATCGGCTGTATTCGCCGGAGTGCCATTCGTATCATAGATAGTCCAATCAAAAGGCCCTACGTAAGTAGCGTCGGTTAATTCTATGGTAACTTCTCCGGTTTCGGTACCAAAACAAATAACATCCTGTAATTTGGTAAGTACTATGTTGAAAGTATTCGGATCTGTGATCGTCTCCGAAGCAGTTAAAATACAACCTGTGTCAATGTGTCTTATCAGGAAATTATGAGTGCCAAAATCCAAACCACTAAACACATTTGAGGCCTGGTAAGTAGCACCATTGTCAATGCTGTATTCAAATTTAGCCGGATTGTTCGTAGTGGAGGTTACAGTTATCGTAATTTCACCATCCATTCCCGGATTACAACTAATTGGGTTGGTAATGGCCGCACTAGCCGTCAATAATTCATCGTATGGTAAAATTATTGCTGTTGTAGAACCAAGACAACCATTACTATCATAAACATTAATAATATAGCTGCCACCAGCAACATTTGTTTCTATATAGGTAGTGTTAGAACCTGTTTGAACTACCACATCATCCCCTGGCGCAGGAGTACCCTGATCATTTATGAATTCATAAACAGCATACGTTCCGCTTCCACCTGTAATTGAGGCATCATCTACCGTTATAGTAGCATTATCAGGATTATTTCCTGAAGTACAGCCAAATTCAACGATGGTAGGGGCCGGAACATTCATAATAGCCGGTTCTGTAATGGTAATTGAAAAAATATCAGTAAAACAATCATTAACCCCTGTTCCCCTAACATCATAGGTTCCTGCAGGAATGTTTTCGAAGGTTTTGTCATTTAAAACAACACCAACCGGCATAGGAGTTAAGGTATAGGTTAAAGGATTATTACCATTATCTATTTCGATCATAGTTATTGTACCGTCGGCCCCACCATTACAAGTAACATCGGTATGTATTTCTGTAAAGTTTGGAAGTATAGCAGAGGGAACATCTACTATAACACTTTGTGTACAGTTTGGTGGAGTGGTGCTAATATCATGAATTCGTACGTCATAGGCACCTGCTCCGCTTGCTCCCGTCCAAACATAAGGATTGGATGGCAAAGCTATTCTAGGTTGATCAATAGCACCCGGGCCATCAATTTCAAATTCATAAGTACCAGAACCTGAAGTTACCTCTATAGTAATTTCAGCATTGGCTGCCATGCCTGGTTCGCAATCCAACAATGCGGTCTGCATTACCGTAAATTCCAGCGGAGGAATTATCGTAAATGGCTCGGTATCTGCGCAACCATTTAAATCACGAACGGCTATGTTTTGAGCTGCCCCTGAATTTAATCCGGAAACGAGATACTGGTTGCTGCCATCAAAAACTATATTTTGGAATGGACCTCCATTGGTGCTTAACTGATATGGAGCAACACCGGGAACATCAAGGGTTACCAGAATCTCAAACAAGCCTTCTGCTACACATTCATCTATTATTGCAAGTGAAATATCTGGTGTTGGATCTAAAGCTACGGTAATAGGATCAAGTTGTATACAATCATAAGCATCTTTTACATATACAATATAATCTCCCGATTCTACATTTGCAGTTGTACTTGTGGTCCAGCCTGGGGTGGCCGCTGTAGGCGCTGGTGCTGTATTTAGTAAATACTGGAATTCATATGGCGCGGTACCAAACTGAGGAGTCGCGGCAATAACCCCGGCATTTACATTACAATTGTCATTTATTGGAGATGCTGCTGTAACTGTCAGTAGGTTGGAGGATTCGTCAATGGTAAAATTAGAAGAACCAATTGAACAGCCGGCAAATGCTCCATTAACCTCTGTTAATAAAACATAATATATACCCGGAGGCAAGGTTGCAAAATTAGTTATACTTACTGGCCCTGCAGGTGGATTTACCAATGAGAAACCTGAAAATCCAGTAGTTAGATTAGACTGTGCATTAAAGATCTCATAGTCCACCTGTGTGGCACCAACGTCATAATTATCAAAGGTGAAACTTACATTACCATCGGCAGCTCCCAAACATGTGACATTAGCCTCAACCAATGAGGACAAAGTCATATTGGATGGAGAATTTATCGGAGTAGCGGCTGTTTCAAAGTAATAGCAGTTAGTCGTTAAATCATGAACCACAAAGGTGTAGGTTACCCCCGGTATAAGTGACGTAAATGTTGCGGTATCTCCCCCAACTACATCAGGGAGCTGATAGGCACTACTATAAGGAATGCTATAACTATCTAAAATTCCAAATTCATAATTACCACTACCTACCGCAGATGACACAGTTACGATTGCAGTACCTCCTGCAGCACAGCTAGCTGTAAGCGTAGACACGTCAATATCCAAATCATTAGGTGGAGATGCAATGATATTTGTAGTTCTTAAAGAACATCCATTTGCGTCTACCACATCAACTTCATAAATACCAAATTCAAGGATAGCAAAAGTATGATCCTCTCCTCCGGCTGTTGTTAGGTAGGAAGCGGAATATCCATTATTACCTGTTAAGTAATACGTGTATTCTGCGGTGCCTCCAGTTAGGTTTTCTACAGTAATAGACCCAGGATCTGTTCCCGTTGCCGGGTTACAGGTAATAGGGATCAAATTAATACTGTAAACAATGGCGTTAGGTTCATTTATAGTTACCGGAAAAGGAACCGACATACAACCTTTGGAATCAGTTATGGTAACTTCATAATCACCGGCAGGAAGGCCGGTTGTCTGTGTACCATAATTGGTTACCGAAATAATCTCTATTACCTCTATGACATATGGAGGGCTGCCTATTGAGGTATCTATAACCACATCCAATACACCGGTGCTTTCTCCATTGCAAAGTATATGAGTTGGAGTTACGGTTGTAATTACCGGCGTGTCTGCAGGGCTTATGATAACTGAATTAGTTATTACAATACAAGCAGCGGGCGCAGTTGTATCAGTTACCCTGAAAATATACGTACCATCTGTGTTGGAACTAAAAACATTCCCAACAAAATTGGTATTAAAGTAAGTTGTACCCGCATCATTAGACCATTCATAGGAATATGTTCCCGAACCACCACTGGCGTTTATTGTAATAGATGCAAGCGCCAAACAAGTAAGGTCTGTGGTTAAAACCGCGTTTGCTGCAAGCCTTGGATTAATTGTTACGTTTTGCTGAACCCCAATACAACCAAAAGAATCTTTTACATCTATGGTATAATTACCTGATGACAGGCTATCAAAGGTGTAGCTTGTTGCTGTAGATGGCGTAGGTGTTAGCCACGGACCACTATTGATGCTAAACTGAAACCCTCCATTTCCTGGGAGCGAAGTTACATCTACCAGTATGGTTCCATCGTTAGCCCCACTATAACAGGCCGTTGGAGTAGTAGTAAATGTTGGATTTGCAGGTGCAACTACTGTAATAGGCGCATCTATTGGATCCTCGCAGTTATTTGTATCCCGGGCTCTTATGATATAATCTCCTGCAGGGACACTTACGAAATCAACTCCGGCTTGATAAGGCGTAATTATACCACCTACATTATCTTCCAATTGATATTCATAACTTGGCGTTCCTCCAATTGCACTGGCAGTTATCCTAGCCCCTGTATTGTTACAAGTAAACTCTACCGTAATACTTGCAGAAGCAACTAAAGGAGCTGGTTCAGTCAGGGTTTCAGAAAGTGTAACAGTACAAGAATTATCTAAAAAATCCCTGACTTCAATAGCATATGCACCAGCACTTAAACCATTAACTGTTACCGGAGAAACTGTTTGTGGAGCTGAAAAAGCACCTCCATTTACAGAATATTCAAACCCATTAACAAGATCAAAGTTTTCAACTTCAAACGTAATTGTGCCATCGGCCGAACCGTTGCAACTTAAATTGGTAAAATTGGTGATGTTTGCGTCAAAGGCATTACCAGCTACAACATCAGTAGCAGTGTCCACTGTACATCCACTGCCATAATCTACCGTAATGGGATGATTACCTATGGCAATATTATTAAATATATTAGAAGCTTGCAGAGCCCCCCCGTCTATGCTGTACATATAAGAAGGATCATTTGGCAATACTGTAATATTGCCCGTACCATCGCAGTTGTATGTGATGGTTGTGCTTAATACTGGCTCAACGGGTAAAGGAGCTATTATGACATCCGGGATTGTTATTGAGCAGGAAACCGCATTGGCATCTCTTACTCTTATTGAATAAGTACCATCTATCAGACCTGTAAATGTTGTTCCACCTGGCGTAGATGCCGTCCAGGAACCTCCGTTAAGACTATATTGGTAGTCTCCTGAACCTCCTGTTGTTGGAGTTATACTTCCTACAGTTATTTCACCCAATTGAAGACAGGTATATGGCTGTGTTTGTACAGCTTCTGCTACCAACTGATTTGGTTCAAGCACGTCAATTGAAGAGGTTTCTTCGCAGTTGTTCGCATCTCTTACCCTGATTGAGTATGTTCCTGCAGGAAGATTTACAAAATTCCCTGATGCCTGGTACGTTGCCCCGTTATCTATGCTGTATTCATAAGGCCCCATTCCATTGGCAGCCACTATAGTTATGGTTCCATTGCTGTCTCCAAAACATATTGCAGGAGTTGAAGTTGGGGTAATAGTTATAGGCGCATCTTGCACAATAGTTATGTCGTACATAGCTTCACAAAAGGCTATATTTCCATTGTTATCGCGTACATATACATCATAATCACCTGCACCTGTAATAGTTATTGGATTTACAATTCCGAAATCTCCAGGAATTGGCGCAACGCCATCGGCTACAATTGCATAAACAAAATTACCGTCGCCACCAGCTGCGGTTATTGTTACATCCGTTGTAGTTCCACAAGCAGTGATGTTACCCGCAGAAGCGGTAACTGTTAATTCAGGATTTATGGTAATAGTATCTGTACCAGTACAGTTATTTCCATCAATCACATCTATAGTGTATGTGCCCGGACCTAGACCTGCAAAAACATTGTTTGTATCATAGAGCCCTCCGTTAATTCGGTATTCAAAGTTGCCATCACCACCAGATGTTACATTTGCTGTTAATGTTAAACCAGTTAGGTTATCATAACAAACATCATTTGGTACTATGGCTAATACAGGAGGTAATGCGGCATTCAAATCAAATGTTGTAGTAACAACACAACCATTCGCATCAGTAACTGATGCAATATATGTTCCTAATTGGACAAGACCAGCGAAAGCACCAGTTGCATTTGTCACAATTGTTACTGTATCAGGATATGTTAAAGAATAATTATAACCTCCCCAACCATCAGCCGCAGTTAGTATTACGCTACCTGGGTCTGTACAAGTGGGCTGAGTTTCACTAGCCGATAAGGCAAGGGCCGCTGCAGGGGCATTTACCGTGACACTTGCTGTGTCAGTACAGTTTGTATCGTTATCTGTTACTGTAATATCATAAGTTCCTGCGGCCAGATTAAGCAGTGATATTGTTGCGTTTGTTTCTCCTGAGCCACTAAATGCAGATGGTCCGGTTACCGTATAGTCGTATGAAGTGGCGAAACCCGAAACGGTGTATAAAACCTCTCCATCTGTATCACCAAGACAGGTAATATTGCTTATCAACTGTCCAACAACCCCAATAGGAGTTACTGGAGCAATCGTAAAACTTTCTTCGTAAACACATCCTTTATCGTCTGTAACCCTGAAGGTATAAGTGTCTGGTGTAAGGCCATCAAAGTCTGCAGAATTACCGGATGTGGAGGTTGCGGAAATTGCCGCAGGGGCTATAATTTCAAAAACAAAAGGGGTATTTCCGTCAACGACAGTGGCAGTAATATCAGATGTAAGCGCTGGACACGTGGGCATTGAGGCTGTGAAAATCAAGTCACTGGGTTCATTCAAGGGATCAATCGTCACAGGATTGGTTATAAAAACACAACCATTGGCATCTCTGACCGTAATGTTATAGGTCCCATCTGTGAGGTTGGCAAAAGTTTCTGCTCCAGCTCCTGACACAAAATTCACCCCATCAATACTGTATTCATAAGGAGCAAAGCCACCAGTAACTCCCTGTGCTTCAATGACACCTAATTGTATACAGGTATAATTTTGAGTTAGAACAGCAGAAGCAGATAAACCATTTACTGGCCCTGAGATTGTATAATCCTCAAAGAAATCACAAGAGGCACCTCCTTTACGCTGATTTAACCTAACCGTATAATCCCCTTGTGGCAGCCCGTTGAAAACACCAGAAGAATTACTGGCTATCTCAACACCACTAGAATCAATAAGGAAAAAAGTTAATTGATATCCGTTGCTATTTGTTATATTAAATGAAATTGAGCCATCAGAAGCACCATAACAAGTTTCATCTATAACTGTAGTTGGGTCATAGGATATTGAAGGAACCAGAACAATAGTTACAGTATTTGAAATAGCAAAACAGTTGTTTCGATCAACAACAACAAATGTATATTCACCTGGTATTAAAATATCAAAGATCTGACTAGTCTGAAATTCAGACGGGGGGATGTCTCCGGGAGTTGGGTATGAAGTAACCGTATTCCCTAATTCATCCACAAAGGACCATATAGCATAGGTATGTGGTGTTTTGCCTCCATTAGAATCCATTAGAATATTCCCTTCTTTACAACTAATATGTTGCGAAACCCTGGCTTCGAGATCCAGGTCAGATTCATCAACAATAGTTACTTGTTCAGTATAGGAACATCCATCATCCGTAGTTACATCTACATCATAGGTGCCGGGATTAAGATTTAGAAAGGTATAGTTATTATCTACAGTTGGCCCATGTGTATCTACGGTTGTACCGCCTTGTGATATTTCGTAATAATATTGTGGCTCTACATCTAAAACAGAAATAGATATCTCGCCCAGACCATTACAGTCCGTATTTTTAGTTGTAATGTCTACTTGAAAATTACGGCTAAGTACACCTATATCTTCCAATCTGAAAATACAACCATCAACTACACCTTGCTGACGCATTTCTACTGTGTAAGCGCCATTTGAGTTAATTGTAAAACTAGGACCATTTAGTGCACTATATGGTACAAGAATGGCCCCATTAGTGGCATCCAGAAGTTGATATTCGTAATCAACAGGCATATTTGTTACTGTAATGTTTCCGGGTGAAAGGCAAATAAGATCAGTAACGTTGTATTGTGGATCCAGCGGATTCTTGAAAATATTAAAGTAAAATCGGCTAAAACACCCGTTTTGATAATTGATAATCAACCTGTATTGACCGGCATCCGCAGCAACGAAATTGTTCCCCGTTCCTACATTGTTCCAGGAACATCCGGAATCCTTATTGGCACAATCTGCCACAGAAGCACCGCAACTCGCTTCATCAAGCTGCTCCCACTCTATACTGTCGGCATCCGGAATATTAATCTGGATAAGTTCGGTGTCGTTGAGCCCACACAGGAATATTTTTGGCAATAATTCTCCGTCATTCGGACAGGTTACAACCTCTCCCTCAACAGTATTTGAAGTGTCATTGATTAAGGTAACTATAGGGTTTATCTGGGTAGTGCCAAAAAATTCTACAGTTATGATTTCCTGAAAACCTTTACAGGGGTCGGCGACAATTTTATCTACGATAAAAATACCTGTTTCATTTACTATAAGGGTACTGGGGTCGTTATCCGGATCTCCGTCATTTAATAAAGTATCACCCGGATCAATTAAACCATCCAGATTTTCATCTTTGTACCAGACATAGGAATCAAAATTGTCTCCCGCATCGAGAATAACATTGTCTCCACATAGTTGTACAGTTCTGTTATAGTCACAACTATCAAGATCATCCAATAAAAAGTTTGTGGCACCCGGAGTTACAAAACCACAATTATCAAAATCGGAAACACTGGGATCATCCGTAATTTGTGCACTATTTATAACTCCTTCATAAGTGGAATAAGCCTGATTTGCAATCAGATCTGTACAGGCATCCACAAAATCAAAACAGTTTTCAGCAACTTTCACCCTAAGTCTTATTTCAGAAAGCGGGTCTCCTTCCTCAATTAGATTTGGAGGGATACTGAAGGATATTTCGTGAGCCACAGGATCGTATACATAGGTTACACCGGGGGGCAACACCAGATCCGATTCTATTATAGTCACATTAGTAGGCAATACATCTCTTAAGACATAATTGGTAGCGTCATCATTGCCAATATTTTGAAAACCAAGAATATAGTCTAATAACTGCCCTAAGTTTACACCTAAACCAGTAATGTCATTACCTGCAATATCTTCTACCGTCTTCTCTACAACAATATTGGGTTCTATTATCTCAACATTAAAGGAATTAAAGAAAGGATAATATTGATCTCCACTTGATGTAAATCTAAAAGTGGCAGCGGTCTCTGCATTAGGAATAACAGAGTTAAAGGGGTTATTCAATAAAAATATATCGGTATCATAACCTAGGGTATTGATACTATTTGGTGTTCTGTTATTGGTAATCACTCCGTCAAGAGTGATATTACTATTAAAGAAGTTATTGGCAGGATTTACAGCATTACTCAAGGTGGTAAAACCGGGATTACTGGCAGCCCTAATTCGCATTCTGTCGCCAGTAATTCTGTTATCTCCTTCTAACGCAGCGGCCCCTAAATTAGCTCTAACCGGACCCACAGGAATAGTGTTAAAACCGCTGTAGTTGATATCCACAGTGGGATTAGCACTTCTTACTCTGGCAAAACCGTCAAAGGTTGTAATTAATTTTCCTGATAATGTGGGGTTTTCATAGACAATGATAAGCGTCCACCCGCCTGCTGCACCACCACCAGGAGATAGTGATCCAACGACAGATCGAATATTTGCAATTGTATAATCCCCTGAAGGATCTGCCAATGGGGTGATTAATGCAGTAACATCTGCATAACATGCATATGGACTATTTTGTGTAACAGAAGGATCACCACTGGTGAACCCATCAAATAAAACCTCATCTGCGGTTACATCTACATAGGCCCCTCCCGGAACCATGAGTTTCACCTGGTTAAAATCGTTTTGTCTCCCTGTGCCTAAGGCCTGACCAGCCTGTGCACTGGGATAGGTAGCTGACCAGTAGAGGCCCGCATAACGAATTAGATTGCAATTTGCTTGTGGAAAGTTAAAGGTTGCTCTACTCGAACTAAAAGTAGTGGCATCACTATCCACATCAATATACTGCATGTTTAGCCAGTCGTTGTAGGTGGAAGAGTTTCCGGTGGAATTATATGGGTCTTCCGGTTGTGTACTTCCGGTACCTCCGTTCCTGTTAACAATATTATTGGCTATAAAAGTTAGGTCACCCCTTAGGTTATTCTGGTACCTAACTTCAAAATTGTTAAATTCTTGTGAAATGCCTATATAGGAAAAAAGTACCACACAGGCAAAAAGAAATTTTTTAGCAAAGGTTGGTTTCATCTAGGTTATTAAGTTTGGTGTGACACGCATGATCCACATTTTATCATCATATGCGTCATTTAGTTTGGAGTAATAAGATATGAGAGCATTGTTCCAGGATTCATGTCGCTTTAAATAAACATACCGATAGTTATTTACGGGATTTATAAAGTAACTGGCACTAAGCCCCTGGGAGTTTAATAATTTTACAAATCGGTTGGCATTTCTGGGATTAGCAAATACATTAGCTATAATGTAATAACCTGAGCCAACTCCATTAATAAATTGACTTTTCGATTTTGGTTCGCTGCCAGTTACATTATCCCTGACAACAACATTTTTTTGAAGAACATCTGAGTCATATTCGGATGATTTCTCACGAATTTTATTTGCATTTTCAGCATAGGCCTCGTTGGTGTAACGGTTATCTACATTCATAACCCATAGTTCACCGTTATAGGTTCCATCTAATCCGGATTTATGTGCGGCAAGAGCTTCCTTCCAGGTATCGTATCTCTTTAGGTATACATACTTTAATCCGTTTTTAGGATTGTCAATATAATCAGGGTTTAGGCCTTGATTATTAAGGTTGTCTATGAATTTATTCAGGTAATGTTCGCCTTTGTAAACATTCGCAACTACATAGTATCCATTTTCCACACCATCCAGGTCTCTGAATTTTTGACCTTTAACATTGTTGCGTTTGGCTTCCTGAATAAATACATCTGCCTGAGTTTTCTTCCTGACTATGGGCTTATACTCAGTAGGTCTTGGCTTCTCAACATTTTCTACAAGCGCGGTTTTGTCATTATTAATGAAATACATTTCCCTGGCCTTTTCTTCGAGATCAGGTCGCTCCCCATTGGTTTCATTACGCACCATACGCATAACCATCTCAAATCTTCTTTCAAGATCTTTTTCACGATTGGTCTCCATGGAGTCCTGCCTGAACATGAGTTCAGCAAGAATCGCATCATTTTCAGCCAAACGGCGCTTGAGTTCTGTAATTTCTTCATCATCAGAAGCGAGGGATTCTTCTATAGCCTCTTGTTCTTCTTCAATATTTGCAATAGCTTCTTCATTCTCTTCCAGCATTACCCTGTCTTCAGTTAGATTAGGAGTGAATGAGTAAGCAAATGAAATTTCGTGTGTAACACCAAAGTTGTCAAAACTATTAGATAGACCTTTTTCCATGGTATATCCAAGAGAGAGTCTTTTTCCAAGGTTAAAACCAATTCCGGCCGAGGCTCCATAAAAACTATCATATCCTGCCTGTACCCAACCTAGTTTAGGTAAGTCGAAAATAATATTACCACCTAAAACAATATTTTCCTGACCAACTTTTCTTGCCCTTGCTATCGGCATCAATCGGGAGTTTTCAAATACTCCGGAGTTATTTTCCAGCTTATAAGTATATTGTAAATGAGCCGAGAAAGTTTTGTCCTGAAAGTCTGTAATAGACTCATTTGTTTTCAGGTTATAATCAAAAAGGTTTTCGGCAAAAACACCGAAATCAAACTGTTCATATGAAATGTTAAATCCTGGTTGAAAGGAAAGCAAAGAACTATCCTGAAATCCGCTTAGTAATGGATCCAGTTCTATAGGGTTAGCTCTGTTTTGATCCAGGCCACTACTGTAATAGGATAAATTTGCTCCAAAGGTAAAATTGCTTTTATCGCTTAATTTGACACCATAAGCATAATTAGCTAATACTCCGTAATTACTAATAACTCCTTCCCTCTGCGTATAAAGGCTTAATCCCAGTCCGGATCTATCGTTTATCCTACCACTGTAACTAAGAAAATATAACTGGTTATTATCATCAAATGATACCGATTGGTTTCTATGTAAAAGATTAATATATGACAAGTCTTCACGTACTGTTGAGAAAGTCGGATTTATTAGAAATCTATTAAACTTTAATAGGTTCTGTGAAGGCACATCATAGGTGATAAAAGGAATATCTTCCTGTGCACTTATTTTAGTAAGCGCCATGATGAACAATAACAGGTATGTGAGTTTTAGTTTCATTTTTCTGCTTAACGGATAATGGTTATGGTACCCTGTTTTAAAACTTCATTTGAACCTTTTATCTTATAGAAAAAGACCATATTTTGCTTGGCAAAAGTCATTGAAGATTCAGGCCAGTTGTTTTGATAATTGAATTCGTTTAGTACTTCCTTACCTGAACTATTGAAGATGATTACATTCACTTCAGCCTTATTGGAGTAGGAATTAGGAATAATCCATTGATCATTTATTCCGTCGCCATTGACAGTTATAACATTAGGTATTTTAAAGTTGTCAAGATATTCAACAGTCACGTTCCTGCTTACTTCACAATTCCCTATGGTTGCTATAAGAACATAAGAACCTTCCTCTGTAAATGTTACGGAAGAGGAAGTACTCATTTCAGTATTGCTAGAATCATACCACCTGTATGAGTCACCACCACTTGCGGTAACTGTTCTGGAACTACTTTCAGGAAAAACAATCGTCCCGGAAGGGTCAAGAGTTATCAAATCAGGATCCAGTCCGGATATAACAACTTCATTAGAAGGAAGAGGACAACCATTTCTATCTAATACCAATTGGTATGTTCCTGGCTCTATAACTGTTAAAGCTATATCTGTAATATTTAGATTTACACCATCTTTATACCAATCATAAGATTCACCAGACAAATTCGTGGTGGTGTTTATTGTAATTGGTTCGGCAGGACCGCAACTAATAAGACCGGTACTGTTAATGGTTAAAATCTCATTTACCAATAGCTGAACAGTCAAGGAATTTGAAGTTGCGTTGTAGGTAGAAATATTACCATCTACTTCATAATTACCATTTTCAGTAATGTCAGTTAAACTTAAGCTTGCTGAAGTTTCTCCACTTACTGGACTGCCATCTTTTTTCCATTGGTATGTAAATGCAGAGATAAGAGAAGCAGTGACATCAGTCGCCCCTCCACCTGAGTCTATAGCATTAATGGTCGTTACATCAAGTACAATACTGTTATTCGCACAAGCCGCATAAGCAGATGCATAATCAATTATAACCTCAAAAGAAGTCGGAGTAACTACCGTAGTAGTTTCGGAATCAATGGAGGTTGAAGAACAAGGCCCGCCACTTAGTGAAACTCTGGCAAAATATAAACCAGTTTCTGTTTCGCTTACTGACAAACTGTTGCTTGTGGCACCCGATATAGGGCTCCCATCTCTATACCATTGAAAAGTGGGAGAAGAAGCGTCAGTAGTGACGCTTAATGTTTCGTTTTGTCCAGGTAAAACTACTACGTTGGCAGGATTATCTCTGGTTACCGTAAAATTCCCGGCATTAGTAATGGTCACCGCTGAAGATCTTTCTACACAAGCTCCGGGACCAAAAATTTCGACCTGATAATCACCTTCAAACCCAGGTACGGAAGCATCTACAGTATAAATATAATTATTGGATGAAGGAATGGCCGTACCATCTTTAAACCAGGTATATGTTAAACTGGCATTATTTATATTTGCCTCAAGATTTTCAGTTTCACCTGCACACAAATCAGTTTTAGTTGGTGTGTTAATAGCTATTCCTAAGCTGGCTCCTGTTGTTACATCAATGATGTTTGAAAGGGTATTACCTGATCCGGAGCATGCGCCATAGTCAATTTCTACATTATACATTCCTGCCTGTGAAACCGTTATGGACTCGCTTTTTTCGGCTAAAGGCGATCCGCTTCTATACCAGTTATACTGATAGGTATTTGCATTAGGAAGATTATAAACCTCCAGGGTAATAGAGTTCCCGTTGCAGACTTCAGCTGTACCGTCTCCAAAGTCGGCATTGCCTTGCTGTCTGATTGTAAGTCCGGAATTTACATCAATATAATACATTGGATAGGCGACAGATGCCGCTCCATTAACAGCCGGACTGGTACTTCTAACGCGCATTTTATAACCTTCACCCCTGGTATCTGTTGGGATTGAAAATTGAATATAGAAGTCAAAATTTGTATTTTTTGTAGCATCTCGGGCAAGTTCTACCGGACTTGCAAAACTCCCACTCGCATCGGAGAGTTCAAGAATAAATTCATTGTCACTGTTAACTAAGGGAGGACTCCACGTGAAATTAACCCAGTAATCATTAAAAGAACTGGAGGCACACGCCTTATCCCAAGGAGAACTTCCGGGAGGTGGTGTCTGGTTAGGTGCGGCAACAGGAGCATTTAGAACCTGTGCACTGAGTTGCATGCATCCTAACAGCAGTATGGTCAAAAAGAAATACTTGATTTTAAAGGATAGTTTTGCTCTCATAAGTAGTGTAGTTTTGGGGGAACTACAGTTTTACCTCTTACTGGATTTGGGTTTTGGCAAACCGTATGGGCGTTCGTTGTTTTTTTCGTTTTACATGCGTTGTTAAAGTTTTACTCGAATTTACCAGTGTATGCAATAACAAATATGTCATTTAATTACCTGTATAGAAATTTAATGTTGTAGCACCATTTAAATATGTTGTGAAATCGGGTTATTGTATGGTGAGGATCTTTTATTAGTTGTCATACCCTCATTTTTCCTACATTTGTGCTTCAAAATTAAATCCATGAGTGAATCACCTAAATCACTTAATTTTATAGAACATATTATTGAAGAGGATCTGGCTAACGGGTTTCCTTCTAATGCGTTGAGATTTCGGTTTCCACCAGAACCAAATGGCTACTTGCACATTGGCCATGCAAGCTCAATTTGCCTTAATTTTGGCCTTGGTCTTCGGTATAATGCACCTGTAAACCTGAGGTTTGACGACACTAACCCCATAAAAGAAGAGCAGGAGTATGTAGACGCTATTAAGCGAGATGTAAAGTGGATGGGATTTGAATGGGATACTGAACGTTATGCTTCTGATTATTTTCAATCTCTATTTGATTGGGCCCTACAACTTATAGAACAGGGTAAAGCCTATGTAGATAGCCAATCATCTGTAGAAATGGCCAAACAAAAAGGCACCCCTACAGAACCAGGTGTCAATAGCCCGTATAGAGACCGGTCGGTTTCGGAGAACATTGAACTTTTTAAAGGAATGAAAGAGGGACTTTATGAGGAAGGAACGCATGTTCTCAGGGCTAAAATAGATATGTCTTCACCCAATATGCTAATGCGAGACCCGATTATGTATCGCATCCTGAAAAGAGCTCATCACCGAACAAATACCGATTGGTGTATTTATCCTATGTATGACTGGACACATGGAGAAAGTGATTATATAGAACAGGTAACTCACTCACTATGTACTCTTGAGTTTGCTCCACACAGAGAATTATATGATTGGTTTCTGGACAATGTAACTGATAATAAAAAAATAAGACCAAAGCAGCGTGAATTCGCCCGAAGAAATTTAAGCCATACTGTTGTAAGTAAACGTAAATTGCTTCAATTAGTAGAGAAAGGGCTGGTAAATGGTTGGGATGATCCGAGAATGCCCACTATATCAGGACTGCGCAGAAGGGGTTTTACACCGGAGTCTATCCGGAATTTTGCTGAAACCATAGGAATAGCTAGGCGGGAAAATGTTGTGGATGTTTCACTTCTAGAATTTCACATTAGAGAACATCTCAACAAAATAGCACCCAGGGTAATGGCTGTTTTAAATCCCTTAAAATTGGTTATAACCAATTATCCCGAGGGCAAAGAAGAATGGCTGAAGTCAGAAAATAATCCGGAAGATGAATCAGCCGGTTTTCGCCAGCTACCTTTTTCTAAAGAGTTATATATTGAACAGGAAGATTTTAAGGAAGAAGCTAACAGAAAATATTTTAGATTAAAACTAGGAGGCGAAGTTCGTCTTAAAAGTGCATATATCATAAAGGCAGAGAGCTGCACAAAGGATGCTGATGGTAATATTTTGGAAGTTCAATGCACCTATGATCCAAAAAGCAAGAGTGGAAGTGGAAGCGAAGAAAGTTTACGAAAAGTTAAAGGCACCCTGCATTGGGTATCCATTAAACATGCTTTACCGGTTGAAGTAAGATTGTATGATAGGCTCTTTACAGACGAAACGCCAGATGGGTATAAGGATAAAGATTTTCTCGATTTCATTAACCCAAATTCGCTGGAGGTCATTACCGGTTATGTTGAACCGAGCCTGAAAGAGGCAAACATTAACGACCGTTTTCAATTTCAGAGATTAGGATATTTTAATGTTGATGAAGATTCTACCCCGGAAAATTTGGTATTTAACAGAACGGTGACCCTTCGTGATACATGGGCTAAAATAGAGCATAAGCCCTAGAATAGAGAATAATTATCTATAATAATATTACGATTGGTATTATTTATATAAATAGATAAATTTGTAGCTTGTTTAAGAGCTTTTGGCCTTTACGCTATACTATTGTAAAGGCCGATAATAAAAAAAACCAATAGAAATCATCTTTGCCGGTTTTACTATTATTTAGGGAAATAAATCCATATTATTCCAAAATACAGTATCAAAAGAAAAACTACTACCGGATTACTTTCGGGCAGGAGTTTTAGAAATCGTATTAATATTTCTATACTTATTTTTTAGGATTTTGTTTCTTCATAGATTCTCCTATCATATTGCTTGCAGTAAACGAAGCCACCATATTATTGAGCATGTCACTTCCTGCCTGTGGTGAATTTGGCAGTAAGATTAGATTAGTGTTGGTTTCCTCACCAATAGATTGAAGTGTATCATAATGCTGGGTTACCACAATAAGAGCCGAGGCTTCCTGAGAATTTATTCCCACTTTATTTAATACTTCAACAGACTCTTCCAAACCTCTTGCAATTTCTCGTCTTTGATCAGCAATTCCCTGGCCTTGTAAGCGTTTGCTTTCAGCTTCTGCCTTGGCTTTTTCAACGATCAGGATTCGTGCTGCATCTCCTTCAAACTGTGCCGCAATCTTTTCACGTTCTGAAGCATTAATTCTGTTCATAGCCTCTTTTACCTGAGCATCCGGGTCAATATCGGTAACCAATGTTTTTATGATATCGTAACCATAGTCCAACATGGCTTCCTGTAATTCAGATTTTACGGCTATAGCAATATCATCTTTCTTTACGAAGACATCATCTAATTTCATTTTAGGAACCTCAGCCCTAACGACATCAAAAACATAAGACGTAATTTGATCATGAGGATATTCTAACTTATAAAATGCTTCATAGACTTTTTCTTTAAGAACCACATATTGTACAGAAATTTTCAGCTTTACAAAAACGTCATCCAAAGTTTTGGTTTCAACAATGACATCCAATTGCTGTATTTTAAGACCCAGACGGGCCGCGATACGATCTATTAACGGTATTTTCATCTGCAATCCTGAATTTCTGGTACTGTGAAATCGTCCAAAGCGCTCAACAATCACAGCAGTTTGTTGTTTAACAATGAAAAATGAGGCCATAAGAATAAAAAGTCCTATAAAAACAATAGGTATAAGAAGTAAATTGCTCATAGTGTATAAATTAAGTTAGTGAATACTGTTTGAGAGATGTAGAAGATATGTCGGAATTATTACCAATTTGTTACAATTTGGCCAAAGCTAATACAATTCTTTTTAGAGTTTCTTCCTTTCCAATCATTGCCATGATATCAAATAAATGGGGACCTTTTAAATCCCCTACCATAACCAACCTTAAAGGAGCCATAACTTGTCCGAATGTCAAATGCTCTTCCCCAATCCATTTCTTAACCATTTCTTCAAGTACAGGAGAGGAAAAATCTTCTAAGGATTCCAATAGTAATGCAATTTTGTTCAAAATGGCAGGTGTATTTTCTTTCCATTGCTTTTTAACCACCTTTTCATTATATGAATTAGGTGTCTGGAAAAAGTAGCTGCCCAGTTCCCAAAAGTCATTCACAAAAGACGCCCGCTCTTTAATCAAAGAAATTACACGGGCAATGTAATCATCATTATTCGATAGACTGATATCAAATGCTTTTTGATTCGCTAATTTTTCAACCAGTAAAGGTTTAAATGAATTTAATAAAATTGAATCTTCCTGCTCTTGAAGGTAATGATGATTATACCACTTGGTCTTTTCAGGATCAAATCGGGCTCCGGATTTGTGCACCCGACTGAGGTCGAAAGCTTTAATTAGCCCATCCAATTTAAAAAGTTCCTGTTCGGTACCGGGATTCCAGCCTAATAGTGCAAGAAAATTCACTACTGCTTCCGAAAAGTAACCAGCCTCTTTATATCCTACGGAATCTCCCCAGGAAAGTGGAAATATAGGAAACCCGCCTTTTTCCCCATCACGTTTACTCAATTTACCTTTTCCTTCAGGTTTCATGATTAATGGCAGATGTGCAAATTTAGGCGCCTGCCATCCGAAAGCATCGTATAATTGTTTATGCAGGGCCAATGAAGGCAACCATTCTTCTCCGCGGATAACGTGACTTATCTCCATAAGATGATCGTCAACAATATTTGCCAGATGATAAGTGGGCATACCATCACTTTTGAATAATACTTTATCATCTAATATGTTGGTGTCAATCTGTATATCGCCCCTAATGATGTCGGTTAACCGCAATACTTCATCCTGTGGGTTATAAAAACGGATAACATAATTTTCATCCCTGGCCAGTCTGGTTTGGAGCTCTTCGGGAGAGAGAGAAAGTGAATTATCTAGTTTTAGACGATTGTGCCAATTATATATGAAGGTTTTACCCTTACTTTCATGATCCTTCCGGTGAAAATCAAGACTCTCAGTCGAGTCAAAAGCATAATATGCCTTTCCTCTCTCTATGAGTAGATCTGCGTATTTCTTGTAAAGTAATTTGCGTTCGCTTTGTCTGTATGGGCCAAGGTCTAATTCTTTACCCGGACCTTCATCAAAAGGTATACCGCACCAGTTTAAGGCATCAATGATATATTTTTCTGCACCTTCGACATAGCGATTTTGATCCGTATCTTCTATTCTGAGAATAAAATCCCCATTGTTTTGTTTAGCAAAGAGATAATTATAGAGGGCAGTTCTAACCCCGCCTATATGTAACGGACCCGTTGGACTTGGAGCAAACCGAACACGTACTTTTTTACTCATTTAAATTAAGTTAGGCGACAAAGATAGTTGTTAAAAAAGCACAATAAAATAAATTATAAACTTGACTTTTTCATTTCATCGGGTATTCTGGAATTCATTACTCTAAACCATAACGGAGGCAGAAATGACAGGACCATTGAAGTTGGATAACCAAATGGCATTTGGGGTGAACTATTATGATAATCTAAAATCTGGTATTTTTTGGATGATTTAAAGTGGTGGTCACTATGTCTCGTCAATTCATATAAAATGATGCGGCCCATTATATGATTACTGTTCCAGGAATGAACCTCTCGAACTCGCTCATAACGGCCTGAAGGTAGTTTTTTTCTAATCAAACCATAATGTTCTATATAGTTAACTGTTTCAAGCAGTAAAAATCCGACTAAACCTGCTAAGATGGCATATACTAGTACTGAATAACCAAAAAGGTAGTAGATAAGACTTAAGTGCACAAACTGAAATATGGTATACCACAGCATATCATTATATAAAGAGAAGATACTCTTGTTCTGTGATTGCAACAATTTTCTCTGAATAACCCAGGCATTTATGTATTGTCGCGAAACAGAGGTTAACCAAAAAGAATATACCGATTGGTTGTATTTAGCTGTTGCAGGATCTTCTTTGGTAGCCGCGTGAACATGATGCCCGTAGTTATGTTCTATGTAGAAGTGCATATATAAAGATGGAAGGAGTAATAACTTACCCAAAAAGCGTTCAATACCATTTACCCGGTGACCTAACTCGTGCCCTACATTTATACCATTGGTTCCCAGCACAATTCCAATTGATATTATAATACCGACGAGTTCATAGGTTTCTTGAGGGCTGGTAGCAAGTTCATTTAAGGAATAGTAAAACAGGCCAAAAACTAAAGGAATATTTAGATAAAGCAACCAGTCAAAAAGCTTATTTTTCAGCTTAGCTTCTCTTTCCTTTCCTTCATAGTTTGTGGTACTTATAGGAAGTAGCAACTCTAAAGCCGGGATCAATAAAAATGCATAAGCTGGCGTAATAAAACTCCAATATCCCTTAAAGTATATTCCAATAAAGGCGGAGATTGGTATAGTAAATGCGGCAAGGTACTTCAAATCTTTCATTCACTACTTTTTAACAAATAATTGAGGCAAAAATCTAGTTTAACAGGTATCTTGGTATTAAATATAGCAGAATTTGAGCAGTTATGACAACATACTAAATAAACTGAATCAGTTTAGCCGCAAGTATTATACGAAAATGTTGATAAAAGGCGGGTTGCTTTTTTTAGCTTTTGGGGTGTTGTATTTTATGGTAATACTAGGAATAGAATACTTTTTCTGGCTTAATTCAGAAGGGCGTTTTATACTGTTATTATTGTTTTTAGCAGTTGAGGCATTCTTACTTTATCATTATATAGCAATTCCCATTTTCTATCTGTTCAAACTTAAAAAAGGAATAAGCAATAAAGAAGCTTCATTATTGATCGGGAAACATTTTCGGGAAGTCGGGGATAAATTGTACAATCTGCTTGATTTAGCTGAGGACAATGACAGATCTGAGCTTTTGTTGGCAAGTATTCAACAGCGTTCAGATAATTTAACAATGGTGCCTTTTACTGGAGCTATCAACCTTAAGGATAGCTATAAGTACCTTAAATATGTAACGATTCCGGTTTTAACCGTGGCATTGTTATGGATTTCGGGAAATATTAACTCATTTTTTAGCTCTTATGAACGGGTTATAAATTATGATATGGCATATGAACCGCCAGCTCCTTTTAAGTTCAGGCTTTTATCCGGAGATTTAGTAGTATTGGAAGACACTAGCTACACAGTTCAGGTTGCAACTGAAGGGAAAGTCAAGCCAACCGATGTTTTTATCGTTGTAAATGGAAAAGAAATATTGCTTCAAAAGACAAATGATTTATATGAATATACTTTTACTGCTCCTTTAAATACAACGAAATTTTTCTTTAAGGCTAATGACATTGATTCGAAGATTTATGAGTTGAAAGCATTGAAAACGCCATCAATACAACTTTTTGAGATTACGTTGGATTATCCGGCATATACTAAAAGACCTTCAGATATTCTTAAGAGCACTGGAAATGCAACCTTCCCGGAAGGAACTAGAGTAAACTGGAAACTGGAAGGACTAAATACGGAAGAAATTGTAATAATTAGCAAGGACACTACTATTTCATTAAATAATAATCAAAACACATTTTCACTCAGTAAGACTATTTATAATGAGTTTTATTACGCTTTAGCTACATCAAACAGTAATGTTGTAAACTATGAAAAACTGGAATACCATTTTAGGGTAGTAAAGGATGCTTTTCCGTCAATTACGGCAAAGAAGGTTACGGACTCGCTTAGTCCTAATATGGCCTATTTCATTGGAGAGGCTTCAGATGATTATGAATTGGTTTCAATTAAGCTAATTTGCTATCCGGATAATAATAAAGATGAGAAACAGGTTCTTAGCCTGGGGACACCGAATACCAATTATAATCAGTTTTATTACACTTTTCCTACAGGTTTAAATTTGGAAGAGGGGCGGGCTTATACTTACTATTTTGAAGCTGTAGACAATGATGCGATTCACAACGGAAAAACTTCTAAAACACAACTATTTACGACTACAATATTAGACAGTAATGACCTCAATAATAAGGAGTTAGAAGCTCAACAAGCTATTATTATAAGCATGGATAAGGCTTTGGAAAAGTTTAAAACACAAGAACAATCATTAAAAGAATTAAATAGAGAACAAAAAGAAAAGAACAGCCTCAATTTCAATGACCAGATGCAAGTAAAGGAGTTCCTAAAAAAGCAACAGGATCAGGAGCAGTTAATGCAAAAGTTCAGCAAGCAATTAAAGGATAATCTTGAACCAACTGACAAGGAGAATAAACTCAATAAAATGCTCAGAGAGCGCCTGGAACGCCAGGAAATTGAAGCAAAGAAGAACGAGAAACTCATAGAAGAGCTCAAAAAGGTTGCGGACAAAATAGACAAGGAGGAATTATCAAAGCGACTTGAAGAACTAGGTAAGAAACAGCAAAACAGCAAAAGAAATTTGGAGCAACTGCTAGAATTAACAAAACGTTATTATGTAACAGAAAAGGCAGCTCAATTGGCTAAGGATTTGGAAAAACTAGCTAAAAAGCAAAATGTGTTATCCGAAGTAAAAGTTGATGAGTTAAACCCGAATTTACAGAAGGAAATGAATAAACAGTTCGAAAATCTTGCAAAGGAACTGGAGGAACTTAAAAAAGACAATAAGGATCTTAAAAAGCCACTAGATCTGAAAATAGATAAGAGTAAAGAAGAGGGAATTAAAGATGATCAGGAGGAGGCTTTGGATGAGTTGAATAAATATAAAGGGGATGAACAATCTGCTAATGATAGCATAAAAGAGAAATCTGCGAATAAAGCAAAACAAAAACAAAAGTCTGCCTCTCAGAAAATGCAGGAAATGAGTGAAGAGTTGAGTGCATCTGGCTCTTCGAGCGGGGAATCAACTATTACTGAGGACGCTGAGATGTTACGTCAGATTTTAGATAATTTAGTTACTTTTTCGTTTAAACAGGAGAAGTTATTTGATCAGCTGGAAAACTCAGACTTTGATATGGCAAATTATTCGGGAAGTGTAAGGAAACAAAAGGATTTACGAAATTTGTTTGAACATATAGACGATAGTTTATTTGCCTTATCACTTAGGAGGGCGGAATTATCAGAGTTTGTAAATGAACAAATAACAGAAGTTTATTATAATATAGACAAGTCACTTGAGAGTATAGCGGATAATAAGATATATCAAGGCGCAGCCTATGAGCAATATGTATTGAATGCTTCAAATAGCTTAGCCGATTTTTTGGCAAACCTCCTCGATAATATGCAGCAAAGTATGAAGGCAGGATCTGGATCTGGGAACCCAAATGATGAGTTTCAGCTACCAGATATAATTAAGGGGCAAGGTGAACTCAAGGATAAGATGGGTGAGATGGGTGAAAACGGAAAAGAGGGGGGTGAAGGTAAAGAAGGCAAGGGTCAAAAAGCAGGTAAACAAGGACAGCAAGGTGATCAAGGGGACGAGCGCGATGGGAAACAAGGAGATACTGAACAGGGCAGGGATAGTAAGGAAGACGGAGGAAATACGGGAAATATGGGAAAAGATGGAGAAGAGGGTACTGGAGGTGTAGGAGGCATGACTGAGGAAGAAATGAAAGAAATTTATGAAATATATAAAGAACAGGAGTATTTAAAACAGCAATTAGAGAAGCAATTACAGGACATGATAGGAGCCGGGGATAAAAGGCTTGCGCAAAAACTCATTAAGCAAATGGAGGATTTCGAAAATGATCTTCTCGAGAATGGAGTAACACAGAGAACAAAAGAAAGGATGAATTTTATTGAGCATCAATTATTAAAACTTGAGAATGCTGCTCTTAAACAAGGTAAGAAGGAGGAGAGAGAGAGTCAGACTAATACTAAACAGTTTCAAAATCCTGTTTTAACCAGGCCTGACATACTTGAGAATTATAAAAATGAAATTGAGATTTTAAACAGGCAAGCATTACCTTTGCGGCAAAATTATCAAGAGAGGGTAAGAAGTTATTTTAGAAAGGATGATTGATTTTCTTTATGAAGCGAATTTTGATTTAGAGAATAGCGAGAATTATACCAGGTGGATTAATAATATATTGATCAGTGAAAATGCCAATTTAGGCGAATTGAGTTATATATTTTGTACTGATGAGTATTTGATTAAACTTAATAAAAAGTATTTAGGACACGATACTTATACAGATATTGTTACTTTCAATTATTCCGAAGAAGGTGTTATGTCAGGTGAGATTTATATTTCGGTAGATCGGGTTAGGGAAAATGCACTGAAATTTCAAGAAGATTTTATAACGGAATTACATAGGGTAATGGCCCATGGAGTTCTACATTTATTGGGCTATAATGATAAGACCGAGAGTGAAAGAGAAGAAATGAGGACTAAGGAGAATGAAAAAATTAATTTGTTCCACGTGAAACAATAAAGGAAAAATGTTTGAAAAGAAGTATGATGTAATTGTTGTTGGGGGAGGTCATGCTGGAGCCGAAGCTGCGGCAGCTGCGGCTAATATGGGTTCAAAAACCTTGTTAGTTACGATGAATTTGCAGACTATTGGACAAATGTCTTGTAACCCTGCTATGGGCGGAATAGCTAAGGGACAAATTGTTAGAGAAATTGACGCTCTTGGCGGTTACAGTGGAGTTATTACGGATAAATCGGCAATTCAATTTAAGATGCTGAATAAGTCTAAAGGCCCTGCGATGTGGAGTCCTAGAGCCCAAAATGACAGGATGCGTTTTGCGGAAGAATGGAGACTGGCTTTAGAAAAAACCCCGCTAATCGACTTTTACCAGGAAATGGTCAAAGGATTGCTTGTTGAATGTGATAGGGTGATAGGCGTTAGAACTTCTTTGGGAGTGGATATTAAGGCTAGAGCTGTAGTACTTACTAACGGTACATTTCTAAATGGACTAATACATATTGGGGATAAACAATTTGGAGGTGGCAGAGCTGGTGAAAAGTCAGCAACCGGAATTACAGAGCAATTGACAGATTTTGGATTTGAAAGTGGTCGCATGAAAACTGGTACCCCGCCAAGAGTAGATGGAAGATCTTTAGATTATACCAGAATGATTAGGCAACCGGGAGATTTAAATCCGGAAAAGTTTTCATTTTTGGAATCTTATACTTTAACGGAGCAGCGCGATTGTCATATGACCCATACCAATGCCGAAGTGCATGAATTATTAAAGGAGGGTTTTGACAGATCACCAATGTTTAATGGACGAATTAAGAGCATTGGTCCAAGATACTGTCCATCTATTGAGGACAAAATAAATCGATTCGCGGATAAAGACAGTCACCAGATATTTGTTGAACCTGAGGGATGGCATACTGTGGAAGTCTATGTAAACGGTTTTTCCACTTCACTACCGGAAGAGATACAATACAAAGCTTTAAGATCTGTGGTTGGTTTTGAAGGTGTAAAATTCTTCAGACCCGGATATGCAATTGAGTATGATTATTTTCCACCTACTCAATTGAAACATACCTTGGAAACCAAACTAGTGCAAAATCTGTATTTTGCCGGGCAGATTAACGGCACCACAGGATATGAAGAAGCGGCGTCTCAAGGCATTATGGCCGGCATAAACGCACATTTAAAAATAAATGAAAATGACCCTTTTATTTTAAAAAGAGACGAAGCTTATATTGGCGTTTTAATAGACGACCTTATTACTAAAGGCACGGAGGAACCTTATAGGATGTTTACGTCAAGAGCAGAATATAGAACCCTGCTGCGCCAGGATAATGCTGATCTGAGGCTTACACCTAAAAGTTATGAAATAGGGCTAGCCAAAGAGGAGCGACTTTTTGCAATGAGAGAAAAGGAAAAAAAATCTAATGATTTTATTGAATTTTTCAAGAAAACAAGCTTTAATCCGGAACAAATTAATCCAATTCTAGAAGATGTATCCTCGGCACCGGTTAAACAATCGGATAAGATGTTTAAAGTATTTTCCAGACCAGGGGTCACAATGTCTCATATGCTGAAATTGGAAAAGGTTTCGAATTATGTAAATAATAATGACTTAAAAAGAGAAGTATTGGAGCAGGCTGAAATCCAGGTGAAATACGCAGGATATATAGCTAAAGAAAAAAATAATGCGGACAAACTTCAACGATTGGAAAACATTAAAATTCCAGAAAACTTCGACTATAGTGAATTGAAATCTCTTTCTTTTGAAGCCAGGGAAAAGCTGGCAGCCATACAACCTGGTACAATTTCTCAGGCCTCCAGAATAAGCGGGGTATCACCAAGTGATATAAGTGTCTTGCTTGTATATATGGGAAGATAGAAAAGGATTGTTCCACGTGGAACAAAGATTAGACTATACCATTCGTCATCTAAAATATGGAGTATCGGCATCTACTACTAAAGCATGGAATGGATTTCCATTAAAATTAAGTAAACAATACTTAAAAGCTCAAAAGTAATCAGGAATAAAGTGAGGTACACCTATTACAAATTCGTTTTTTCAAGACAAGGTTTTAAACTATCTTCGAAATACAAAAAGAAATTCTAGGCAATACTAATTGAGCATGAAGAGATTTTTAAAGACAAAAGATTTTTCGGTTTCAGGTGAAGAATTCGAATTATTATTGGATACGGAATTAAATATGTTACGAACAAACCCGGAGCCAAAAGATCTCGAAAATTATTATGACAGCGAAATATATATTTCTCATACAGATGCCTCAAAAACTTTAGTTGAAAAGGTCTATCAAAATATTAAAAAGTACAACATTAGAAAAAAAGTTAACCTAATTAATAAATATACCACTTCGTACAAAACATTATTGGATATTGGAGCGGGGACTGGTTCTTTCCTTGAATCTGCAAAGCATAGTGGCTGGGAAACATATGGGATTGAGCCCAATAAAAAGGCGAGGGATTTGGCAATTAATAAAGGATTGGAACTAAAAGAAAATATTGATCTTCTAGGGAAACAGGGTTTTCAGGCAATCACTCTTTGGCATGTTCTTGAACATTTACCAAATTTGGAATTACAGATAAAGAAAATAGCATCCCTCTTAAATAAAGACGGGACTTTGATCCTTGCAGTTCCTAATTTCCAATCTTATGATGCTAAATATTATAAAGAGTATTGGGCCGCTTATGATGTTCCCAGGCATCTTTCTCATTTCTCACAATTGTCTATTAGAAAGCTTTTTGCTAAAAACGGGATGACGGTAGTAAAAACAAGACCCATGATATTCGATTCCTTCTACGTCTCTCTGCTTTCCGAAAAATATAAACACGGGAAGGGAAATTTTTTAAAAGCATTTTTGGTTGGACTAAAATCAAATCTAAGCGCATGGAAAACAAAAGAGTATTCATCTCTTCTTTATATTCTTAAAAAAGGCTGAAAAGGCATTTTAAAGCGATTTAAGCTCATATTATTCAACTCAGTATAGATTTTCCTAAGAGTCTTGTAATTTATCAATTACAGGAAGCTAAATAACTTCGGCAATAATAGATAATGTACATGTATATTTTAAATTACATAAACAATATCTATTATTGATTTGATCACCAATGGAAAGGTATAAATTCTCTTTTAAGTTCAGCCGGACTAATTATTGAATAAAATTCAAATCATTACAAAAACCTTTACTATTTTTGCCGAACTAAATTTAATGACCACATGAAGAAAATAGTTTTAGCAATATTTTTAATCGTAGCAGTTGCTTGTGAGCAAAATAAAATTGGCTTTGTTGATAACGTAAAAATGATGGATGGTTATCAGGAAAAAATTGATATCGAAGCCAGATTTAAAGTTAAAGCAGAAGCATTAAATAAAAGAAGAGATAGTATCTCCCAGGCGTTTCAATTAGAAGCACAGGCTTTTCAGACCAAAGCTCAAAGCATGCCCCAAACTCAAGCCCAGGAAGAGTATGGTTTATTACAACAAAGGGGTCAGTTTATGGGCCAGCAATTACAGCAGGAAGAACAACAAATGCAATCTGAAGGTCAAATCGAAATGGATAGCTTAATAAGTAAAGTAAAGAAGGAGATTAATAGTTATGGAAAAAGTAATGACTTTACTTATATCTTAAGCGGTGGAGATGGTGGCAGTGTGCTATATGGAACTGAGGCCAGGGATCTTACACAGGACATATTGAAAATCCTCAATGAGAAGTACAAGAACTGATATTGAGGCTTAATTTACCCTTAAATCTCTAATAAGAAAATTTCTTTAAAGCTGAAAGACGAGTTCATCTGGTGTGTTAAATTTGATTTTGATTTAAGGCTGAAGTAGAAAAACAAGAAAAATTGCCGGAATAAAATAGATTGCAATGGTTCTTGCCCCGTCATAATCTTTAGCAATTCTTTGACCAAATAACAGCATTAGCAAGGCTATACATGACAAGATGGCTCCATAAAGCGCAATGGTACCTTCTCCAATATAAATTAGTTGCCAAAGTCCTACTGCACATATTGAGCCTGCAGCCACTTCCGTAAGAAGAATAGTAGCAAGCAAGAATGGAACCAGGTCTTTCAGAGGCGTATCTTCAAAATGCCCTTGCAACCAACCCAGATTTCCTTTCCAATCAATTATCTTATCAAACCCGCTTTGTAAAAAAGTAATTATCAGGAATAGTAAGATTAAAATGGCGGCCGCATTATTCAGTATGATTTCCATAATATATTTTATATAACTATTTTATTATCAAGTATTTAGATTAGATTATAATAATTGAGCTGCCCGTTTATGCAATAAACGGGTTAGTTTTATAGATAAATCGGTCAGTATAATTTTTGAATTCCCGTTGCGCTCAATATGATAAATCGCTTCTTCCAATTCGTTTACTATAGATAAAATATTTCTTTCGTGAATAAAAGGGGCAAATTTCTCAAGCTGAAAACCGTCAATATGAATGCGCATATAGACCAATTCCTTGACATTATAATTTAATAGCATGGCCTGTCTCATTACAGCCAAACAATACTTTAGAAATTTTTTCTGAGTTTCTCTTCCGGTTTTGGCAACTTCTTCACTCCAGAGAATTAATTCATGAATAGCCGCTTTATTACCTTTTGCTTTAAATGCACTGCGTACCCATTGTACAAACCACTTTTCAAAAATTAATTCTTCAGAATCTTTGTTCATAAGATCCATGGCCTTGTTAAAATTTCCATTCGCTTCATGGGCAACTCTTAACGCTTCTTCTCTCATTAGCCCTTTTTCTATCAATGCAGCGGCAATAGCATCTTCAGATAAAGGCGGAAAGTGTAATGTCTGACATCTGGAACGTATTGTTTGTAGGATCTGTTCTTTGTCTTCCGCAATAAATATGAATACAGTCTTATCCGGAGGCTCCTCAATTAATTTTAGAAGCTTATTTGAAGCAGCGATGTTCATAGTTTCAGCCATCCAGAGAATCATTATTTTATATCCACCCTCATAGGATTTTAAGGAGAGTTTTTTTACAATATCATGTGCTTCGTCAACCCCTATATGCCCTTGTTTTTTTTCAATGCCAATAAGTTGGTACCAATCAAAAAGATTTCCATAAGGTTGTTCTTTCACAAATTGACGCCATTCTTGTAAATAATTATTACTTACAGCATGCGATTTTACTTTATTCGAATTGGATACGGGAAATGCGAAGTGTAAATCTGGATGGGATAAAGAAGTACATTTCAGGTTGCATGGATCTTCAATGGGTAAGTTCTCACCATCTGAATTCTTACACAATAAATATTGGGCATATGCCAGAGCGGTTACAAGTGTACCGCTACCCTCGGGACCTACAAATAATTGTGCATGTGGTATACGCCCTGAATCAGCACTTGACCAAAGATGATTTTTAATATGAGAAAGCCCTAGAATATCCTTAAATAACATACCTTCAAATATAGGACATTTGATTATCTAACAATAAATTATTGAAGCCACCTTTAACTGAATTGTAATAATCTTTACATTTGCCATTCTCAAAACAATTATTCCGAATGAAAACAGTAGATGATTTTAATTTTGAAAATAAAAAAGCATTAATACGTGTAGATTTTAATGTTCCACTAGATGGGGATTTTAGTGTAACTGATTCAAATCGAATTGAGGCAGCCAAACCAACAATAATTAAAATCCTGGAAGATGGTGGAAGCGCTATTCTTATGAGTCATCTTGGGAGACCTAAAGGCGAGAGGAATTCTGCGTTATCATTATCGCACATTTGTGATAAAGTTTCAGAGGTCCTAGGTGTTCAGGTGAAGTTTGTAGATGATTGTGTAGGTGAAAAGGCTGAAAGAGCGGTTGCAGAATTGCAAAGTGGAGAAGTACTTTTACTGGAAAATCTTCGCTTTTATGCTGAAGAAGAAAAAGGAGACACATCCTTTGCAGAACAATTGGGACACTTAGGAGATATTTTTGTCAATGATGCTTTTGGCACAGCCCACAGAGCTCATGCATCTACGACAATAGTGGCAGGTTTTTTTCCTGATAAAAAATGTTTTGGGTACCTGTTGGCAAAAGAAATCAAGGCCATAGATAAGGTTATGAAAACGGGAGAAAAGCCTGTTACAGCAATACTTGGAGGCGCTAAGGTTTCCTCAAAAATTACCATTATTGAAAATATCCTGAGCAAAATAAATCACTTGATTATTGGGGGTGGAATGACCTATACTTTTATAAAGGCGCAAGGGGGCAAAGTAGGAAATTCAATATGTGAAGATGATAAAATGGATCTTGCACTTACCATACTCCAGAAAGCTAAAGAATTGGGAGTTCAGATTCATCTTCCTGTAGATGTCATAGCTGCCGATGACTTTAATAACAATGCAAACACAAAAATTGTGGCTGTTGATGACATCCCTGATGGCTGGCAGGGATTAGACGCCGGACCAAAGACTTTAGATATCTTTAAAGAAGTAATACTTTCCTCCAGGACTATACTGTGGAATGGTCCAGTAGGCGTTTTTGAAATGGATAGCTTTGCTAAAGGCACCATATCCGTAGGGAATTTTATTGACGAAGCCACGAGAAATGGTGCATTTTCATTAGTTGGGGGAGGAGATTCAGTAGCTGCTGTAAAACAGTTTGGGTTTGAAGATAAAGTAAGCTATGTATCTACAGGTGGAGGAGCTATGTTGGAAAGCCTGGAGGGTAAATCTCTACCTGGAATTGCGGCAATATTAGAGGCTTAAAGGCGTTATCGATAAACAGGTTTTTTTGTTTTTTAAAAATAGTTTTAGAAGCATTATTTTAATGTTTCATAAAAAAATGCGATTTTCGCTTACACCCTACGGCCAAAAATCAGATTTATGACCGCAATAAGAGAAATCATTCTTTACATTTTTCTTCTTGTTTTTGTTGGGCCCTTGTTGGCGCAAAAACAAGAAGCATCTCCTATTTTAGAGACCACGACCTCATTAAACAAATCGACTAAAGAAAAGGTTGAAATAATCAAAAAACCAATTAACCTGAATGCTGTATTCGGGGAAACTTTGACCAAAAATGACAATTCAATTGAATCTACCACAGCAAGTGAAGGCTACAACCTTAAGGATAATGCTAAGGCTGCTAAATATGACAGTTTATGGATGAAGGAACTATATGAAAACGCAAGTCTTTATGATGACATGTATAATTATGTCTCAAATCTGGATATAGACTCCTTAGAACAGCGTACCATTGAAACTGATGTGTTAAAGGAACGGCTGGAATTACTTAATCAGAAAACTCCATTTAACATTGCATATAACCCTTCGTTGGAAAGAGTAATTCAGTCTTTTTTGTTGAGGAAGCATGAATTTATGGAACGCATGATTACAGCAAGCCAGTTTTATTTTCCCATGTTTGAGCAGGAATTAGACAATTACAATATTCCATTGGAAATAAAATATCTGGCAATCGTGGAATCTGCGTTAAACCCCAGGGCAAAGTCAAGAGTGGGCGCAACCGGTCTTTGGCAATTTATGTATAGCACTGGTAAGATGTATGGATTGGATGTTAGTAGTTATGTGGATGAACGTAGCGACCCCATTAAATCAACTGCAGCGGCATGTAAATATCTCTCTAAACTCTATGAAACCTTTGGGGATTGGGATTTAGCTTTGGCAGCGTACAATTCAGGCCCCGGCAATGTAAATAAGGCTATTAGAAGATCGGGCGGTTATACAAATTATTGGAATATAAGAAGGAATCTTCCCAGAGAAACCGCGGGATACGTGCCAGCATTTTTAGCCACTATGTATTTGTTTGAGTATGCAAATGAGCATGGAATTAAGCTAAATAAGGTTGAACGGCCTTATTTTGAAACTGATACGGTTCATGTCAAAAAGCTTATTACTTTTGATCAAATTTCAAAGTTGGTCGGCGTAAGTAATGAAGAACTAAAAGTTCTTAATCCTTCATACAAACTAGATATAATTCCCAAAATAAAAGGGAAAAATTATTTCTTGCGTCTCCCAAAAGATGCTATTGGGAAATTTGTAGCCAACGAAACAGCGATTTATGCATTCGCAGAAAAAGAGAATAAAAGCAAAGAAAGCGCCTTACCCAAATTGGTTACAGCGGAAGACAGAATTCGATATAGGGTAAGGAGCGGGGACTACCTGGGGAGGATAGCTGAAAGATATGGTGTTGGAGTTAGCCAAATTAAAAAATGGAACGGCCTTAGAAGTAATAATTTAAGAATAGGTCAACGACTGACCATATATCCCAGAAAGCCTATAACCGTGGTATCTTCAAATAAAAAAACACCAATAAAATCTACTCCCGCAGTTAGTTTTTCAGGCGACTCTAAAGTTCACACTGTAAAAGAAGGCGATTCATTATGGACTATTTCCAGAAAATATCCCGGAATTACCATTGAAAAATTACGACAATGGAACGGTATTAGCGGTAACAATCTGCAGCCAGGTACAAAATTGAAACTGTGCGATTGTTCATCCTAAAATGAAATATATGAAATACTTTGGAATGCTATTTTTATCTCTTTTTATATTAATTTCCTGTAACGATAAAAATAAAAAAAAATATAAACCTGTTTCGGTGGGTGCAATCAATTCACTCGCTGTGGTCATGGATAATGAGCTTTGGGAAGGCAAGGTGGGGGATAAGGTAAGGGAACATTTTGCGGCACCGATAATTGGACTTACCTGGAACGAACCTCAATTTTCTATAGAACACATGCCCCAACAAGTATTTACAGGGATGACAAGGCATAGACGTTCCGTTTTATTCGTTAGTTTAGACAGCCTGGATTTAGCACATATAAAAACCGATTTATACGCAACACCTCAAAAGGTCGGGGTAATCAAAGGTAAAACAGAAGAAGAGCTTATTAATAATCTGGATGCCGGGGCAGATAAAATCATTGCGTCTTTCAAAAGTACAGAAATGAAAGAGGCACAAAAAAGATTTTTACGCTCTCTTAATAAAGATACAATACTGCAATCCAAATTTGACATTTCTCTTAGGCTACCATCAATTTATAAGGTTGGGAAAGAAGAAGATAATTTTGTTTGGATAGACCGTGAAATACCCAAAGGAACCATGAACATAATTGTGTACTCTATGCCTTGGGACAGTTTTGAAAATGATTCCACATTAGTCAAAGATATTGTAAAGATGAGGGATTCGATTGGGGAAAAGTATATCCCGGGACCTGATATACCTAATAAAACAACCTATATGGTAACGGAAAAGGCATTTGCCCCATATGTTTTCCCGGCAGAGATTTCCGGAAAAAAGGCAGTAGAAGCCAGAGGGATCTGGGAGATACAAAATTATCCTATGGCAGGTCCTTTTTTGACCTATATTATAAATGACAAGGCAAATAACAGAAAATTGATCCTGGAAGGATTTACTTTTGCTCCTGCAACTAACAAAAGAGACTATATGTTTGAACTTGAAGCCATTCTCAAAACAGTACGCTTTAATTAGGCCCAAATAATATTTATTCAAAAGGCCCTGAAAATATATTTTAAGGGCCTTTTGATATTTTGTACCTCAGGTAATTAGTCAAAAGCAAAACCAGTGGCTACTCTAAATATAAAAGCATATATAGTAATGAGCAGTAAAGCAAAGCAAAACCAGGAAAATACTTTAAAATATTTATTTAGAAAAATGTTAGTCCAATTTCTGAAAGCTTCTAAGTAGATTTCTTTAAAAAGTAATATTTTATCCATATAGTGTATTTTTTGAAGTTAATTAGAACAAAGATCTTTTTATGGATTAAATATTGTACATAAATCGGTTGAAGAGCAAAAATATTTGGCGTAAGAACAGGCTTGCTTTCCATCATCTTTAAACGGCATGAAATGAGCGTTTAAATGCACGGAGAGCAGACATTATTTGAGAACCTGAGAAGAGGGTGTAGAAAATAAAAAAGCGCCTGGTTAGAGGCGCTCTTTAGTATTTAGGTTGCTTGGTGTTAATCGAAAGCAAATCCCGTAGCTACTCTAAACAAAAATGCGTAAAGCACAATAATAAAAGAGATAAAACAAAACCACGAAAATGCTTTGAAATAATTTTTTATTATTACATGGCCAAGATTTTTGAAGGCCTCAGTGTAAATTTCTTTAAAAAGTAATATATGTTTCATAGGTTGGACTTTAAGATCTAAGATTATATTTATAACTAAAATTTCTTTTAATACGTATTTAGGGAAGTAGCTTTGTTGTGAAAGTGCTACATAGAGTTGTGAAATTCAATAGATTAAAGAGAACCCATGGATAAAAATCAGCGTATTTAAGTATACGGGTGAGTATAAATAAACAGAATGCTTTGGGTTAATTATTCCTATTTAAACTACATCTTTACAATTATGAATTCTGAACGCCTGTTGAGCTGATGCTTTGCTGAACTGCACCTAACCGTACCATCACATTCATTGAGTAATCTTTCTTCTCCATATCCTATAGCGCTTTGAATGCGATCAGGAGAAATTCCTTGTGATATCAGATATTCTCGTGTGGATTTTGCCCTTTTATCTGACAGATATTTATTATAAGCTCTTTTACCCCTGGAATCTGTATGAGATTCAATTTTAATAACCATAGTTTCGTGCTCATTCATTACCTCAACCAGTTTATCCAGTTCATTAGCAGCATCTTTTCTGATATTAAACTTGTCAAAATCAAAGAATATCATATCTATTTTTAACTTTCTGATCCCATCTTCCAGAATAATTAGTTCTTCAAGTTTTTTCAAAGACACATCGGCCTGCACTAACTCATTTTCCTTAGTATGTACAGATTGCTCGTCAATAAAATAGGTGCCTTTAACAGTCTTTAAAATATATTTTGTAGAACTATCAAGATCCTCGAACACAAAGCTTCCATCTTCACCGGTAACTACTTCTTTTAGCTTAATATTATTTTCATCTAAGAGCATTACCAATGCTTCAGGCATTACTTCTCCCGTTACTAATTCAGTTATAACCCCTGCAATTGCGTTTTCGTTTGCTTCCTCAGGAATTAATCTTTGAAATGAATAAATATCATCATCCCCTTTACCACCCCTTCTGTTTGATGCAAAAAAGCCTTTTTGCGTTTCTTCATCTACAATATATGAGAAGTCATCTCTTTTACTATTTACTGGTTGACCTACGTTCCTTACCTCCAGAAAACCTGCATCGTCATCATAAGCCACCTCGTATATGTCCAGACCCCCCAAACCAACATGCCCATCTGAAGAAAAATATAGTTTCTTTTCGTTAATAAACGGGAACATTTCTTTTCGTTCGGTGTTAATTTCCGGACCAAGATTTCTAGGTTCGGAAAATTGACCATCACTAAGTACATCAACTACAAAAATATCGGTCATACCCATACTTCCGGGCATATCGGAAACAAAATACAGTTGTTTTCCATCAGGGCTAAGGGCAGGATGGCCTGTAGAAAAATCATCGCTATTAAATGGGAGTTCTATACCTTCAGTCCATTCACCATCAATTTTTTTGGACATGTATATTTTCAAATTATTATTTCCGTTTTTATCTCGTTTTAACTTTTTGCCATAATTATTCCTTGTGAAATACATCGTTTGATTATCCGGGGAGAATGTCACGGATGCCTCATGGTATTTGGTATTTATTTTTTTCGAAAATTTAATGGCATCCTTAACTTCCTGAGATTCCTTGTTTATTTTAGCGACATATAGATCAAGAAAGGGCTGGTTATTCCATTTATACCGCCTGGTATTAAAAAAAGAGGAATCCATAGCGGAGGAAAATACCATCTCGTCATCATTATAGAACATCGGAGAGAAATCTGAATATTCAGAATTTATTTCCAAATTGGCAATGTTAATTATTTCCTCTGTGTTTAATATATTGTCCAATACAATTTCATTGGTAGTTGCCCTTGATAAATCTTCTAATGCACGGGGATTTCCTTTTTTCATTTCTCGATCATACAATCGCATCAAACGTTTGGCTCTGGCGTACTTCCCGGTACCCTTTGAAGAATGGGCATATTTAAAGATATTCTCGGCAGACATCTCATTTTTGTAATCGGTATACAGCTTATCATACCAATAATATGCTCTTTCCATATTAGTATTATAATAATGTGAATCCCCGGCCTTTTCTATTATTTTAAAAGATTGATTATTAGGATCTTGTTCCAGAACCTGCTCGTAGAGTTCGGCAGCTTCGGCATACCACATTTTACTAAAGTAAAAATCTGCCTTTTGAAGTAGTTTATCATTAGTAAAAATAGAGGATCCTTTTTTTAATATTCGGGAAGGCACAAGTGGTTTTAGATGCTCCGGATATATTTTATTTAGGGACTCTAACACGGTTTTCCTATTCTTAACCGATGCATGCAAATCTTTTGTGATTGTTACTTCATTTGGATCAAAGACGTTCATGATCCATAGTTTATCGTTGTACTTTCCTTGCAGATTGGACTTACAGGCATTTATTGCCTCTTCCCAACCTTTAGATTCTTTGATATATACATAGTTTAACTCACTTTCAGGATGAGTTGCTACTTTGGAAACCAGATTTGATTTACTCAATTTTTCCTGGAAAGATTTAACATTATCAATATCCCCAAATACACCAGCTACTATATAATAGCCATTCCTTAAACCCTTGAATCCGGGAACTATCCGGGCTGCGATTTTATTCTCCTTTGCTGCTCTAATAAATTCTTTTGATGTATTGCGCGTGTTTTCTTTTGATTTCTTGACGTCGATAGTCAAATTCTCAGTGCTTTGAGCCAAATTATTACCCTGAACATTCAGAATCCAAACTTCGGACTGATATTTTCCATTCATTCCCGAAGAACATAAGTTAATTGCATCTTTCCAATTCTCATGTTGGGCCAGGGATACATAGTTTAATTTGCTAACAGGATGGGTAATGATAATAGGATTTAGTCGCTTAAGCCTCAATTTTTTAGCAAATTTACTGGCGTTCCCTCGGTCTCCGTAAACTCCGGCAATAATGTAGTATCCGTTTTGAGCAGCTGAAAAATCTTTGACTAATCTTGTAGGGATGCCGTATTCTCTGGCCATTCGTCTAAAATCAACATCTGTATCGGGTGTTGAAGTCTTAACATCATTTTTAGTAGGTTCAATGCTTGTATAGTGATAAGTTGTTACATCTACCGATGTAAATGCTATTATTGATTCATTCCAATGTGCACTTACCCCATTTGTAATTAGAAATAGTATAGCAAGAAAAAGCTGTATTAATTTTGTATTCATTAGTTCAATGGCTTGGAAATATGACTATCGGCCTTAAGTTATTATTGTTTTAAATGATTAGGCTGAGTTTCACCAATATGATTGTTTTAACGACCAAATTAGAGGTATTAATACTCCTGATTTATTTTTTGTTGTGAAAGAGATGTTTTTTGTCGTGTACGATCAACTTATGTATTTTATCGATAAAAAGGAAGGAGGAATGTTTCTAAATTCTGTATGGAAAATATTACAAAATTACTTGAAACGTTGTATCTAATTGTCTATTAGACCAATAAAATAAAGAATTAAAAGATAAACTGATAGGTATAAAACAAAAATAAAATATTTTATATCCAAAAAAAAAGCGCCAGTAAGGGCGCTTTTTATCTGTTAAGAAATTTCTTAATTATTCTTCTTTCTTTTCCTCAAGTTGATCGTCTTCTTTAGAGGCGTCCTTAAATTCTTTAATTCCACTCCCCAAACCTCTCATTAATTCAGGTATTTTTTTGCCTCCGAATAAAAGTAAAACAACCATGACGATTATGGCTATTTGCCAGGGACCTATTGCTAAAAAGGTAATTAATGATACCATAATTTTAAAATTTAATGGATTACAAAGATACTAAAAAAAGTACTTATATTACTGTTAACAGTAACGGGAAGATCTATTTTAAATTGTAAAAGTCAAAAAATGTGTTCAATCCGTAAATTATACATAGCTTGAATTTTGGAAGACTATAAATTTAAAAGCTATTTACTAGTTAATTCAAATCGAAGTTTATCTTTGTGTTTTATGGCCAAAAAAAGAAAAAAGAGAAAAGAAATTCGGAGAAAGCTTCTACATAAGTATCGACTAGTGATACTTAACGAAAGTACTTTTGAAGAAAAGATTTCTTTTAAACTTAGCAGACTAAATGTGTTTGTCACTGGGACCTTATTTATTATAGGGCTTATCGGGTTAACAACATTACTTATTGCTTTTACACCTTTAAGGGAATATATACCCGGTTATTCTTCCACTAGACTCAAAAGACAGGCGACAGAATTAACATATAAGACAGATTCTCTGGTTACAGTACTAAATTATACCAATAAGTATTTAAATAATATTCGAATGGTCCTGCGAGGTGATATTGAAAACAATCAAATTAATAGAGATTCCCTTTTTGAAAAATTTAAAATAGACCCCTCAACTGTAGATCTTTCTCCAATCAGAGAAGACTCTATTCTGAGAGCAGAAGTGGCATTAGAAGATAAGTACAACCTTTTTGAAACAAATAAAGAAGGTGAGGGCCTTGTCCTATTTTCACCCGTAAACGGTACAATTACTCAAGAATATGACACTCAAAACAAACACTATGCTGTGGACATAGTCGCTCTTAAAGATACTCCCGTCAAAGCGGTAGCTGCTGGAACAGTAATTTTTTCTGAATGGACAACTGAAACAGGTTATGTCATAATTATGGAACATAAGAACGGAATACTTTCGGTCTATAAGCACAACGGCTCATTGAACAAGAACCAGGGAGACTTTGTTAGGGCCGGAGAAGTTATTGCCTCCGTAGGAAACACCGGAGAATTAACTACGGGACCTCATTTGCATTTTGAACTGTGGAACAATGGAAATCCGGTAAATCCGGCTGATTATATCGATTTTAACTAGAAAGGATGTCTTTAAAATCTTTAGCAGCCAGAATTTTTGCGAGAAATATAGCACGTAAAACAGCCAAATGGGCCGGGGAACCTTTAAAGAGTCAGGAAAAGGTTTTCAAACATATAATACGGAAGGCTCAAAACACCAAATTTGGAATTGATCATAATTTTAAACAAATGAAGAGTCACTCTGAATTTGTAAATGGAGTTCCAATAAGAGATTATGAAGCTTTGCGAGAGTATGTAGAACTGGCGGTAGCGGGCAATGAAAATGTACTTTGGCCAGGAAAGCCAATCTATTTTGCAAAAACTTCAGGAACGACTTCAGGTGCCAAATATATTCCAATTACTTCCGAATCCATTAAAGAACAGGTTCTTGCCTCAAGGAATGCAATTCTGAATTATATCCATGAAACCGGAAATTGCGATTTTGTTGATGGGAAGTGGATATTCCTACAGGGGAGTCCTGAATTACAAGAAAAAAACGGAATAAAGCTTGGAAGATTATCGGGTATTTCGGCGCATTACGTTCCTAACTACCTACAAAAAAATCGTTTGCCTAGCTGGGAAACAAACTGTATAGAGGACTGGGAAACTAAGGTCGAAAAGATTGTGGAGGAAACAATAAATGAAAATATGACACTGATCGCTGGCATACCTTCATGGGTTCAAATGTATTTTGAAAAATTACATTCCACGAGCGATAAAAATATAGGTTCACTATTCAAAAATTTTAATCTATTTATTTATGGAGGGGTCAATTATGAGCCCTATAGGGCGAAGTTCGAAGAACTTATTGGCCGCAGAGTAGATAGCATAGAATTATTTCCGGCGAGTGAGGGATTTTTTGCTTATCAGAATACTCAAAAGGAAGAAGGAATGTTGCTGCTGCTGGACTCAGGCATATTCTATGAGTTTGTTAAGGCCGATGAATTTTTTGAGGATCAACCAAAACGACTTACTATTGGTGAAGTAGAATTAAATACAAACTATGTAATGATAATTTCAACCAATGCGGGTCTTTGGGGTTACAATCTGGGAGATACCATTCGGTTTATTTCCACCAAACCATATAAAATTGTGGTTACAGGCCGCATAAAACACTTTATTTCGGCATTTGGGGAACATGTCATTGCAAAAGAGGTTGAGGTTGCAATGCAAAAGGCGGTCGAGGCGTGTGATGCTTCTATCAACGAGTTTACTGTAGCACCACAAATTACACCTGAAGAGGATGAACTTCCATATCATGAGTGGTTTATCGAATTTGAGAGAAAACCTTCAGACATGTCTAAATTTATTGAGATTCTGGATACCTCTCTTCAACAACAAAACAGTTACTATTTTGATCTTATTGATGGTAAAATACTACAGCGTTTAAAAATCACGTCTATTAGAAAAAGTGGTTTTCAGGAGTTTATGAAATCTATTGGAAAATTAGGAGGGCAAAATAAGGTACAACGCCTTTCTAATGATAGATCCGTGGCAGATAAGTTAGCATTGCAGCGAGAATAAGAACATTAATTTTGTTTTCAGGACTAAGGGTTTATCCCCACAAGCAGACTTAATTTTATAGACTTAATTAAATCATAAATTTTAAAATGTAATTTTGCCATAGTTAATGGAGAAAGTCAAAGACAATACCAGAGCACAGGAATCTACAAATGCTATTGAGCGGATGTATATTACGATGCGGCATTTATTCAACAGAGGCTTTTATAAACCAACAGGGGTCTCTGGTGAAACTTTGAGAAATGCCCTTCTATCCTTACATCCGGAGATTTATGGTTCAGTGGCAGAGGAGAAGGCTGAACTTAATGGGCTTGTTTATGTCCTGGAAAGACTTCCATCCGGAATAGAGCAGTGCAGGTATATTAATCTTACCTCAGATGAAGGTTATGGAAAATCTCACTTTAAGCCTATTATCCCGCCCAAGAGGAGAAGAAATTGCTACCGAATAGATAGTGAACAGATGAATATTGAGATTACAAGAGGTCGTTCAGATATTTATGATATTCTCACTCACCTAACCTTTTTGTATATAGAAGCAGATAAGATCTGCTGGCGTGTATTAATTGAAGACACAAATAAGACCATTAGAGATTGGAATAAACTGGAAAAAGCAGCTACTAAGTCCAAGCTCACTCAGGAGGAAAAAGAAACTGCATTAATTCATACTGCTAACATCCTTGGAAGGTCATTTGTTGAGGTATTAGAAGTATATGAAAAACTGGCAACAAAGAAAGAACCTGAAAGATTTTTGAAGATTCTGTATTGGTTAGGCAAATTATCTATTGAGGAAGAAACAGGAGGCGAGAAAAGAGTAATTACCTTCAGCAGCATGTTAAGGGATCGTCTCGGACATCATATTCATGGTGAAATATGGGCAAAGACCATAAAGAAAACCCTAAAAAAGTACAATTTATTAAAAAGGCCAATTCATATTATTAGTGCTAATATGCATAGTGTTGTAAATTCTTTGTTTGCCAGAAAAGCACTTAGTAAAGAGTTTCCTGCCAACGGATCATTAGAGATATATGAAGCATTAAGCTCCACGGATAATATTGTTTTGCGCAATAAAGTAATTGCCACTGCAAAACGGAATGGGATGATTACCGTAGATGATACCTCAGGGACAAACATTGATGTTCAAATATTTGATATGGCTAAATTAGGGCAAGACACCTGTTGTTATGAACTTAATAAGGACGTTCCTGATGATAAAAAACCTGTTATATTTGTAATGGACTATGCCTTTGGCGAACAGGCGTATGAAACAATTGATGAACTTTTAAAACCCTATGTTTTAGAAAATGGGGAAAACATCTTTTTAGACGTGGCTTCAATTTCAATTATGGGAAAGGCTGGTATTCTTGAGGGCGGTAAAGGGGATTTAATGATCCCATCTGCGCATATTTTTGAAGGCACGGCGGATAACTATCCCTTTGAGAACGAACTTTGTAGCAATGATTTTGAGGGAAATGGCTTAAAAGTTCTTGAAGGCACCATGGTAACTGTCTTAGGAACTTCCTTACAAAATAAGGATATCCTTAGATTTTTTCACGAATCTACCTGGCATGCGATTGGGCTGGAAATGGAAGGGGTGCACTATCAAAAAGCCATTCAGGCTGCATCAAAGATCCGGAAGAGTATCAGGGAAGAGGTCGAGGTAAGATATGCCTATTATGCTTCAGATAATCCCTTGGAATCTGGTAGTACGCTGGCTTCCGGAGGGCTGGGAACAACAGGGGTAAAACCAACCTATTTAATTACAGATAAAATACTTAAGCAAATTTTTAATTCCTGAATATGGCAGATCAACAAACACCGAAAGAAACCACATCAAACGATGAAATAGATTTGGGACAGTTATTTAGAATGATAGGAAATGGTTTTAATAACATATTCAATTGGTTTTTACGTATTTTCCTCTATTTTAAAAAGAACTTAATTATTTTAATTGTACTTGCCGTGGCCGGTGCAATTCTTGGCTTCGGATTGAAACAAATTGTGTCTGAAAAGTTCAAAACAGAGGTGATTGTAAAACCCAATTTAGAAAGCAAGGATTATTTATATGATGTCGTGAATGAAGTTCAGGCTAATATAATGGCCAGGGATACCACTTTTTTTAATAAAATTGGGTTTAAGGCTTCAGTTTTGAAGGGCTATGATATTACAATAGACCAGATTTTAGATAAAAAAAATTCTGATGATAATCTTGAATACCTGGAGCTTTTGGAGAAATTTCAGGAGAATGGACTGGTTTCAGACATCATTAGATCAGAACTTTTAAGTAAGAGCTCCCTTGAACATAGAATTACATTTACCTATAAAGATCCAAATAGTGGACCAAAATTTACTCAGAAGGTCATGGAATATATCAATTCTAATATTTACTACAATGAATTGATCAAAATAAACCAGGAAAATGCATTAGCACGAATAAAGCAAGACGAAAGCTTATTGGTTCAAATGGATGAATTAATTACAAGATATTCAGACAAAATGGCCAGTAGCGAAAGGCAATTTGAAGATCAAAAAATTATATTGGATAATGAAAAACAATTAGATATAGCAGGACTCTTTGAACTAAAAAACAATCTTATCAGGGACATTGAACGAAAAAAAATAGAACTGGAAGAACAAAAAGAAGCCATTAGCATCATATACTTTGGTGAACCCCAAAAAGTTCATAAGTCGTTCTTTGGAAAAAGAATGGTTCTTATTCCTCTAATTTTAATAGCTGTTTTCTTCTTGATTGATTTAATTAAATATCTGAACAAAAAGGCTGAAGAAATTCAAGAATAATTATATCCTTTTCAGGCATAAGAATATAAATAGATTAAAATTCTTAAATAGAGTCAAGTATTGAAATCCTTATTAACATGAATATATTAATAACAGGCGGGGCAGGATTTATTGGCTCACATGTTGTACGAAGATTTGTAGACAAATATCCGGGCTATCATATCTATAATTTGGACGCCCTTACATATGCTGGAAATCTGGAAAACCTTCGGGATATGGAAAGTAGACCTAATTATACTTTTATTAAGGGAGATATTTTGGATTTTCCATTTGTAAACCTTGTTTTTGACAAATATAAATTTGATGGTGTAATTCACCTTGCAGCTGAATCCCATGTAGATCGTTCTATTACAGATCCGCTGGCTTTTGTTCGCACCAACATTATTGGCACCGTGAATTTATTGAATGCCGCACGTGATTTTTGGAAAGAGAATAATGGCAACAAGCGCTTTTATCATATCAGCACAGATGAAGTCTATGGTTCATTAGGGGCAGATGGTTTTTTTACTGAAAATACACCCTATGACCCTAATTCACCTTATTCTGCGTCAAAGGCGAGTTCAGACCACTTTGTAAGGGCTTATGGCGAGACCTATGGATTGCCTTATGTGATCTCGAATTGCTCTAATAATTATGGCCCCAATCATTTTCCTGAAAAACTTATTCCTCTTTTTATCAATAACATCATTGAAAACAAGCCTTTACCGGTTTATGGTGATGGTAAATATACGCGTGATTGGCTGTTTGTAAAAGATCATGCGGCTGCTATCGACCTGGTTTTTCATAAAGGCAAAAACCAGGAGACATACAACATAGGAGGGTTTAATGAATGGCAGAATATTGAATTAGTTAAAATCCTATGTAAGTTAATGGATCAAAAATTAAATAGGTCGGAAGGAACATCA
>CAZHWD010000125.1:0-42882 GCA_964536335.1 uncultured Eudoraea sp. | reverse complement strand
CGTTTATAGAAGTTACCGGCAATAAATTTATTTAAGGCATGAAGCATTTAAAAAGTATATATTTAGTAACGGTCATGGTATATGGACTCATTTTCTTGATGAGTTGTAATGGAGATAGTGTACCCGATTGCTTCCAAAATGCAGGCGACACCATACGTGATGAGATTCCCGTAGATGGCTTTACAAAAATAACCGTTAATGAAAATATTAAATTAGTACTTAAAGAAGGGAGCGCTATAATGGTGGAAGTTGAAACCGGAAAATTTTTACGAAATGAAGTAAAAGCTGAAGTCAGGGACGGCACCCTCTTGCTAACAGATACCAATAATTGCAATTTATTCAGACCATATGGGGTTACTACTTTTTATGTCACAGCACCAAATATTACGGAAATTAGAAGTAATACAGGTTTTTCTACTGTTAGCGATGGGTTGTTGACCTATCCTCAGATTACTTTAATATCTGAAAGCTTTAATGAACCCGAAAACCTGACAACAGATGGTGAGTTTGACCTGGAATTGGCATCGCAGAATGTAAATGTAATAGTTAACGGTATAGCATATTTTAAACTTAAAGGAAGTTCTGCCAATTTAAGTGTTGTAATTGCAGCTGGGGATTCCAGAGTTGAAGCGACATCACTATTAGTTCAAAATGTAACTCTTAATCATAGAGGAAGCAATGATATACTTATTAATCCACAGGAGTCATTAAGAGGCACAATTCGGGGAACCGGGGACGTACGGAGTTATAATCGTCCAAATATAGTAGAAGTACAGGAACTCTATAAAGGGAGATTAATTTTTAATGACTAAAAGGAGAACCTTAATTCTAAGGGCAATTAATGATTTATTTACTTTGAAGAATAATTTGAATTATGATACAATGACTGCTGTTTTGACTGTTGCAGATGAGTTATTAAATGCACTCGTCAGTCAAAAAAAGGTACCCGGCTTGTCTATTACTGTAATGAAAAACAGGAAGGTTTTATTGCAAAAAGGTTATGGTTATGCAAATATTGAAACCAGATCGCCCGTTGATCCTTTAAAAACGATATTTCGGATAGCAAGTGCATCAAAGCCAATTGCTGCTACTGCGCTTGCACATATGGTTGAAGAAAACACATTAGATTTAGACGCTTCTTTTTATAAATATGTGCCATATTATCCGCAAAAATCTTCTGATTTTACTATAAGGCAGCTAGCTGCACATACTGCAGGTATTCGGGGATATAAAGGGAAGGAATACGCACTTAATAAGCCATTTGGCATAAAAGAAGGTATTGAGATATTTAAGAATGATGAATTATTGTTCATTCCCGGAACGGATTATTTTTATACAAGCTATGATTGGGTATTGGTTTCTCTGGCGATGCAGGAAACAAGTTCTATCCCATTTTCAGATTATGTTGAACAAACCGTATTAAAGCCATTGGGCCTTTTTGATACCTATCCAGAGCTAGCGGATGATAAAATTAAAAATAGGGCAACATTTTATACAAAAAAAGTTTCAGGATTTACAAAGGCGGTACCCGTAAACAATGTATACAAACTTGCAGGTGGTGGCTATTTATCTACTACAGCAGATCTTGCCAAATTTGGGCAAGCTTATCTTGATAAAAAAATAGCAGAAGAAACCGTTATCAATCAATTTATCACTTCACAGAAAATAGGTGATATACCTACTTATTATGGCCTAGGATGGCAGACAAGTTTCGATAATAAAGGAAGGCCCTACTACGGACATGTCGGGAATGGGGTTGGGGGGTATTCAAATTTTTTTATTTACCCTCAACAAAATGTTGTAATCGCGCTTTTAATAAACTGTACAGATCCCAAAGTGCAGTTCGAATTGGATTCAATCAATGAAATTTTACTTTCTACAGAAATTATTAGCTGATTTAGTTTCCGGTTAATTCCGTAAACAAACCTTCAAGGTTTTTATTCTTTCGGCTAAGTTGCAGCGTTTTGAGTTCATTGTCATGAGCAAAATCAAAAACAACTGACCGCATATCTTTAGAAGTGCCAAAGGTGATTTCATATACGAACCCACCGGTGTTAACGACCTTCGTAACGTTGGGTAGTCTTTCCAGGAATGCCTCTTCCACGCGATAATCAAACTCAACTTCAATTATTTGTTCATTCTCCTCCCTTAGATCGGCAAGTTTTTTATCTGCCACCAGAACTCCTTCGTTAATTATTAGCACCCTATCGCACACAGCTTCTACTTCTTTCATAATATGAGTTGATAGAAGAATGGTCTTTTTTTTACTGATCTGTTTAATAAGTTTTCTTATTTCAATAAGTTGATTAGGATCTAAGCCTGTCGTGGGTTCATCTAAAATAAGAACTTCAGGATCATGAAGAAGAGCAGAGGCAAGTCCAACACGTTGTTGGTATCCCTTGGACAGCGCGCTAATTTTCTTATAGGCTTCTCCACTTAATCCGGTTTGTTCTATTACTGTGTTTATTCTTTTTTTAGATATTTTATAAACCTCAGCATTAAAAGCAAGATATTCCTTTACATACATGTCTTTGTACAGAGGGTTATGTTCAGGTAAATATCCTATACATTTTTGTACTTCTCTTGGCTTCGAGAGTACTTCATACTCGTTAACAAAAGCTTCGCCTTTGTCTGCCTTACTGTAAGTGGTCAGAATCTTCATCATAGTAGATTTCCCTGCTCCGTTTGGACCTAAGAAGCCTACAATCTCCCCTTTTTTTATCTGAAAAGACACATCATTTAGTGCTTTTTGAGTACCAAAACTCTTAGAGATATTTATGACCTTTAAAGACATGCGTTAAATTTTTAGTAAAAATAAACATTGCAAGTTTAAGCTCGAATTTCGTTTGTATTATTTTTAGTAATCCATTGGAAGTTTATAGAATGAGAAGCATTACCTTACTTGAAGTAATGATAAATTCTCAAAAAAAAATTACATTCAAAAAATTATCCGCAAAGAAATGGAGGATACTGTGAATATTCAAAAAAATATATTTATAAACATCGATTTTTAAATTTAATATTTACCTTAGCCACAGATTTATAGTAAAATGACTCGCAATTATTTTTGGAATGGTTTCTATTTTTATTTCTTTTTTAAAAGAAGTACGGGACTGTTTTAGAATATTGTGAACAATATATCAGATTAGGTCCCGTGAATTACGGGATTTTTTTTTGAAAGTAACTTAACCATATGGGTTTTAAAATAGCCATACAAGGAATTAAGGGGTCTAATCATCATCAGGTGGCTTTGGATTATTTTGGTGATGATATAGATTTAGTTGAATGCTTGTCATTTCATACGTTGGTAGACCAATTACTCAATAAGCAAGCGGATAAGGGAGTAATGGCTATTGAAAATTCAATCGCAGGATCAATAATTCCTAATTATGCCCTTGTATATCATAATAATTTGCACATTATTGGAGAATATTATTTGAATATTCACCACAATTTGATGGTTTTAAATGGGCAACAATTGTCAGACATTAAGGAAGTCCGATCGCATCCAATGGCCTTATTACAATGTAGAGAGTATTTAAAGTCTCAGCCACATATAAAAATGGTTGAAGATGTTGATACTGCAGAAACTGCTAAAAGAATTCAGGAAAACCAATTGAAAGACATAGCTGCAATTGCTCCGGCAGTGGCTGCAGATCTGTACGATTTAAAAATCATTGAGCCTGAAATACAGACCATAAAGAATAATTCCACCAGATTTATTATCGTAAAAACGCAGAATAAGGAAATTCCAAGAGAAGAGATCAATAAAGCCTCCATACGTTTTATTACAGATCATAAGCGAGGAAGTTTAGCTGCCGTTCTGAATGTTATGAGTGATTGCAATTTGAATTTGACCAAAATACAGTCGTTACCGATTATTGAAACTCCATGGAAATATGCATTTTTTGTGGATATAACTTTTGAGGATTACAATCATTTTGCTAAAGCGAAATCATTATTGGATATTATGTCAGAAGATTTCAGGGTTTTAGGTGAATATAAAAATGCTCGTTTATGATACAAACTGCTGATCGTTTACAGACCATAGAGGAGTATTATTTCTCCAAAAAATTGCGGGAAGTCAGGGGAATGGCAGCTGAGGGAAAACCAATAATAAATATTGGTATAGGTAGCCCGGATCTTGCACCATCTGACGCCGTCATTTCTTCTTTCCAGGAATCCATAAGACATGCGGGTGCACATCAGTATCAGAGTTATCAAGGACTCCCTGAACTAAGAGGAACTATAGCGCAGTTTTATAAGGAAAAATTTAATGTAGATGTAGATCCGTCTAATGAAATATTGCCCCTTATGGGTTCCAAAGAAGGGATAATGCATATTAGTATGGCCTTTTTGAATGAAGGTGATGAGGTATTAATTCCCAATCCGGGGTACCCTACCTATACATCAGTCACCAAATTGGTCGGAGCAGTTCCAAGGCAATATGACTTGCATGCTGATCATGGCTGGTTCCCAGATTTAGAAAGCTTAACCCAGGAAGATTTATCTGGTGTAAAGCTCATGTGGGTAAGTTATCCGCATATGCCCACTGGGGCTACGGCAAATGCTCTGCAATTTGAGACATTGGTGGCCTTTGCAAAAAAGCATAACATCTTATTGGTAAATGACAACCCTTACAGTTTTGTATTAAGTAAGAATCCATTGAGCATTTTAAGTGTAAAGGGAGCTAAGGATACAGCTTTGGAACTTAATTCTCTAAGCAAAACCTTCAATATGGCAGGTTGGAGAGTTGGTATGGTTTTGGGGAATGAGGAGAATCTAAATGCGATTTTAAAAGTAAAAAGTAACATGGATTCCGGAATGTTCTATGGTATTCAGAAAGGCGCTATTGTAGCATTAAAAAGTGGAAAGGAATGGTTTGATCAATTAGATAAAACATATGAAGCTCGGAGAAAGTTGATGTTTCAGTTGGCAGATAAATTGCAATGCACCTATGACCCTAATGCTGTAGGGATGTTTGTTTGGGCTAAATTGCCGAATGGATCACCGAATTCAGAAGATTTTATAGATCGAATATTAAATGATAAAAATATTTTTATTGCACCTGGGACTATTTTTGGAAGCAATGGAGAGGGCTATATCAGATTTTCACTTTGTGTGACTGAATCAAAAATAAAGGAGGCTATCGACAGGTTCTAAGACCTTATAAAGAATATAAACAAGAAATGGAATTTAATAATGGAATATCCTGAGAATTGCAAAAGGCCTAAAGGTTAATAAGTAAAAAGATGAATGTAATAATAGTAGGTATCGGATTAATCGGGGGTTCAATGGCAAGGGACCTGAGATGCAAGTATCCGGACGTATCAATCTTTGGGATGGATGCAAGTTCAGTACATCTTGAAGAAGCTATTAGGCTCGAACTTATTGAGGGCATTGCAAGCTCAAAAGAATTATCAGAGGCTGATATTGTTATAATTAGTATCCCTGTGGATGCTATTGTAAAGGAACTTCCTAAATTATTGGATGTCATTGGTGATGATTCGTTGGTGATAGATGCAGGTTCAACAAAGTCAGAAATTTGTAGTATAGTAGCAGATCATCCGAGAAGACGAAATTTTCTGGCTTGTCATCCTATTGCAGGAACCGAATTTTCTGGACCTACCGCTGCTATTTCGGATCTGTTTGAGGGTAAAACAAACATAATTTGTGAAGTAGAAAAAACAGCATTTAAACTCCAGGAAAGGGCTATGGGTATTTTTAGCAGCTTGGGCATGCGAATAAGATACATGAATCCCGAAGCACATGACCGGCATATTGCCTATGTCTCCCACCTGTCGCATATAAGTTCGTTTATGCTTGGCAAAACGGTAATTGAAAAGGAGAAAAATGAGCGTGACATTTTTGATATGGCGGGCAGTGGTTTTGAAAGTACGGTTAGATTAGCAAAAAGTTCACCGGCCATGTGGACCCCAATTTTTGAACAAAATAAGGAGAATGTCGTAGAGACTTTGGATGAATATATTCAGAATCTGGAAGCCTTTAAACAAAAACTAATTGATAATAATTTTGAAGGCATATATAAAGAAATGGACAATACCAATAAGATAAAAGCAATATTAAAAGGAATACCACAAAATAATAAAGACAGATAATAATGGAGAATTCAAAAGATTTAAGATCATGGTTAGATGATATGAAGTTATCACATCCTCTGGTAATTGCAGGGCCATGTAGCGCAGAAACTGAAGATCAGGTATTAGGTATAGCCCATGAGCTTAAAGATACTGATGTAAACTACTATCGCGCTGGTATATGGAAGCCGAGAACCAGACCAGGAAACTTTGAGGGAGTTGGTGCTATTGGTCTCAAATGGTTACAAAAAGTAAAAGAAGAAACCGGACTTAAGACAGCCACTGAAGTAGCTAACAAAAATCATGTAGATCTTGCATTAGAACATGACGTGGATTTGCTGTGGATAGGTGCACGCTCTACCGTTAGCCCGTTTATAGTTCAGGAAATTGCTGATGCTTTGGAAGGAACAGACAAAATTGTCCTGGTTAAAAACCCGGTAAACCCAGACCTGTCCTTATGGCTAGGTGCTGTAGAACGATTATCAAAGGCTAATATTTCGAAATTGGGGGTAATACATCGGGGCTTTTCTACCTATGAGAAAACTAAATATCGGAATATCCCGGAATGGCAAATGGCAATTGAATTGCAGACCAAATTTCCGGATCTCCCTCTGATTAATGACCCCTCTCATATTAGTGGCAACAGGGAATTGATATTTGATATTTCACAGACCGCCCTGGATCTGAATTTTGATGGATTAATGATTGAAACACATCATGATCCGGATAATGCCTGGAGCGATGCCGCACAACAGGTAACTCCTAAAAAATTAGTACAGATCATGGAAGACTTAAAGATTAGAAAGGAAACAGATGAGGAAGCAGAATACAACCAAAAAATTAATAATCTGCGGACTCAAATTGATATTATTGACAATCAGCTAATTGACACACTTGGCAAGCGAATGAAAGTTTCAGATGGGATAGGTAAATTGAAGAAAGAACGCAATGTTGCCGTTCTTCAAACCAACCGATGGAATGCTATATTAGGCAAAATGATACTGGAAGGTGAATCGAAGGGATTGAGTGAAGAATTTGTGCTTCGAATGTTTAAAGCTATTCACCAGGAATCAATAAATCATCAGGAGAAAATCATAAATGCCGCGGAGCACATAAAGAATTAGAAGTTAAATATTTTAGATCCTTATAATAGGTGTAACAAAAAGTAAATAGCGTTATCTTTAAGAAAACTAGTAACACAAATAATTATGAAAAAAGTAATGCCGTTTTGCATGTTTCTTATTGCCTTTAGTGGCTTTTCGCAAACCATGCTTGACAAAGAAGTTGGCGATTTTCAGGAAATAAAAGTTTATGATCTAATTGAAGTGAACCTTATTAAGTCTGATGATAACCGGATAATTATTAAAGGCCATAACGTTTACGATATCAAATTCGTTAATAAGAATGGTGTTTTAAAATTACGCATGGAGCTGGATAAAAAGTTCCAGGGTGAGGATACTTTTGTAGAGGTTTATTATACAGATCTGAGAACTATAGACGGAAATGAAGGAGCTAGAATTGTCTGTAATGAACTTGTTCAAAAGGAGAAGATAGAAATAAGGGCTCAGGAAGGATCACATATAAAAATTGGAATGGATGTAAAGGATGTGGAAATAAAAGCAGTCACGGGAGGGGTAATAGAGGCTTCAGGATTGGCAAAAAATCAAATAATTGTTATACATACCGGTGGAGTATTTGAAGGCAGGGAATTGTTAACAGAAGTAGCAAGTGTAAATATTTCAGCAGGCGGAGAGGCAGAACTTTACGCTTCACAAAAATTGGATATCAGTGTAAAAGCAGGAGGGGATGTACATGTTTATGGAAATCCAAAAGATGTCAATAAAAAAACTCTGGCCGGGGGTAGAATAATTTTTAAAGACTAAAAGGTTAAACTAATAATTAAATAACCCGGTATTTTTGCCGGGTTTTTTATTGTATTAATTTTTTCTCATAAAACGTTGTGTAGATTATTGATTTTTTGGCCTTTCCAGGTAAATTATACCACCCTAAATTAAAGTATTATCGTTTCTTTGTATTGAAATACAAACATTTATGCTTGGAATTGTTTATAAGTCTACCGGTAGTTGGTATACAGTAAAAACCGATGAAGGAGATATTTATGAATGCCGTATTAAGGGGAAGTTTCGAATTAAGGGAATTAAAAGTACCAATCCAATTGCTGTGGGTGACCTGGTGATATTTGAAGCCGAACAAATTGGTGATGAGACTATAGGTGTTATCTCGAAAATTGAAGATCGTAAGAATTATATAATTCGAAAATCAGTTAAACTCTCCAAACAAACGCATATAATAGCGGCTAATATTGATCAGGTTTTTTTATTGGTTACGCTTAAGAATCCGAAAACGTATACTATTTTTATTGATCGATTTCTAGCAACATCCGAAGCCTACGATATAAAAACAGTACTCCTTTTCAATAAAGTAGACATGTATAATGAGAATGAGTTGGCGGAAGTAAAGTATATGGCTGCTTTGTATCGAGAAATTGGCTATACATGTATTGGGATATCTGCCAAAACCGGAAAAAATGTTGATAAGGTAAAAGACTTGATGAAAGATCATACGAGTATGTTTGCCGGGCATTCCGGGGTGGGAAAATCTACACTTATTAATTTCATAGCGCCAGAGTTAAATTTAAAGACTACTGAAATTTCTGATCAACACTTTCAGGGTCAACATACTACGACTTTTGCAGAAATGTATGACCTGAAATTCGGAGCCAGGATTATTGATACTCCAGGGATTAAGGGCTTTGGAGTAGTTGATATGGATAAAGACGAAATAGGCGATTATTTTCCGGAATTTTTTAGATTGAAAAGCGACTGTAAATTTAACAACTGCCTTCATTTAGATGAACCGAAATGTGCCGTTAAAGTAGCACTGGAAGAAGATAAAGTGTCCTGGAGCCGTTATCGAAGTTATGTGCAGATTGTTACAGGGACTGAAGACACCTATAGGATGGACAATTACGAAGAATTATGAGGGCGGTAATACAAAGGGTATCCAAATCAAGTGTTGTTGTAAATGAGCAAACAATCTACGAAATTGGAGTGGGCGCTGTGATATTGCTGGGCATTGAGGATTCTGATTCCATGGATGATATTTCATGGCTCTCAAAGAAAATAGTAAACCTAAGAATATATAATGACGCAAATGGAGTGATGAACCTATCCTTATTGGAAACCAAGGGAGATGCTATTGTGGTAAGTCAGTTTACGCTACATGCAGCAACTAAAAAAGGGAACAGACCTTCCTACATTAGGGCAGCAAAACCAAATATAGCAATACCCCTTTATGAAGCTTTCGTACGTCAGATGGAAACAGATTTGGGAAAAAATATAGGCACTGGCGTTTTTGGTGCCGATATGAAAGTGACCTTGGTAAATGATGGTCCGGTTACTATAATAATTGACACTAAAAATAAAGACTTATGAAAATTGAAAATGCACAGATAGCTGTTGATAAATGGATAAAAGATCATGGCGTTCGCTATTTTAATGAATTGACAAACATGGCCCAGCTCACAGAGGAGGTTGGAGAAGTGGCTCGTATTATTGCCAGGCGTTATGGAGAACAAAGTGAGAAGGAATCGGATAAAGAAAAGAATCTAGGAGAAGAATTAGCCGATGTTCTCTTTGTTGTTCTATGTCTGGCAAACCAGACCGGCATTGATCTGCAGCAAGCTTTTGACCGCAAGCTTGATATAAAGGCAAAACGCGACCATGACAGGCACCAAAACAATAAAAAACTGAAATAGTAGTATCTTTGGCTTCGGTTTAAAACAATACCAATTTGAATTTACATATCTCAGGCCCTTCCAGTAATCTCCTGAACTCATATATCAAGATCACAGGTTCCAAGAGTGAGTCCAACAGACTTTTATTACTAAATGCGCTTTATCCTGAAATTACAATTAAAAATCTATCCAATTCTGATGATGCTTCTGTAATGCAGAAAGGCATTCAGGTTAAAGAAGGAAGGGTAGATATACATCACGCAGGTACGGCAATGCGGTTTTTAACAGCCTTTTTTGCTTCTCAGGAAGGAGCAAATGTTACAATCACAGGTTCACAGAGAATGCAGGAACGACCTATAAAAATATTGGTTGATGCATTGAGAAATTTGGGTGCTGATATCGATTATTTGAAAAATAAGGACTATCCCCCATTGTTGATAAAAGGAAATACCCTAAACAAACCTAAGGTAAGCCTTCCCGCGGATATTAGTAGTCAGTACATCTCTGCTTTATTGCTTATTGCACCAAGTTTGGAACATGGACTGGTGTTGGAACTGGTAGGTAATATTACATCTGTTCCTTATATTAAAATGACGTTGGGCCTGTTAGATCAAATTGGGATAAGGAGCTCTTTTAAAGGGAATACTGTAAAGGTCCTTCCAAAAAAACATGTAAGCGAAATATCCTTAACAGTAGAATCTGATTGGAGCTCGGCTTCATATTTTTACAGTATTACTGCTCTCTGTGAAGTTGGGACCAAAATTAGTTTGTCATCCTATAGAAAAGATAGTTTGCAAGGAGATAGTATTCTGAAGGAACTATATAAAGATTTTGGTGTTAAGACCATATTTAAAGAGGATAGTATTAATCTGTTTAAAACTAAAACTCATCAAAAAACAGATATTGAATATGACCTGGCTAATGCCCCTGATTTAGCCCAGACTGTGGCAGTTACATGTTTTGGATTAGGAATTGGATGTCATCTTACCGGGTTACATACCTTAAAAATAAAGGAGACGGATAGGCTTTTGGCATTAAAAATCGAACTTTCCAAACTCGGGGCCAACGTTTCAGTTACCAATAAGACGCTCACTTTGGAATCTTCAAATAAAATAAATTCCGAGGTGGCAATTGATACTTATAACGATCACAGAATGGCCATGGCATTTGCCCCACTGGCTTTAAAAACGGCAATATTCATTAACGATGCTGAGGTAGTTTCAAAATCATACCCGGATTTTTGGAAAGATCTGGAACAACTAGGATTTAAGATTAAAGAGCTATAAAGGTATTTAATACCACTTTTACTTGACAAGCCCTACTTCAGGATTGTATATTTGCAGCCGCCAAAAAGGCGAACTAAAATTCACATATGAAATTATCACACTTTAGTTTTGAATTGCCAAACGATCTGATGGCAGAATATCCTGCAGAGCACAGAGACGAATCCAAATTAATGGTTGTTCATAAAGATACAGGTAAAATTGAACATAAAATGTTCAAGGATCTTATTGACTATTTTGATGAAGGAGATGTAATGGTTATTAATAATACAAAAGTATTTCCGGCCAGGTTATATGGCAATAAGGAAAAAACTGGGGCCAGGATAGAAGTGTTTTTGCTTCGTGAATTGAATGAAGAACAAAGGTTGTGGGACGTTTTGGTAGATCCTGCCAGAAAGATCAGAATTGGCAATAAACTTTACTTTGGAGATGATGAGAATTTGGTTGCCGAAGTTATTGACAATACTACTTCAAGGGGAAGAACACTTCGTTTTCTTTATGATGGATCTTATACCGACTTTAGAAGGAAATTAAGAGCACTCGGTGAGACACCTCTTCCAAAGTATATTAAAAGAGAAGTGGAGCCTGAAGATGAGTCCCGTTATCAAACGATATATGCAAAGCACGAAGGCGCTGTGGCGGCACCAACAGCTGGACTGCATTTTTCCAAGCATTTATTAAAACGACTCGAAATTAAAGGTATTGAATTTGCCGAACTCACACTTCATGTAGGTCTGGGCACTTTTAACCCGGTAGAAGTGGAAGACCTTTCTAAACATAAAATGGATAGCGAAGAATTGGTGATTGATGAGAAAGCCACAGAGATTGTAAATTCAGCTAAAATTAAGAAGAAAAGAATTTGTGCTGTTGGAACAACAGCTATGAGAGGTCTCGAAAGTGCTGTTTCTTCCGAACATACGCTAAATATGTATGATGGCTGGACCAATAAATTTGTATTTCCACCATATGACTTTAGTATTGCTAATGCCATGGTTACTAATTTTCATTTGCCAAAATCTACCCTTTTAATGATGGTTTCGGCATTTATGGGTCACGATCTTATGAAAAGGGCCTACAAAGAAGCCATAATTGAAGGATATAGATTTTACTCATACGGTGACGCCATGCTCATCATATAAATAATGTATTAATTAAATAAAGAATCCTGCCATTGCCTATTTCTGATAGGTGCGGCAGGATTTTTTTACTTAAGCAATGGTTGCAAAGAAGAAAGATATTCGGGCCCTTACCAAGGAGCAACTTCGTGAGTTTTTTGAAAGTCATGGAGAGCAGCCATTCCGTGGAAATCAGGTGTATGAATGGTTGTGGCAGAAATCTGCATATTCATTTGATGCAATGACTAATCTATCCAAAGAAACACGTAAAAAACTGGAAGGATATTTTGTCATTAATCACATTGAAGTGGATCAAATGCAGAAAAGTTCTGATGGTACAATAAAGAATGCTGTTCGATTGCACGATGGATTGGTTGTAGAATCAGTTCTTATCCCAACCAAAGAAAGAACCACAGCCTGTGTCTCCAGTCAAGTTGGTTGTAGTTTGGATTGCAAATTTTGCGCCACGGCAAGATTAAAAAAGATGCGCAATCTTAATCCGGACGAGATATATGATCAGGTGGTTGTAATCAATAATGAAAGCGAGCTCTATTTTAATAGACCATTGAGTAATATTGTCTTTATGGGAATGGGTGAACCATTGATGAATTATAATAATGTTTTAAAGGCAATAGAAAAGATAACTTCTCCTGAAGGCCTTGGGATGTCTCCAAAAAGAATTACAGTTTCTACTTCGGGGGTCCCAAAAATGATCAGAAAACTTGCCGATGAGGAAGTCAAATTTAAACTTGCCGTTTCTCTGCATTCAGCAATAGAGGAAGTACGAACGTCTATTATGCCCTTCAATGCGATCTTTAATCTTAAGGATCTGAGAGATTCTTTGATCTATTGGTATTCAAAAACAAAAAGCAGGATTACATACGAGTATATTGTGTGGCAAGGTATTAATGATAAGGATAAGGATATTAAGGCTTTAATTGCGTTTTGCAAATTTGCACCTTCAAAGGTAAATCTGATAGAGTATAATCCGATAGATGATTCAGACTTTAAGCAGGCATCTAATAATGCCATTAATAAATATGTGGAGGCTCTGGAACAAAATGGGATAATAGTTACTGTTCGCCGGTCAAGAGGTAAAGATATTGATGCAGCTTGTGGACAATTGGCTAACAAATCTATATAATTAAGATCGCAATTTATTATCGCCCTAATGCGTCAATGCAGGTATAATAAAACCAAGACTAACTAAGGATCAGATTGAACTTCTTATTTCTTTATTCTCACTTCGTTCCCCTTGTTATTTTCCCTAAATTTATCGTTCATCATCGATAAAACGAATTCTATTGAAAATTGTCGCACAAATAACGGAACCGATAAATGAAGAAATGGAGCTCTTTGAAAAAAAGTTCCGTGATTCCATGTCCACTAAAGTGGCTCTTCTTAACAGAATCACCTATTATATAGTAAACCGCAAAGGAAAGCAAATGCGGCCAATGTTCGTATTTCTTACCGCAAAAATGGTTAATAATGGGAAAGTTAATGAAAGGACATATCGTGGGGCATCGGTTATAGAATTAATTCACACGGCTTCTTTGGTTCATGATGATGTAGTTGATGATAGCTACAAACGCAGGGGTTTCTTCTCCATAAATGCACTGTGGAAAAATAAAATCGCTGTCTTAGTTGGAGACTATCTACTTTCAAAAGGAATGTTACTTTCTGTAGAGTATGAAGATTTTGATTTGCTTAAAATTATTTCAATAGCTATACGCGAAATTAGTGAGGGAGAATTGCTTCAGATAGATAAAGCCAGAAGATTAGATATTACAGAGGATGTATATTACGAAATAATCAGACAAAAAACCGCAACCCTTATTGCTGCATGTTGTAGCCTGGGGGCATGTTCTGTAAAGCCCAATAGTAAAGATGTTGAAACTTTTCGAAAATTTGGAGAACTTTGTGGGATGGCATTTCAGATAAAAGATGATCTTTTTGATTATGGAGCTGAAAGAATTGGTAAACCCACGGGAATAGATATCAAGGAGCAAAAAATGACTCTACCATTAATATATGCATTGAATAATAGTACTCCCAAAGAGAAAAAATGGCTTATTAATTCAGTAAAAAATTACAACAAAGATAAGTCGCGTGTTAAAGAAGTAATTGCCCTTGTAAAAGAAAAGGGAGGTCTGTCTTATGCGGAAACCAAAATGAACGATTTTAAAAATAAGGCTTTGGAACTTTTAAATACCTATCCGGATTCTGAGTATAAAGATGCTCTTAGGCTTTTGGTAAGTTATGTTGTAGATAGAAAAAAATAGCACTTAACCACCACATTTACATAGAGTTATAAATTAATTCTAAAAAACTTCAGATTTCGGGCAACGTTTTTGATTTCCAAAACGTCTTTATCTATAGAAGACTAAAATGAAACGCTTGAAAATTATTTCTTTTTACAATAATGAAAAAGTGTTGATCAGGAGAGCAATTTCAGGTCATCCTAATGCACAGCGCGCTATTTATGAGAAGTTTGCACCTAAGATGCTGGGAGTATGCAGATATTACATTAAGGACCTGCATTATGCCGAAGATGTAATGATCAATGGATTTGTGAAAGTATTTAAAAGTTTGAATTCATTTAGGCATGAAGGAAGCTTTGAAGGTTGGGTCAGACAAATTATGGTTAGAGAAGCCATCTCGTATCTCAGAAAAAAACAATTTGTAGTCTTTGACGATGAGGTGTACGAGTATAATACTCTAAACCAGATTACAATCTCTTCTTCAATGGATATTGAATATATTCAGGGGTTAATTGACAATCTTCCTGAAGGTTATAAAATGGTTTTTGTGCTTTACGCAATAGAAGGGTATAAGCATTCAGAAATTGCAGAAATGTTGGATATTACGGAAAGTACATCAAAATCCCAGTTGTTCAAGGCCAGGAGATTATTGCAGGATAAATTAAAAGAACAAAATATACTAGGTTATGGAACCCACTAAATTTGAAAATCATCTTAGGGAGACTTTAAAGGGGTCTAAAATTAGACCTTCAGAGGATGCCTGGGTTAAGATTAAAGGACAGATCAGTCAGGATTTCAAACCAAAGAGAACCGCATATATTAGGTATGGGATTGCAGTAAGTTTTATTGGCATGTTGGTACTATCTGTTCTCTACTTTACAATTGATGATGCGACTTTAAATCAAGAAGTGCAAGTTGCTTCTAAACCTTCAAGTCCGGTCATTGGCATAGAAAAAGAAGACCTTTTAAAAGCAACCATTCTTGAGGAAGAAAGTTTAATGATCGGAGATAAGGAATCCTATGAAGCAGTTGAAAAAAAATCAATCACAGTATCAAAAAAGGAATCTCAACGGGAATTGAATATAACTGAAGATGCTCAATTGGCGAATACTGATGGGATACAAAATAGGCCATTAGAAGATACAAATGAGCAAATTGATACAAAAATAGCGGAGGTATTGGCAATAGTTACCACACTTGAAGAAAACAACAAAGAGCTTACAGATATGGAGGTAGATTCCCTCCTAAGGCAGGCTCAAAAGGAAATTTTAACAGAAAAACTTATAAATTCTGATAATTCAGTTAATCCGGCAACATTGCTTTCGCAGGTGGAAGAGGAGTTAAATCAGTCTTTCCGGGATCAGATTTTCGAGAAACTTAAATCTGGTTATAACAAAGTGAGAACAGCTGTTGCTGATCGCAATAATTGATCATTAGCACATGTTTTAATATAATTTCTTCAATTTATATTGGAGAAGCAGTAAAGAGTTTATTCATCAATCATTAATCAAAAAACAAAATGAAAACTATCAATACTTATTTCGTATTAATTTTAATGTGTTTTATTGCCAATACGGTGGTGGCACAGGACAATTATGAAGACAAGATACAAGACCTAAAAGAACAGAAAGAAAAAATTACACTTGAGGAAAAAGAAGCCTTAAAGGAAGAAATAGAAGCCATAAATAAACAATTGGATGAAGGCAAATTTAATGCCGAAGAAGCCACCGAGCTCAAGGAAGATGCAGCCAGAAGACGAGCATTAAATATTGAGAACAGATTGGCTATAATTGATAATAAAATTGCCTTGTTAGAGAGAAATAAGGGAGATGTTTTAGGGGAGGAAGATAATTCCATTAACAGTGACGAGGAGGCAGGAGTAATAATAAATATAGATGATGATGTTTCAATAAAAATAGATGATGAAGAGTGGGATATTTTTACTAACAAAACAAAATATGACCGTAGGACATATTCTGACCTGGTTTTTGCTTTTGGGCTAAACAATGCTATTATAGAAGGTCAGTCTCTTAATGATACACCTTATAAGGTATGGGGAAGCAGATTTTTTGAAATAGGCTGGACATGGAGAACGAGAGTGTTTAATAAGACTAATTTCATGAGATTCCATTATGGATTTTCCTTTCAATTTAATGGGTTAAAATCACAGGATAACCTATACTATGTGGTAGATGATGAGGGAAAAACTGTACAGACTCCATTTGCATTCCCTTTAAGCAAGTCGAAGTTAAGAATGGATAACCTGGTATTTCCTATTCATTTTGAATTCGGACCTTTTAATACAACCAGATCTGAGAATAGGATAAGGTATTCATTAAAAAATCAATTTAGAATTGGTTTAGGAGCTTATGGAGGTTTTAATATGGGAACCCGGCAAAAGCTAAAATACGATCAGGACGGATCAGACAGGAAGACCACAATAAAAGGTGGTTTAAACAGTAATCCTTTCATTTATGGCCTTAGCGGATATATGGGGGTGAATTGTTTCTCAGTCTATATTAAATACGATCTTAATCCTATTTTTAAGAGCCCTTCTGATGAACAGCGCAATATATCTTTTGGCCTTCGTTTTGCTATCTAAGTATTTAAAAATCTAAAATTCAGTAGCATATGGATTTCAACTTAATAGAAATTTTCCTGTGACAGATTTCATTTGGAGTGATTAAGAATTAATTTTCAAATGCAAGTTGCATTTCTTTTGTAAAGTCCTCCTTGTAATACCCTTTTTTACAATAATTACAACGTATTACCTGAGTTGTTGACACGCGAAAAAGCGGAATCCAGAAGATGTGAAAAAAATTAGGTGTGCTTTCACCTGAAAGGGTATTGGTTTGACCACAATTAGAACATTTTACATTTTTAATGGCAATGATAATTGTCTTTCCAGCCCGAATTCCAAAAAATAAGATCATAATAAACCCTAATTAGTTTAACTATCTAAAATAATCATTCACAATCAGATTGTAATCTAAAAATACTGTATTTTAAAGCTTTTAATTTTACTAATTTTACGTCGCACATATTCAGTCACATTGATTTCAAAATTTACCATAGATCAAGTTTATGAAACTGCCCGCCTAGAGGAGGTTATTGGAGATTTTGTCCAATTAAAAAAATCTGGCTCCAATTTCAAAGGATTAAGCCCTTTTACGGACGAACGTACACCAAGTTTTATGGTATCGCCCGTAAAACAAATTTGGAAGGACTTTAGTAGTGGGAAGGGTGGGAATGTTGTTGCATTTCTAATGGAACACGAACATTTTACGTATCCAGAAGCTATTAAATATCTGGCAAGGAAATACAATATTGAAATTGAAGAAACAGAACGTACAGATGAGCAAAAGGAACAGGCAGATGAACGTGAAAGTATGTATCTGGTTTCAGAATATGCTCAGCAATATTTTGAGAAAACCCTTTGGGAAAAGGAAATGGGGAAGGCGATTGGACTTAGCTATTTCAGAGAGCGAGGTTTTTCTGATGACATTATTAGAAAGTTTGGACTAGGCTATAGCCTGGACCAATGGGAGGCTTTTACGAATTCCGCTCTTGAAGAAGGTTATCAACTGGAATTTTTGCAGAAGACCGGGCTGACAATTGTTAAAGAAGATGCCAACAACCCCGGAGTCTCTAAAAAATTTGACAGGTTTAAGGGTAGAGTAATGTTTCCTATCCATTCCATGAGTGGCCGAGTTCTGGGATTTGGGGGCAGGATACTTTCAAATGAAAAAAAAGCCGCCAAATATCTGAATTCCCCGGAAAGCGATATATACCATAAGAGTAAGGGGCTATACGGTATATATTTTGCTAAGCAAGCGATTGCGAAAGAAGATAACTGCTATTTGGTGGAAGGCTATACAGATGTTATCCAACTCTATCAAAGAGGAATTCATAATGTGGTTGCCTCCAGTGGTACAGCCCTTACACCAGAGCAAATACGATTAATAAACAGGCTTACGAAAAATATTACAGTATTATTTGATGGCGATGCTGCCGGTTTAAGGGCGTCCTTAAGAGGGATTGACCTAATTCTTGAACAAGGAATGAATGTAAAAGTCTGCACCTTTCCCGAGGGAGAAGACCCTGATAGTTTTGCAAAAAATAATGAAGTTGAGGATATCATAATTTACCTACAAGAGAATGCCAAGGATTTTATACAGTTTAAAACTTCCTTACTGGCCAAAGATGCGGCAAATGATCCAATAAAAAAGGCCGATACTATTCGCGAAATAGTAAACAGCATCGCTAAAATCCCAGATAGGATAAAACGTGAGATCTATATTCAGGAGTGCGCACATATAATGAATATTTCAGAAGATGTATTATTTAATACTTTAGCGCAGATTGGAAGGAAAGAGCGAACAGATGCGGCAACTATTGCCAGACAGGAACAAAAAGCATTCGAGGTTGTAAAGCATAGCCAAAAAGAGGAGAAACTGGATGTGCAATATGAGTTGGAAAAGAAGATAATAGAAATGCTTCTGCTTTACGGCAATGAGCTTCAGGAATTTGAGGACCTTATTCTAAAAGAAAATGATGAAGGTGATCTTATTCTGGAACCTGAAAATATGGAAGCAAAAGTATATGAAAAGGTATATTTGGACCTTCAGGAAGATGAAATAGAACTCACACATGATAAATTCAGAAATATCTATTACAAATTAATAGAAGGGCTGAATGAGAAAGAAAACTTTACCATCACAACTTTTATGACTGAGCTCGATCAGGAAATGGTAGCTCAAATTTCTTCGATATTGATGGAGGAAGAAAAATATGAGTTGCATCACTGGGAGCGAAAGGACATCTATCCAAAAAACAAAGAAAAAAGTATTTCACAATTAGTAAGTGAAACAATATTAACTTTAAGATGCTTTCTAATTAAAAAACGGATTACATCCCTGCAGGAAAATACAGAAGATTTGAATGGAGATCACCAGGAAACTCTTGAAGAGATAATGAATTACCTGCAATTAAATAAGCTTTTAAATAAGAAGTTAAATAGGGTGCTCTCATAAAATATTTACACAGGCAGCTCTTTTATTTGTGACTTATGTGTATAAAAAACCCCGACACTCTGGTCAGGGTTACAATTATTTACGAATCTAAACTTAGTACAACTCTAAAGCCTTTGCTTGTTGAAGCAAATCCACAAGATTATCAACATTTAATTTTTTCATTAAACGAGCTTTATACGTACTAACTGTTTTTTCATTTAGATTTAGACCCAGGGCAACATCTTTGTTTCTCTTTCCGCTGGCCAGGAGCTTAAGAACTTCAACTTCTCTGGTAGACAACTTTCTGAAAAACCTTCGGGGCTTTTGAGTTCCTTCATCGAAAGCCAGTCGCTGAGCCAATTCATTAGTGATAAACATATTACCTTCACTTACTTTTCTAATTGCAGTAATTATGTAATCCAAATCTGCAGTTTTTGAAAGATAGCCGAATGCTCCTGCCCTTATGGTACTAAGTGCATATACGTCTTCAGATTGTCCACTATAGATCAATACTTTAATGTCCGGGTATTCCAGTTTAAGCTTTCTCAAAGAAGCTATTCCATTAATTTCCGGAATGTCCATTTCAAGTACAACAACATCCGGAATCAAAGTCTTTAATTTTGCAAAAAGTTCAGTAGTAGTGGCAACATCAGCAATAATTTCAAAATCAGAAGCAGAATTTAGGACATTCTTAATTCCCATTCTGACTATTGGATGATTGTCTGCGATTAAAACTTTTATCATGGTTGATTGGTTTTCTAGATTTTAACGCTACGCATGTCTAAAAATACTGACATGCAATGTAAGGTTAAATTATCTAATTTCTTAAACAAAAGTGTACTTTTTTTCCCAATAATAGGGAATAATGGAGTCATTATTCGTCTTAATTAACTGATTCTTAGTCAAGATGTTATTTTAAGCTACCTGGAATTTCGCAAACGGGTATTGGGAGCATCTTATGTTGATTCACGGTGTTGTACCTTTTGAAGATGAGAAAGACTTCTTTTTCCCTTCCACTGAATTCATCGGCCTCCTTCCCTTTGTTAGTCATTTCCATGGCCCATTCCAATTCCGGATAGGAAGCACCAATCTGATCCTCATCCGTTCGTGAGTCACCCCATAAACCATCTGTTGGAGGAGCAATAATTATTTCTTCATTAATGCCCAAATACGTAGCAATTTCGTAAACCTCAGTTTTAAGGAGGTCTGCAATTGGACTAAGATCAACCCCACCATCTCCATACTTGGTGTAGAAACCAATTCCAAAATCCTCCACCTTATTACCTGTTCCTGCAACCAGATAATTGTTTAAAGCAGCAAAATAGTAGAGTGTTGTCATACGAAGTCTAGCACGGGTATTAGCCAAAGACATAAACCTGTCTTCTTCATTGTCAACCGCTGGCAATGATGCGACAAGATTATCAAATACAGAAGTGAGATTCACGGGTTGCCTGGATACATTGTTATACATTTGCTTCAACCACTCAATATGATTGGACGCCCGGGTGACCTGATTTGCACCTTGATGGATTGGCATTTCGATGCATAAGAGATCCAGACCTGTTTTTGCACATAAGGTTGAAGTAACAGCGGAGTCTATCCCACCCGATATACCAATAACAAATCCTTTGATTTTAGACTCGTTGGCATATGTCTTTAACCAATTTACAATATGATCTATCACCTTTTCTGTTTGCATAGGGTACATTATTATTTGGAAATACTAACTTTGCTGCGATAAAAATAAAGCCTATGCATTTAATAATAAAACTGAAGAGTAATTACTTTATATGAAAACAAGATTTATTGCGGTTTTAGTTATTCTTTATAGTATTTATTCTTGTAAAAATGAAACAAGGGTATCCGAAGATGTTTCAAAGATTCAATTAAATCTGTCTGTGTTGCGTTTTGACCAGGAATTTGCGGAAGCAAAACCCGGAGACATACCCAAACTAAAACAGAAATTTCCTTACCTTTTCCCTAAACAGTATTCAGATAGTGTTTGGATAGCAAAACTGAAGGATTCTTTGCAAAATGAATTATTTAGTGAGGTAAATGAAGCTTTTCCGAATTTTGCTAATGAAACAGCAGACCTCGAACTTTTGTTTAAGCATGTTCTGTATTATTTTCCAAATTACCAGGTGCCTCAGGTAATTACAGTTATTTCTGACGTAGATTATTCGAATCGTGTAATTTTAGCCGACACACTTCTACTTATTGGTTTGGATAATTATCTTGGTAAAGATCATAAATTCTATGCAGGAATAGAACAATATATAGCTACCGGACTTGATAAAAAATATTTAATCAGCGATGTTGCAAGCGCTTTTGGAAAATCCAGGCTCGGTTTCCCTTCTGATCGTACTTTTTTAGCACAGATGATATACTATGGGAAAGAGTTATATCTTAAAGACAGGTTGATGCCTCTTGCTAATGATGCACAAAAAATTGGATATACCCCGGAGGAATTGGAATGGGCCCATGCCAATGAAGAACAGATTTGGCGTTATTTTATTGAACGGGAAATACTCTACAGTACCAATAGTATGCTTGCTCCCCGGTTTTTGGACCCCGCTCCGTTTTCAAAATTCAGATTAGAATTGGATAATGAATCCCCGGGTAGACTTGGTCGATATATGGGATGGCAAATAGTTAGGGCATTTATGGATAACAATGATGTTAAGCTTAATCAATTGTTGGATTTATCCGCGGATGAAATTTTTAAAAAATCAAATTACAAACCGAAAAAATAGATCATGGGAAAATTACATACTTCTCAAATAACGCTTAAAGTGGGCCTGGATGAAAATCGCGTTCCGGAAGAGCTTACCTGGTCCGCAGAAGATGGCGGCATTGTAAACGAGGAGGCAAAAGCCATGTTGTTGTCAGTTTGGGACAGTAAGAACCAGGAATCCTTAAAAATAGATCTATGGACTAAAGATATGCCTGTAGATGAAATGAAAGTTTTCTTTCATCAAACCCTGTTGGCTATGTCCGATACCTTTATGAAAGCTACGCAGGACGAAAAAATGACGACCACCATGAAGGATTTCTGTGCCTATTTTGCAGAGAAGCTGGAATTAAAAAAGGATTAGTCCAGGGTAATGGTAATTGGCCATCCCTCAAATTGCTTTGCATTGCTTGTTGTAACATCAGTATTCCTTGCCCAACATTCAAAAGTTACGTTCTTCTCTTTTTTGTTAAATCTGATTAGACCGTAACCTCCTCCACTGGAAGGGCTCTCAGGATTAACATAGGCCATCATACTTATCTTGTTTCCAAAACCATCCAAATAATCTCCAGTCCATGGTAATGAAGTATTCTTGTTAGGATTACCACCGGTCTGTTCATCTTCTGGCCACCACCATCGGCTATAATAGTCATTTACGATTGCTGGCACAATAAAGGCCCATGGTCCATCTCTAAAGTCTTTGATACCATGTTGAATAACGGTAGCCAGGTGTTGGTCTCCTGCTATATGAACCGCATTTGCATTTTTAATCAGACGTAACGCTTTGTCCCTGCCGCTTTGTGGCCAGCCATTGGAATCCAGATCTGCATGTAATCTGTTATCCAGTGAACCATGAATATGGGCACCTCCACAAAATCCTGTTTGAGATAATACCACCTTCATGGCCCCGGTATTTTTACTGCCCCAGTCCTTTAAAAAGATTAGTTGTCTTTCACCTAATAAAGTCAATCCTTCCAGATCAATAGAGCTGGGATCGTATTGCGGATTCATTATATGGTCAGGTCGCGGTCCTTGCTGTGGAATCTTGCCTTCTGGCCCTGATTTAAATTTTCTGTCTTCTAATATTGCAAAATCAATACCTCCCAGAATAAGATTTGTGTAATATACCCCAATGCCCTGTTCAATAAGCGTTGGATCATAAGGATCCGGAAGATGCGTGGTTTGGCATCTTTCCACCATTTTCACATATTCGGGATGATAGGTATACCCGCCATCACTGCTTCCTTTTGCTATTGACAATTTGCCGTTTTCTCCCCAAAGGTTACCCTGCCCAATATCGTGATCATCAGGAATAGTAATACAGGGCCTGCCCCTGAAAGTTTCCTTGAATTGAAGACCGAATTTAAGCCAAGCAGCTGTATGCTCTGTATGATCATAAGACTGATCTCCTGCAAAAAACATGAGGTCTGGATTCTGGTAATTTATATTCCTCACGTAATTCTCCCTCAAGCCCCTGTCCTTATTGGAGTTACAGGAAAGTGCTGCCATCACAATTTCATTCTTATAATCAGGATTTTTTCGGATTGTCCCTTCAAAATAAGCTCGTTTCCCATGAGTAATTCTGTATTTTGTGTCTTTTGAATAGTCCCAATTTTCTATTCGGAAAAGAGCAGACCATCCTAATTCATTTATATTTTGTCTTTGAGCTACTTTCCATTTTCCATCCTGATAAAGCCACAAGTCTATTCCTCTAGGTTCATCGGGGTAAAGCGGATAAAGTTGTGCTGTTAATTTGAGGACATTGGCCTGTACCGTATAAAGACCGAAAGCCACAACACTGTCTCTACTGACTTTGAGATTGATTATTTCATTAGGAGCCCTATTCCACCAATCATTGGTAGCGAGTGTGTCTAAATTTTTAAAAGGAGAGGGTAAATAGGTTGATTGTTGTTGAGCAAAATTTAACTGCCAACTCAAAGTAAATAGGAGCAGGTAACAGTTTACATATGTATTCATAAAAGAACTGATTAAAGATATCTGATGTAAGTATTGCGTATTTTTATTGACTAAAAAGTACAATATAAAGTATGGTTTCAGTACTTTTTAAATGTATAAATTTATTTATGGATATTCATGAAGATATGAGGCTAATTTTTATTTATAACGCCAATTCAGGCTGGCGAAATGCCCTTCTGGATGGAGCTCATAAGGCATTAAGCCCGAATACTTACCAGTGTAATCTCTGTGATTTAACCTTTGGGTTGGTTAATGAGAAAAGGACCTGGAAGAAATTTCGTGAAGAAGAGTACTGGAACATGGAATTTCTGCATAAAGATGAATTTAACAAGCAGTATGCTTCAAAATTCGGATCTAAGTTTGAGTTTCCGATTGTTCTGATAGCGGTTAATGAGGAGTTACAGCTATTTATTTCTACAAATGAACTCAATGAACTAGAAAATACGGAAGCACTAATTGATTTAATTAAGAAAAAAGGTAAGGAATTAAAGGTGTAGCAGAAGAATTTTTATTTTCCTGCATAGAACCCTGAATTTATTTCTTCAATATAGTTTAGAACCTCTTCCTTACCCATGCTATTGGATGAGGAAGTAACGAAATGATTTGGAACTTCTTCCCATGCTCCCAAAAGTAGTTGATCTAAGTAATTCTTGACATTTCTTTCAATCGCTTTGGGCTTCAGCTTATCTGCTTTGGTAAAAATTATGGAAAAAGGTATGCCGTTCTCACCCATCCATTGCATGAATTCAAGATCTATCTTTTGAGCTTCGTGACGAATATCAATTAATAGGAAGGCACTTACTAATTGCTCTCTTTTAAGGAAGTAATCAATAATATACTTCTGAAAAGTTTTCTTGTCCTTCTTAGATACGCGTGCGTATCCATATCCGGGAAGATCAACCAGGAACCATTGATCATTTATTTTAAAATGATTAATAAGTTGTGTTTTTCCCGGTCTTCCCGATGTTTTAGCCAAACTCTTGCGAGAAGTAAGCATATTTATCAAGGAAGATTTTCCAACATTTGATCTTCCTATAAAAGCATATTCGGGTAAAGGCTGGTTAGGGCACTTCTCTACGCTGGAGTTGCTCATCAAAAAGTCGGCAGACTTTATCTTCATGACAATAAGTGTTAGAATTTGCGCTTATGTAACCATTCATCCAGAATGACATTGAAATCATCTGGATGTTCCATCATAGGTGCATGGCCACATTTTTTTATCCAGAATAGCTCTGAATCTGGCAGTAATTCATGAAATTCCCGTGCGACATTAGGTGGGGTTACGGAATCATTTTCACCCCAAATAATACAGGTTGGAGTCTTCATATTTGGTAAATCTTTAGACATATTATGTCTTATGGCACTTTTGGCTATTGCCAGTGTCTTCACCAATTTCCTTCTGTCATTTACAGTGGCAAATACTTCATCCACAATTTCTTTAGTAGCTACTTCAGGATCATAAAAAACATCCTGCGCCTTCTTTTTAATAAATTCATAATCCCCCCGTTTGGGATAGCCATCTCCCATGGCGCTTTCGTAAAGCCCCGAACTTCCTGTGATTACGAGAGCTTTCACCATTTTAGGATAAAGCCTTGTGTGTAATAAACCTACATGACCTCCAAGGGAATTACCTAGCAAAATAACATCTTTGAGTCCTTTAAATTCTATAAATTTTTCAAGGAACCTGGCAAAGTCTTTTACATTGGTTTTCAATAAAGGTAAAGAGTAGATTGGCAATTCAGGTACTAAAACTTTATAACCCTTGTTCGGGAAATAATTGGTTACCCCGTGAAAATTACTGAGTCCTCCCATAAGTCCGTGAAGAATAATCATAGGAGTTCCTTCTCCTACCTCAATAAACCTATATTTTCCTTCTTTTTTAATGTGTTCGTCCATTAAATACTGCTTCTGTCTTCAGTGGGCAAATATAGACATTTCCTAATAATACTAATACTTTTGTAAAAAAGAGGGTACCTTTACAACACCTTATTTTTTTTGAAAAATAAAGGCATCCAGCTATTTGTAGCAACTGTTAAAATGGTTGGACTTTGCACTATACTTCTCTCCAAATACAGATTTTTTTTTCAATAAAGTGGTAATTTGTGGTAAATTGTGGTAATAAATTCTATATATTTGAGTTTATATTAGAAAACCAGCCGATTTAAGTGATAAGTTTTATAGGGACATATGATTGCAAAGCTGATGTTAAGGGCCGGATAATGATACCCGTTACTCTCAAAAACCAGATGGCCCCTGTTCTTAACAAGGGCTTTGTCATTAAACGCTCCGTATTTCAGCCTTGTCTGGAACTGTATCCAATGGACGAATGGAATCTGCTAATGGAAAAAATGAATAAGAAGAACAGATTCAAGAAGAAAAACAATGATTTTATCAGGCGGTTTTCGGCAGGTGTAAAACCCTTAGAAATAGATGGGACAGGTAGATTACTGATACCTAAAAACCTCGTTTCTATTGCTGGAATTAGCAAAGAAGTGGTATTGAGTTCGGCTATAAACATTATTGAGATTTGGGATAAGGATAGCTATGAAAAAGTAATTGATGAAACTGCAGAAAATTTTGCGGAATTAGCGGAAGAGGTAATGGGTGATGATGGAGACGAACTATCATAGTCCTGTTTTGTTAAAGGAGTCCGTTGACGGGCTCAATATATTGGAAAATGGAATTTATGTTGATGTAACTTTTGGCGGAGGTGGACATTCCAAAGAGATTTTAAGAAGATTGGGTAGTGAGGGTGCTTTGTTTGCTTTTGATCAGGATGAGGAAGCTTTGAAAAACGCAATAGCAGATGATAGATTTACCCTGATCAATGAAAATTTTAGATTTATAAAGCAGTTTTTAAAGTTCTATGGCATTCGGAAAGTAAATGGAATCTTAGCTGACTTTGGGGTTTCTTCACATCAGTTTGACAAGGCCGAACGGGGTTTTTCTACCCGTTTTGATGCCGACCTGGATATGAGGATGAGTTCAAGAAATAAGAAGAGTGCCTATGAAGTGGTTAATTCTTATAGCCATGATGATCTTAGAAAAGTATTGTTTCGTTATGGCGATTTGCGACGAGCAGATGCAATGGCCAAAACAATTGTAGAACATCGGGTAAATGAGCCTATTAAAACAACAATAGACCTAAAAATGGTATTGAAGGAATATCTGCCAAAGTTTAGAGAAAACAAGATTTTAGCACAGGTATATCAGGCAATACGCATTGAAGTAAACCAGGAATTAGTGGCAATAGAAGAATTTTTAATGCAAACTCCGGAGATTATTGATAAAGGTGGACGGCTGAGTTTAATTAGTTACCACTCATTGGAAGATAGACTGGTTAAGAGATTTATTAGAGCAGGTAGTTTTTCGAGTGAAGCAGAAAAGGACTTTTACGGAAATATTAATGTTCCCTTTAAAAAGGTAGGCGGATTAATAATTCCCTCTGCCGATGAAATTACAAAGAATAGTAGAGCTCGGAGTGCAAGACTGCGAATAGCAGAACGAATATAATTAGAGGATCTGGATTTCAAAACAATTTAAAGCTAATGAGAAAAGGGATCATAGATATTTTAAAGGGCAAGTTCTTGGTGAGTGGAGATGCACCAAAAAATTGGCTCTTTATAATTTTTGCCTCCGTTTTAGCAACCATAATGATTGCTAGTTCTCACAGTGCGGATAAAAAAGTACATCAGGTAGCCGCATTGAATGAACAAGTCAAAGAATTAAAAAACGAATTCGTAGATATGCGCTCAGACGTGCAACGATTGAAATTGGAATCGACCATTACAGAGAATGTTATGGTTGAAGGTCTTTTTCCTTCTGAAATACCACCAAAAAAAATAAAAGTAAAAACCAATAAAAAATAAGTGGCCATCACCGATAAAAGAATATTAACCAGACTTTATATTGTAACAGCATGTCTGTTCCTGTTTGCGGTTGCGGTGGTCGTAAAACTTGTGAGTATTCAGATGGTTCATGGCAATAAATACAAGGAGATGGCTCTTCAACGTACGGAAAGGCTTTTTACAATTGCCCCAAACAGAGGAAATCTCTATTCAGATGACGGAAGTTTGCTCGCTACATCGGTCTCCAGATATACGATACGCTTTGATGCGGTCACGGTAAAAAGCTCAGATTTTGAAGAAGAAGTACTGCCTTTATGTGATGCTCTGGCAGATCTATTTGGAAAACCTTCCGCCTATTATGAACAGATTTTAAGAAAGGCTAAAGCAAATAAAAACAGATACACTTTGGTGGCCAGGAATCTTGATTATTCTGACTATATGGAGGTTAAGGACTTCCCACTCTTTAATAAAGGACCAAATAGGGGAGGTTTTATTGTGGAGCAAAAAACTGTGAGGGAACATCCTTTAGGAAAAATAGCAGAAAGAAGCGTAGGGTATGAACGATTTGATGAAAATGGTTATGTGACCAGGGTAGGGCTTGAAGGCGCCTTTGGTAATTATTTACGGGGAATAGAAGGAAAAAGGCTAAAGCAGAAAATTGCTAAAGGTCAATGGAAACCTATTGGTTTAGACAATTTGGTAGAACCAAAAGATGGGTATGATGTAGTTTCGACTATCGATATCAATATTCAGGATATTGCACATCATGGGCTTTTGACACAATTAGAAAAGTATAAAGCTGATCATGGATGTGTAATTGTAATGGAAACCAGAACTGGCGAAGTAAAGGCAATTTCGAATCTTGGAAGGACTGAGGATGGCAAATATTACGAAAGATTAAATTATGCGATAGGAGAATCTCATGAACCTGGTTCTACCTTTAAATTAATGTCAATAGTTGCTGCCCTGGAAGATCAAAAGATAGACACCAGCACAGTTATTGATACTAAAAAAGGACGTTGGAGAATATACGATAGAATTGTAAGGGATTCCAAACACGGAGGCTATGGCAAAATTTCAATGGCAAGGGCTTTTGAAGTTTCTTCAAATACAGCTTTCGCCAAAATGATTCATAACAGTTATAAAGAAGAACCATCAGTTTATGTAGATCGCCTTATGTCTATGGGGCTTCATGAGGAACTTGGGATGCCTATAAAGGGTGAGGGTAAGCCTGTAATTAGATATCCCGGAGATAAGGGATGGTCAGGTATTTCCCTGGCATGGATGTCTCATGGCTATGAAGTATCCTTAACACCTTTACAAACGCTTGCTTTTTACAATGCTATCGCTAATGATGGTCAATTGTTGCGTCCCAGACTAATAAAAGAGGTTAAAGAATGGAACAAAACCATTTATACGTTTGATAAGGAAATTATTAACGAGGCTATTTGCTCTAAGGAGACCGCGAAACAGGTACGTCACTTATTGAAAAATGTTGTGGAAAAAAAACATGGAACAGGACATCGACTTTATTCTCCAAACTTTTCAATGGCTGGTAAAACGGGAACAGCGCAAAAAAACTATGCAACCCGTGACCCCGACAAACTGAGGTATATATCAACTTTTGCCGGGTATTTTCCTGCAGACAACCCAAAGTACTCCTGCATAGTGGTGATCCATGAACCAGATAAAAGTGTTGGCTATTATGGTGCCGATGTGTCCGGACCTGTATTTAAATCCATAGCCAGAAAGATATATGCCAACAACCCATTAATAGACGAAATAGAAACCTTAGAACCTTCAAATGATGATTTAGAGGCAAGTTTTCAAAGTTACTATGCGGAAGCACAAAAGAACCACAATCAGATGCCAGATGTAAAAGGTATGAGCGGAATGGATGCAATTTCTATACTCGAAAACATGGGTCTGGAGGTAGAGATCAAAGGAAATGGCAAAGTAAAAAAGCAATCAATTTCTAAGGGAACAGATTTAGAAAAAGTAAAGAAAATAATTTTAGAACTTTCATGAAACCCCTAAAGGATATACTATTTGGAGTAAGTCTTACGGCTGTATGCGGTTCTACCGGGGTTATAGTAAATACCATATGTTTTGATTCCAGAAAAGTGGCTAAGGATAGTGTTTTTGTTGCCATCAAGGGTACTTTAACTGATGGGCATAAATATATTGATAAAGCAATAGCGGCAGGTGCTAATTCGATTGTATGTGAGCATCTTCCGGAAGCTTTGATCAATGATATAACTTATGTGGAAGTTCTTGATGCCAACCAGGCTCTTGCAATAATGGCATCAAATTTCTATGACAATCCATCCAAAAATTTAAAGCTTGTAGGTGTTACCGGAACTAACGGCAAGACTACTGTTAGCATTTTGTTGTACCAATTGTTTAAAAAAGCAGGATATAAAGTTGGCCTGCTATCTACAATTAGAATAATGGTGGATAAGAAAGAATTTCCTGCCAGCCATACGACTCCGGATGCGATGACCATAAATCAATATCTCTCTATGATGAATGAAGCAGGTGTTGAATTTTGTTTTATGGAAGTAAGTTCACATGGCATTCATCAAAAAAGAACGGAAGGCTTGGTCTTTGAGGGTGCAATATTCACCAATTTATCCCATGACCACCTGGATTATCACAAAACATTTGCCGAATACAGGGATACAAAAAAGAAATTATTTGATGATTTACCTAAAAGAGCATTTGCCTTAACAAATATTGATGATAAAAACGGGCTTGTGATGCTGCAGAATACCGCAGCCAAAAAATACACCTATGCACTAAAAAGTTATGCCGACTACAGGGCTCAGATTTTAGAAAATCAGTTTAATGGCCAGTTGTTAAAAATTGATGATAATGAGCTATGGACACGATTAATAGGTCATTTTAATGCTTACAACATCCTGGCTATATATGCCACAGCTGACCTATTGGGATTGGAAAAACTTGAAACCCTAAGGTTGTTGAGTGAATTGGAAAATGTAGATGGAAGGTTTCAATATTTCATATCTAAAGAAAGAATAACGGCTATTGTCGATTATGCCCATACGCCGGACGCCTTAAAAAATGTACTTGAGACAATCAATACATTGAGGACTGGAAATGAAAACGTCATCACCGTAGTGGGGTGTGGTGGTGATCGTGACAGGTCTAAGCGTCCGGTAATGGGTCATATCGCTTCAGCAATGAGTAGTAAGGCCATTTTTACATCAGATAATCCACGATCCGAACCGCCTCTTATAATCATTGAAGAGATGGAAGCAGGCGTAGAACCACAGAATCTCAGGAAAATTTTATCCATTGAAAATCGAAACCAGGCTATTAGAACAGCCTGTCAGTTAGCAGTACCTAATGATATTATCCTGGTTGCGGGTAAGGGTCATGAAACCTATCAGGAAACGAATGGTGAGCGTGTGGATTTTGACGATTTTGAAATTATAAGGGAAGTGCTGACCAATTTAAATAAATAACTAGAAATAGATAACATAATATGCTGTATTATCTGTTTGAATATTTAGAAAAGCAATACCAACTGCCAGGGGCAAGTCTGTTCCAGTTTCAGACATTCAGGGCAGCTATGGCAGTGCTTCTTTCTTTGTTACTGGCAACAGTTTATGGCAAACGAATAATTCTTTTTCTAAAGCGTAAGCAAATAGGGGAGACCATTCGGGATCTTGGTCTTGATGGGCAAAAACAGAAAACTGGTACTCCAACAATGGGTGGTTTGATAATTATAATGTCCACCTTAATTCCAGTCTTATTGTTTGCCGATATAATGAATATTTATGTCATTTTATTGATAGTTACGATAATATGGATGGGTATAATCGGATTTGTGGATGACTACATCAAAATATTCAAAAAAAATAAAAAAGGTCTCAAAGGCAGGTTTAAAGTGATGGGTCAGGTTGTACTAGGGCTCATTGTGGGTGCAACGCTATACTTCCATCCAGAAGTGACTATGCGGGAAAGGACCAATACTATAATTACGGAGCAATATAGGGTTGAAAAGATTAAAGGAGGGGATATAAAATCTATAATGACCACTGTTCCGTTTTTTAAGAATAACGAGCTAGATTATAGTAATCTGATCTCCTGGGCCGGCGAGAAGGCAGTTTCGTATGCATGGCTAATTTTTATTCCAATTGTCATCTTAATAGTCACTGCGGTTTCTAATGGAGCAAATCTTACGGATGGTATTGATGGCTTAGCAGCCGGGATCTCTGCGATAATAGTTCTTACTCTGGGAATTTTTGCCTGGGTTTCAGGTAATATCATTTTTTCCGAATACCTGGATATCATGTACATACCTAAGGCTGGTGAGCTTTTGGTGTTCATTGCCGCTTTTGTAGGGGCACTAGTAGGTTTTTTATGGTATAACGCTTTCCCTGCCCAGGTGTTTATGGGTGACACTGGAAGTCTTACCATAGGGGGCGTCATAGCAGTAATTGCATTAATTGTAAGAAAAGAATTGTTGATCCCTATTCTGTGTGGAATATTCTTTGCCGAGTCCTTATCAGTAATGTTGCAGGTAGGTTACTTCAAATACACTAAAAACAGATCAGGTGAAGGGAAACGCATTTTTTTAATGGCACCCCTACATCACCATTATCAGAAAAAGGGATATCACGAAAGTAAAATAGTCACAAGGTTTTGGATTATAGGAATATTATTGGCCATAATTACTATTGTGACACTCAAAGTGAGGTAATGAAATTATTGGTTGTGCTCGGGGCTGGTGAAAGTGGAGTTGGAACGGCTATTCTGGCAAAAAAAAAGGGGTACCTGGTTTTTGTCTCAGATAAGGGTAAGATCAAAGAAAATTATAAAAACGTTCTTGAACATTTTGAGATTGATTGGGAGGAACAACAGCATTCGGAAGACAAAATTCTCCATGCTGATGTCGTAATGAAAAGCCCGGGTATTCCGGATGCAATACCGCTGGTAAAAAAATTAAAGGATAAAGGAGTTCCGGTAATATCAGAGATTGAGTTTGCTGCAAAGCACACGAATGCCACGATAATTGGAATTACAGGAAGTAATGGTAAAACCACCACTACTATGCTTACTTATCACATATTAAAAAAAGGTGGTTTAAATGTGGGAATGGCGGGTAATATTGGCGATAGTTTTGCCAAAATGGTAGCGGAACATGACTATGATTTCTATGTGCTTGAAATAAGCAGTTTTCAGTTAGATGGAATAGTGGATTTTAGACCAAACATAGCGGTAATAACGAATATTACCCCGGACCATTTAGATAGGTATGATCATTCTTTTGAAAACTATGTGTCTTCAAAATTCAGGATTGTACAAAACCATGGTGCCGAAGACAGTTTGATTTATGATTGTGATGATGATGTAATTGTAAGTTGGCTGGAGAATAACCCAATTAGATCAAAATTATTGCCTTTTACAATTAATAAGAAACTTAGTAAAGGTGCATGGTTAGAAAATGACAGAATATTAATAAGGACAGAAAATAAAACAATTGAAATGGAAGCAAATTCTTTGGCATTGGAAGGTTTACACAACCTTAAAAATACAATGGCGGCATCAACGGTTGCTAAGTTGATTGGTATTCGAAAGGAAACTATCCGCGATAGTATTCAAAATTTCCAAGGAGCTGCACATCGCTTGGAAAAGGTTTTAAAAATTCATCATGTACAATATATAAATGATTCAAAGGCTACCAATGTAAATGCCACTTATTATGCTTTGGAAAGTACAAGTACTCCTATAGTGTGGATTGTTGGTGGTGTGGATAAAGGGAATGACTATAAAGTCCTTATGCCTTTAGTAAGGGAAAAAGTAAAAGCTATCATTTGCCTGGGTATGGATAACTCCAAAATTAAATATGCTTTTGGTAACGTAGTAGATTTAATCGTTGAGACTTACGCAATGAGTGAAGCCGTAAAAGTAGCCTATAAAATTGCTGAAAGAGGAGATACTGTGTTGTTGTCTCCGGCATGCGCTAGTTTTGATCTTTTTAAAAATTATGAAGACAGAGGGAATCAATTTAAAGAAGCTATAAAAAATTTGTAAGAATGTCAGGGTATTTAGGAAATATAAAAGGAGATAAAGCCATTTGGGGTGTAGTTGCACTCCTGGCTCTATTTTCCTTTTTACCTGTTTACAGTGCAAGCAGTAACCTGGTTTATGTAGTAGGAAATGGCACAACAATTGGTCATTTGGTTAAACACGGGATGTTGCTGTTTTTGGGATTTGGAATAATCTATGGTGTTCATAAAATTCCTACTCATTTTTTTAAGGGCCTATCTATTATTGCTCTGCCTATAGTGTTGGTCCTATTGGCGTATACTCTGGCTCAGGGCACTACAATAGACGGGGCAAATGCAAGTAGATGGATTCGTCTTCCATTGGTTGGAATTACCTTTCAAACCTCAAATCTGGCAGCGGTAGTTCTAATGATCTACGTGGCAAGATACCTGACCAGAATGAAAGATAAAACAATCACTTTTAGTGAAAGCCTGGTACCCTTGTGGCTTCCTGTTTTTATTGTCACCATTCTAATTTTACCGGCTAATTTCTCTACAGCGGCCATTCTGTTTTTTATGGTTCTGATACTTTGTTTTTTAGGGGGTTATCCGCTAAAATATCTTTCAGGGATAGTAGGTACGGGTTTGTTAATACTTACAATTTTTATTCTTACGGTCAAGGTTTATCCGGATCTTTTTCCAAACAGAGTGGACACCTGGTTAAATAGAGTTGAAAGTTTTTGGGATCCGGCAGATACAGAGTCGGACTATCAGATAGAAAAAGCCAAAATTGCCATTGCTAGCGGAGGAATTTTAGGGAATGGAGCAGGGAAAAGTGTAATGAAAAATTTCCTGCCTCAGAGTTCATCAGATTTTATTTATGCCATTATTATTGAAGAGTACGGCTTGGTAGGAGGATTTATATTAATGTTCTTCTATATGCTTTTGTTATTCAGAATTGTGGTGGTGGCGAATTCAAATGGGACTGTTTTTGGTAAATTATTAGTGGTTGGTGTTGGGTTGCCTATCGTATTTCAGGCACTTATTAATATGGCAGTTGCTGTAGAATTATTTCCTGTAACCGGGCAAACTTTACCACTTATAAGTAGTGGAGGAACATCTATATGGATGACTTGTCTGGCCATTGGAATTGTGTTAAGTGCGAGCAGAAAATTTAAACCGGTTGATGTTAAAAAATCCGATGTGGATGATACTAACCCCTTAGAAGTGCTAAGTGGACAATTATAGGTTTATATTATCTGGTGGCGGGACAGGAGGACATATTTATCCGGCAATAGCCATAGCTGATGAATTAAAAATAAGACATCCGAATGCAACATTTTTATTTGTAGGTGCAAAAAACAGGATGGAGATGGAAAAAGTACCAAATGCAGGATACAAGATTAAGGGTTTGTGGATTAGTGGAATACAAAGAAAGTTTACATTAAAAAATTTAATGTTCCCATTTAAACTAATAAGTAGTTTGATTAGTGCAGGAAAAATAGTGGAGAAGTTTAAACCCAATGTGGTTATTGGCACAGGAGGATTTGCCAGTGGCCCTGTATTAAAAATGGCTGCCAGAAAAGGAATCCCTTGCGTCTTACAAGAGCAGAATTCATATGCAGGAATCACTAATAAATTATTGGCTAAACACGCGTCAAGAATTTGTGTTTCCTATGATGATATGGAAAGGTTTTTCCCAGTTGATAAAATTGTAAAAACGGGGAATCCTGTTAGAGCAGATATGATAGATCCTTTACAGCATACGAATGAAGCTTATGAATTCTTTGGTTTGAATCCAGAAAAAATAACATTGCTTGTACTGGGAGGAAGTCTGGGTGCAAGAAGAATTAATCAACTTATAGAAAAAGAACTGGATTTCTTTTCAAAATTAGGGATTCAACTTATTTGGCAATGCGGCCAGGGGTACTTTGAAGAATATAAAAAATTTCACGCTGCAGATGTGAAAGTCTACGATTTTTTGAATAAAATGAATTTAGCCTATTCCGCTGCAGATATAATAATTTCAAGGGCCGGAGCGAGTTCAGTTTCGGAATTATGCATAGTTGGTAAGCCTGTGATATTTATTCCCTCGCCAAATGTAGCAGAAGATCATCAATCCAAAAATGCGAGAAGTCTTGTTTTAAAGCAAGCTGCAATAATGTTAGAGGAAAAAGATTTGGCAGACAAATTTGAAAACGTTTTTTCAGAGCTGAATAAATCTAAGGATAGAAAGAAATTGTTAAGTGAAAATATCAAAGCTCTGGCACAGCCTAGTGCCACTAAAAACATTGTAGATGAAATAGAACATCTGCTAAATATTTAATATGACGCTAAAGGAGATACATAACATTTATTTTATCGGTATTGGAGGTATTGGTATGTCTGCTCTGGCACGATACTTTAAGCTATTAAAAAAGAACGTCGCAGGTTATGACAAAACGGAGACGCCTTTGACTCACGAGATTTCTGATTTAGGAATTGAGATACATTATATAGATAATATCTCAGAAATTCCAACAGAGTATAAAAATGCCGGGGATACCTTGGTTGTCTATACCCCGGCAATTCCTGATGACCACAAAGAATTCAATTATTTTGTATCTAGAGGTTTCGAAATAAAAAAACGATCAGAGGTATTAGGGATTATTACACGGGATACTTTTTGTTTGGCAGTTGCAGGAACCCACGGTAAAACAACAACAAGTAGCATTCTAGCGCATTTATTAAGGGAAACTGGGACACCAGTTACAGCTTTTCTTGGTGGTATTTCAGAAGACTTTAATAGCAATTTTTGGTTCGGGGGCAGTGAATATTCTGTTGTGGAAGCCGATGAATATGATCATTCATTTTTACAGTTATCACCTGATATTGCTTGTATTACTTCAATGGATGCTGATCATTTGGATGTTTATGGTGACAGCATAGAACTAAGAAAATCATTTAGAGCATTTGTTGATAAATTAAAACCTGGTGGGATACTGTTTGTCAGAAACGGCCTGCCTTTAGAAGGAATAACATATGGAATAGAAGACGATTCAGATTATTGTATAAGAAATTTAAGAATAAAACATGGCGCCTACATTTTTGATTTGGAAACTCCAGACACTACCCTTAAAGGGGTTAAGTTTAACAAACCCGGTAAGCATAACTTACTAAACGGTTTAGTGGCTTTTGCTATGGCAATACAGATTGGCCCCCCACCTAATCGACTTGCTAAAGCATTGGAAACCTTTAAGGGAGTGCAACGGAGATTTTCATATCGAATAAGGAATGTCGACTTTGTTTTTATAGATGATTATGCGCACCATCCAACCGAAATAAATGCTGTATATGATGCTATCTCTGAGATGCATGAGAGTAAAAAAGTACTCGCAGTCTTTCAGCCCCATTTATTTTCCAGAACAAGAGATTTTGCCGATGAATTCGCCCTTAGTCTTGAGCAATTTGATAGTGTTTTATTACTGGATATTTATCCGGCAAGAGAGAAGCCTATTGATGGAGTGAATTCGAAATGGCTTATGAGTAAAATAAAGAATCAGAATAAAAAATTAATCCAAAAATCGGATTTGATTGAGGAAATAAAAAGACAAGAACCGGAGGTATTGGTTACCATGGGGGCCGGCGATATAGGGTTGGAAATATCAAAAATAGAAAAAGAACTTGAGCATGAAAATTAATTGGAATTACATCAAATTTATTGGATTAATAATCTGTATTACAGGTCTTTATGCATTTTCAGGGTATAGAAGTGATTCGAGAACTATAGAAGGTATTACCCTAAAATTCACTGGGGAGGACAATCTCTACCTTACACAACCTATGGTTAATAAATTGTTAATACAAAATTATGGCATCATTAAAAACATGCCCAAAGAAAAATTAGATTTGGATACTATAGAAAAGGTCATAGAGACCAATGATATGGTAAAAAGTGCCCAAGTTTATCTTACTATAACCGGTGAGCTTACATCAAATATTGTACAACGGCAACCAATCGGACGTGTAGAGGGAAAGACAAAATTTTACCTGGATGAGGAAGGTAAATACATGCCATTATCCAGTAATCACTCTGCAAGAGTGCCTATCATTACAGGCAATATTACTGGTAAAAGTTTAGAAGATGTTTATGTGATTTTAAAGTACATAAACGAGGACGACTTTTTAAGAAAAAATGTAATCGGAATTCACATTGAGCATGAAGATAATTATCAATTAAAATTCCGCTTAGAAAACTTTGTTGTGAATTTAGGTAATGTGGACGATTTGGAACAGAAGTTCAATAATTTCAAGGCTTTTTATACCAAGGCTGCCAAGGACAAAACATTGGAAAACTATAATATAGTAAGCTTAGAATTTAATAATCAAGTAGTGTGCACCAAAATTTAAAATAATATGGAACAAAGTAATTATTCAGTTGGATTAGATATAGGTACTACCAAAATTGTTGCCATTATTGGAAAAGAAAACGAGTATGGCAAAATAGAGGTCTTAGGCATTGGGAGGTCAAAAAGCCTTGGTGTACATCGGGGTGTGGTAAATAATATAACACAAACCATAAAATCTATTCAGCAGGCTGTTGAACAGGCGGAAGCTGATTCTGGTTTAAAGATAGGATCGGTTGTTGTTGGTATTGCAGGACAGCACATTAGAAGCCTTCAGCATAGTGATTATATTACAAGAGCCAATTCTCAAGAAGTAATCAATGAGGACGATCTGGATAAACTTTGTAACCAGGTTTATAAATTGGTCATGTTACCTGGAGAAGAGATCATTCATGTTTTACCTCAAGAATATAAGGTAGACGGTCAGGCCGAAATAAAGCAACCGATAGGAATGTACGGTGGAAGGCTTGAAGCTTATTTCCATGTAGTTGTTGGCCAGGTTTCATCTATTAAAAACATTGGCAGATGTATCAAAAGTGCCGGCCTAGACCTGGGAAATATTACCCTTGAACCTCTGGCATCATCGGAAGCTGTACTTAGCCAGGAGGAAAAGGAAGCAGGTGTTGCCTTAATAGATATTGGGGGTGGGACAACAGACCTTGCTATTTTTAAAGATGGCATCATAAGGCATACGGCCGTAATTCCTTTTGGTGGGAATGTTATTACCGAAGATATTAAAGAAGGTTGTTCAATTATTGAGAAACAGGCCGAACTACTCAAAATGAAATTTGGTTCTGCATGGCCGGGCGAAAATAAAGACAATGAAATAGTTTCTATCCCCGGATTACGTGGAAGAGAACCAAAGGAAATTACACTTAAGAATCTGTCTAAGATCATACATGCAAGGGTAGTTGAAATTGTTGAGCAGGTATATGTTGAAATCAAAAATTACGGACACGAGGATCAAAAGAAGAAGCTAATTGCGGGGATTGTTTTAACGGGTGGGGGTAGCCAGCTAAAGCATCTAAAGCAGTTAGTTGAATATATTACAGGTATGGATACCAGAATAGGATATCCCAATGAGCATTTGGCAGGAGATTCTGATCAGGAAATTGCCAGTCCTTTATATGCGACGGCTGTAGGTCTGCTTATGAATGCAATAGAAAATAAAGAAAGAAACCCTATTTATCAAGAAGAAACCATGATGGAGGAAGAATTGGTTTTAGAAGGTCATCCTGAAAGAAGAGCAACCGAAAGGTCAAAGAATGAAAGAAAATCTGTATTTGACATTTGGTCGGAAAAACTTAAAGATTTTTTAGATAATGCAGAGTAAACCTGAATAGTAGTACGAACGTAATAACCAGTAACACAAAAAACATGAGCAAGAGCACCGAATTCGAAAATATAGCCTTTGATTTACCCAAAAATCAAAGTAATGTAATTAAAGTAATTGGCGTTGGAGGGGGTGGAAGTAATGCTATAAATCACATGTTCCAGGCCGGAATAAATGGAGTAGATTTTGTGATTTGTAATACAGATTCACAGGCTTTACAGAATAGCCCTGTACCCAATAAAATACAATTAGGTGTATCTCTTACCGAAGGACTCGGAGCTGGTGCCAATCCGGAAGTAGGAGAGCAGGCTGCCCTGGAGAGTATGGAGGAAATCAAACAAATGCTTGTTAATACGACTAAAATGATTTTCATTACAGCCGGTATGGGCGGTGGAACAGGTACCGGAGCAGCACCAGTTATAGCTAAGCAAGCTAAAGAAATGGATGTCCTTACTGTGGGGATAGTTACTATGCCATTTCAGTTTGAAGGTAAGATGAGGTGTAAACAGGCTCAAATTGGGATAGAAAAGTTACGTTCTAATGTGGACTCTTTAATTGTAATTAATAACAATAAATTAAGGGAAGTTTATGGCAATTTAGGCTTTAAAGCAGGTTTTTCAAAGGCAGATGAAGTACTTGCAACTGCTGCCAGAGGTATTGCAGAAGTAATTACACACCATTATACTCAGAATATTGACTTACGTGATGCTAAAACAGTTCTTTCAAATAGCGGCACAGCTATTATGGGTTCTTCCATGTCATCAGGATCAGCTAGAGCTCAGGAAGCAATAATGAAAGCGCTGGATTCTCCCTTATTGAATGACAACAAAATTACAGGGGCCAAAAATGTCTTATTACTTATTGTTTCGGGCTCCCAGGAAATTACTATTGATGAAATAGGTGAAATAAATGATCATATTCAGATTGAGGCTGGTCATGGGGCTAATATAATTATGGGTGTAGGTGAAGACGAAAACCTTGGTGAAGCTATAGCTGTAACTGTAATTGCTACGGGCTTTAATATGGATCAGCAAGATGAAATTGTTAACACTGAAACCAAAAAAATTATTCACACGCTTGAAGATGAACAAAAAGCAGAGCAGGATTTGAGCGATAAAAATGTTATTTACCAATTGGAAGAGGAAGAGGAAGTTTTTGAACCAATAATAAAACATTCTTTAGAGGTAGAAGAAACTATAGATCTTATTCCGACAACCAATTATATCAGAAATTTTAATGTTTTCTATGAAGAGGTTATAGCAGAAGAAATTGAGGAAGAGGATTTTATTATAATTGATTCTAAAAAGGCCCTGAAGGATATTGAAGTAATAGACCCTGAAGAATTAGATGGCAAAATAGATGAAAAGGAACAGATTGCTCTTAGTTTTGATATGCCTTTGACGGATTTGGATAAAGAAGAGAATGAAAATGTTATCACATTTAGCCTGGATGAAAATATAAATGACTTAGATGTTAGTGAACATATAGAAGTAATACCTGTTTTGGAATACAACAAAGAAGGAGAGACCCGCTATAGCCTTGATGATTATATGGAACTGGAAAATAAGTTAACCGGCGCCAAATCCAAAGCGGAGGAATTTGAACCTAAACTTATAGAGGATGAGTTGGTTTTCGAGAAAAAAACCGTGGCTGGGAATGAAGAGGTTGAAACAAACGATGGGGATCCCATGAATTCGCCAATTGAAGAAATACTCAGAGAAAGGGCTGATGAGCGAAGGAGAAAACTGAAAGATTTCAATTATAAGTTTCAGAATAGCGTAAATAATATTGATGAAATAGAAAAGGAACCGGCTTATAAGCGTCAGGGCATCGATTTAAATGAAAGTCCCAAAGAGGGTAAAGTGTCCAGAACCACTTTAAGTGAAGACAGTAATGACGAAATTCAGCTGCGTTCCAATAACTCCTTTTTACATGATAATGTAGACTAGTCAGAATACGGGCGATGCGCCCAAAGTTAGAATAGGCCCGAAAATACATTACATTTTTGGGTTTATTTTTTTATCTTGTCGCTGCTAAAATTCAAAAAATTATGAGCTTACAGAATCAAGTGATGGAAGAAATTAAAGCAGCAATGAAAGCAAAAGACACTATAACTTTGGAGTCGTTAAGGGCTATAAAATCTGCTTTGTTACTGGCACAAACTGAAAAAGGAGCCGGAGTCGAAATATCTGATGCTGATGAAATAAAATTAATACAAAAGCTAGTAAAACAGCGAAAAGACAGTGCCACTATTTTTAAGGAACAGGGAAGAGAAGATCTTGCTGAACCCGAATTGGCACAGGTAGCAGTAATTGAAAAGTTTTTACCAGCTCAGCTAAGTGTGAATGAGATAGAAAAAGTTGTAATCCAGATTATTGAAAGTACTGGTGCCAGTGGGATGAAAGATATGGGAAAAATTATGGGAATGGTATCCAAGCAATTAGCCGGGCAGGCAGATGGAAAAACAATTTCTGGTATTGTTCGTACTAAACTTACTTAATTTTAAAATGAATATTGAGGAAATTCGTAAGCTCTTCGAATCTGATATTGCCAGGACTGAAAATAAGATAAAGCAATATGAAGATCTTTCACAACCCATTGCTCCCGATAATGCTATAGGGCGAGTATCGCGAATGGATGCGATAAACAACAAAGGGGTGATGGATGCCGCTTTAGTTAAAGCCAAAGAACGCCTGGAAGGATTAAAGCGCAACGTGGACAAGCTGGGAACCAGTGATTTTGGTGTCTGCCCAAAATGTAAAAAGAAAATACCAATTGAGCGTATTTTATTAGCTCCTAATAGCTCTTTTTACGTAAATTGCGCTCGTTAAAACCAATGGCCCCGTGGCGCAATCCGCCTAAGGCGGACAGGCTGAATACGAGCCCGACTTAGTCGGGGCGCATCTGAAACATATGGAATATTATGTTTACGTTCTTAGAAGTACCAAATATGAAAGAAATTATGTAGGTTTTACAAAGAATCTTGCTAAAAGGTTGAGGCAACATAACGCCGGTAAAAATAGATCTACAAAACCCTATCTGCCATGGGAAGTTATGTTTTATGA
>CAZHWD010000124.1:0-13997 GCA_964536335.1 uncultured Eudoraea sp. | reverse complement strand
GACATACTTGGGGCGAAAGCTGTAGGACTTCATGCCTTACATTTCAATGCCCATAATGATCCGGAACATGAACATTGCGTTACGATTCATAATTTACGTGAAATAAAAAACTATTTATAGAGTTATATAGGGGAGAATAACATAGGAGGCAATACCTATTTAGGGGGTTTCAATAAATAATTAACCATTTTAAAACTGGTATAAAGCAATGAAATATATCCCTAAATATCTATTTACCATTCTTGTCTGTCTTGGAATCTTAGGTTCTTGTGCGGAAAAACAGGATTTTGATCAATTAGATGATCTTGACATCACCCCAACCGCAGAAGCTAGTCTTCTTTATGTAGAAACTCCTGAGCGTATCATTAATCAGGTGACCGGAATAAATTTTTTCTCCCAAATATTTAATTTTGATGCATTTAGCGAAGAGTTTTTTGCTGATAATGTCTTAGATGGAGTTGTTACTTATGAAGTAGAAAATACGACAAGTAAGCCTCTAGACATAACTTTTGAATTTTTGGATGAGGCAGGGAATACTTTGGATTCTGAAAATTTTGTAGTTAACGCCGCCCCAACTGCAATATTACAACGTGAAATTGCTTATGGACCGGCCGGAAGAAGTCTGGATATTATTAGAAACACCTCTGCAATTAGAGTAAGTGCCACAAATTTAGGTGATAATACCAGTGTATCTGCTTTACCTAATCCAACGGTTTTCTTAAGGTCCAGCGCTAAATTCAGAATTCGCCTAAAATGATAAGAAGTCTGGTACTTTTTATTACTCTCATTGTGGGGTACATGACTATCCACGCTCAAAATAAAGAGGTGTTATATGATTTCATTGAGATTCCACAAGCTTTAATGGTTAATCCGGGGGTGAATACAATTTATAATTGGTATGCCGGAGTCCCTTTTGTATCTGGTATATATGCGCAGGGAGCAACAAGCGGACTTACGGTAAATGATATTTTTGCTGCTGATGGGCTCGATATTAATCAGAAAGTAAGAGATCGTGCATTGAATTCATTAAGCAAACGCGATGAAGTAAATGGAATCTTTCAGGTTGATATATTAAATGGAGGATTCCGGGGACAAAAGGACCCGGCTAATTTCTTCTCATTTGGAATGTATGTTGAAGGCTACGCCCTGAATTATTGGCCAAAAGACCTCGCAATTTTGGCTTATGAAGGTAATGCAGACAGATTGGGACAAAGATTTGATTTAAATGATCTGAATGCCAGTGGGCAATTGATAAATGTCTTGCATTTCGGAATTAATAGGCAAATAAAAAATAATCTCACTTTGGGCGCCCGGATCAAATTGTATTCTGGTATTGTTGATATTAATTCAACAAATAATAATGGATATTTCGAGACCACAGAAGGCCAGAATAATTTGTTGAGGAACACCTTGGTTTCGGATATGCGATTAAGAACTTCGGGCCTGGATGCTCTTTTAGATGCCAATGACAATGGTGATAGTATAGGAAGTTTACTAACAAAAAGAGGGCTTTTTGGTGGTGATCCCGGGCTTGGTTTTGATTTAGGAGTTACATATAATCTAAATAAGCAAACGGTAATCACCGGAAGTCTTTTGGATATCGGATTATTATATCACACCTCTGACGTAACCAATTACACCCTTGAAGGGAGTGCCTCAGTGGAAGGGGTAGAAATTATTTTACCTGAAGCGCTTAGCGATCCAAATGCCGATTTTTGGGAAGATCTGGTGAATGAAATTGAAGAGTTAATTCCTTTTGAAGAAAACAGTAAGAACTATGTAACCTTCAGGCCTATAAAATTATATTCGTCTGTTCGCTATAATTTTGGAAAGCAAGGCGAACCAACTGCAGATTGCGAATGTGATAATCAAGCTGCTAATGGTGATAGATCTTTATATTATCTGAACAGTGTAGGTGGGCAATTTTATGTCATAAACAGACCACGGGGTCCGCAGTTTGCGGTAACGGCATTTTATCAAAGAAGATTTGCAAAAGTCCTTGCACTAAAAGCGACTTATACCGTTGATAAGTTCACCGCTTCGAATATAGGTTTGGGCATGAGCCTCCAGGCCGGACCTGTGAACCTTTATATTATGGGAGATAATTTATTGGCCTATGGTAATATCGCTGACGGCAACTACGCTTCTTTTCAATTAGGATTAAATATCATATCTTGGGAGAGAAATTGAACTATAATTTAAATGAAGAATATATTTTCCTGCCTTTTTTTAGTTTTTACATTTTCATATGGACTGCAGGCCCAATTAAATGATTATAAATATATAATTGTACCTAAAATTTTTAAGGGTTTTAAGGATGAAAACCAATACAAAACCAGTACTTTATTAAAACACCTATTTACAAAGAAAGGATTTGAGACTTATTATGAAGATGATCTGCCTTCAGAACTTAATTCTAACAGATGTCTTGGCCTCTTGGTACAATTGAATCATAAATCCAGCATGTTCACAACTAAAGTTTCCATTACTTTGGAGGATTGCAATTCTAAAAAAATCTATACAAGCCTCGAAGGAAGGAGCGGAGAAAAGGATTATATATTGAGTTATAAAGAAGCTATTGAGATGGCTTTTGCCTCAATTAATGCACTTGCTTATACCTATAAACCGGTTCAGAATAATAATATCACAGCCGATGCCATAATGCCCAAGGAGGAGGAGGAAAGTACGGTACCGGTAAATATGGAAGAACAAACACCTATCCCCACTCAGAAGAATTTAGAGCAATCTGGGATGGCCGCAAACCCAAAAACGGCAGTAGTTGAAAATACAACGGTTGCTGCAGCTGCTTTAAGCACGATTACCGAAACTTCAGAGTCAAATGTATTTTACGCACAACAAATACCTAATGGTTATCAACTAGTGGATAGTACCCCAAAAATTCAATTGAAAATATACAATACATCGATGCCGGAGGTGTATATTGGTGTAAATGAAGATGGAAATGGCATTGTTTATAAGCGCGGTTCCCAGTGGTACTTTGAATATTACGTTTCGGATAAATTACAAATTGAAGAACTTGCTATAAAATTCTAGTATTTATCCTTCCATAGTTTTTCGAGAAATTCTTTGAGCGCCATCTCTCTTTTATTATTTCCGGGAACATAAAATGAAGTCCCTTTTATTTGGTCGGGTAAGAATTCCAGCTCAGTAAAATTATCCTTATAGTCATGGGCGTATTTATAGTTTTCACCATAACCCAATTCTTTCATTAACTTGGTGGGTGCATTCCTTAATGGTAATGGAACAGAAAGATCTCCGGTATCCTTAACATACTCCTGTGCTTTTTTGATAGCCATATAGCTCGTATTGCTTTTTGGAGAAGTTGCCAGATAAATGGCGCATTGGCTAAGAAGTATTCGGGCCTCAGGATATCCTATGGTATTAACCGCCTGAAAGGTTGAATTGGCGATAACCAAAGCGGTAGGGTTGGCCATACCAATGTCTTCAGACGCCGATATTAATAAACGGCGGGCTATAAACTTAACATCTTCTCCACCTTCGATCATTCTGGCAAGCCAATAGACCGCTCCATTCGGATCACTGCCGCGAATAGATTTTATAAAAGCAGATACTATATCGTAATGTTGCTCTCCTGTTTTATCATATAATACAGTATTTTTCTGGACCTTATGCATCACCAGCTTATCTGTAATAACAATATCCATTTTATCTTCTGAGGAAATGACCAATTCGAATATATTAAGCAGTTTTCTTCCGTCACCTCCGGAAAGTCTCAAAAGTGCTTCTGTTTCTTCAAGCTCAATATTTTTTGACTTTAGCATTATATCTTCAGCCATAGCTCTTTGCAATAAAGCTTCTAAGTCTTCTTTCCCAAAAGAATTAAGTATATAAACCTGGCAACGTGACAAAAGAGCGGGAATTACTTCAAAACTCGGATTTTCCGTGGTTGCCCCAATGAGTGTAACCCAGCCTTTTTCCACAGCACCCAGTAAAGAATCCTGCTGTGATTTACTAAACCGATGGATCTCATCAATAAATAGAATTGGATTTTTAGAAGTGAATAAGCCACCACTTTGCTTTGCTTTATCTATTACTTCCCGTATATCCTTAACTCCACTGTTTATAGCACTTAATGTATAAAAGGGTCGTTCGCTTTCATTAGCAATAATATGTGCCAAAGTGGTTTTCCCTGTCCCTGGCGGTCCCCATAGAATTAGTGATGGAATATTTCCTTTTTTTATCTGGATGGTTAAAGAACCATCCGCACCAACTAAATGTCGCTGACTAATAAAATCCTCAAGAGTTTTTGGGCGTACCCTTTCTGCAAGTGGTTCGTTCATATGATAAATGTAATAAATACGTTTTTACCTTGTATGATAACTTAATTTATAATAAAGTTGGTAAATCTATAAACAAAAAGATTACCCTGACAATTTATCATGTTTTGTATCTATGGCCAATAATTTGAAGAAATAAAATGTAATTTAATCTTATGTCCGAGGAAGCCTATTTCAAATTTTCTAATAAAGTGCTGCTTGTTCCTATGATAGCCGTGCTTTTAATATGGACCGTATTCTGGGTGGAGATTCGATTTCAGATCAATTTGAATCAGTACGGTATATTACCAAGAACTTTAATTGGATTAAGAGGTGTTGTTTTTAGTCCTTTTTTGCACGGTTCAATTGAACATCTTTACAATAATACCATACCCATCGCTATTCTAACCACTTCTTTGGTCTATTTTTACAGAAGTATCTCCTTAAAAGTACTGTTATGGGGAGTTCTACTTTCCGGCTTGTTAACCTGGATTATTGGAAGACCGTCTTATCATATTGGTGCTAGTGGTCTAATCTATGTATTGGCCAGTTTTATTTTTTTTAAGGGAATCTTTACCAAACATTACAGGCTTGTGGCGCTTTCTTTAATGGTGGTTTTTATTTATGGAAGTTTATTGTGGTTTATATTTCCTCTGAAGGACGATATTTCCTGGGAAGGTCATTTGTCAGGGTTTATTACAGGTTTGTTCCTTGCTCTTTTTGTAAAGGCTAAAATACCGATAACCAAAAAGTATGCCTGGGAATTGGAAAATTACAATGAAGAGGAGGATGAGTTTTTAAGACACTTTGATGAACATGGAAATTTTATTGAAAGTAAAGATGAGGTTTTAGAATCAGAGGAAAAACCCTTTAAAATAACGTATCATTTCAAAGAAAATAAAACTAAAGACAAGCCAAAGTAAATTATAATTCTCTTTGTCTAACGGCTTCGTATAAAAATACACCGCAGGCCACAGATACATTTAGAGAGGCAATTTCACCCATAAGTGGCAGCTTTGCTTTGTGATCAACAGTTTTAAGAATTGAAGGGGATATCCCCGAATCCTCAGAACCCATAATAATGGCGCAGGGTACTTTAAAATTTATATCGTAAATACTGTGTTCCGTTTTTTCCGTAGCCGCAATTACTTCTATTCCTGAAGATTGCAGATAAAAAACTGCATCTTTCAGATGATCTATTTTGGCTATAGGTACCTTAAAGGCAGCTCCGGCCGAGGTTTTTATGGTGTCTTCAGTTACAGGTGCGGCGCCTTTTTTTTGAATGACAATGCCATCTACACCCGTACATTCGGCAGTGCGTATTATGGCGCCAAAGTTTCTTACATCAGACAATTGGTCTAAAAGAAGAAATAAAGGAGCTTCCTTCTTGTCAAGTACCTTTTCAACTAAAGTTTCAAAGTTGTAAAATTCAATGGGCGAAATATTGGCAATTACGCCCTGGTGGTTGTTTCTGGTAAGTCTGTTGAGTTTTTCTATAGGAACATATGAAAAACTTATGCCAGTTTCACGAATTAAGGATTCTAATTCTTTATAAAGACTCCCGCCAAGACCTTTTTGAATGAATATTTTATCTATGGCGCTTTTAGAATTAATGGCTTCAATAACGGCCCTTATACCGTAAATGCGGGTAGTTTTTTGCATGCCATAAAGATAGATAAATACAAGCCATTTATAAGGACTGTTTTGGCTTATTCATAGTAAGAACCCTTATCATTTTACAACCATAAGGTCTTAACTCAAAAGCAATAATTTAGAGGTTTTATTTATTACAGTCCAAGAGCTTCAATTTCGGGCGCATCTTTATTGTAATGATAGGCTCTCCAGAAAAAACCCTCCGATTTTAGTTTCCATACCACTTCACCGTCTGCTGTAACTTCCCAAAAACCAAAATCTCCTTCTGTGATTAATCTATTCCCGTTAGGCAGTGTGACTGCTCCGGATACTTTTGGGGCATACAATTCAGGATCTGTAAAACTCCAAACTATCTCCGGTTCATTATCTGTATTGGGTAATAATTGGAAGTTACCGGGGAATTGCAATTCATAAACTACGGATTGTTCCGTATTATTCATATTGTTGACAAAAATCAACATATTCTTTTGTCCTGGCACTTCTGAATCTATTAAATTAGGAAAATGGTTGTTATAGAACAATCGATCACCCATAGAATTATCGTAAGTCGTAGGATTGCCAAAACGGTAAACTAAATCACCACCTTTTTGATAATTGCCACCTGCAGAAGAAGCGGCTTCAGAAGTATTTGTACTATGGTCTATTACCCAAACTTCATGAAAAAAGTTTACACTCATAAAAATCAGATCATTAATTTCATCATATGCAATGCCATTGGCATGCATAATATCACCATCTTCCTGTTGTTGGGTATAATTAAAATTTATCAATTGAGGATTATCTGAAATGATTCCAAAGTTTTCCTTGGTATCATCATTGTCCTGCACCAGATGGTCCCATGAATGCCATTCCCATACAATCTGGTCTGTCTTAGGATCTATTTCAATAATTGCTTCTGTATAAAGGTCACGGTTATGGACCGAACCTTTCTCAATTGCTTCCTCAACAGGCATTCTCTCCCAGACCAGGGCAATTACATTACCATTTGGCAGCAATTCCACGTCATGGTGGGTAATATAGTCTTCTGTTGAATATTCAAAGTTCCAGTCTATTGAACCATCTTTATTAATAAATTGAATTTTTCCTCCTTTGCCTCCATAGGTAATCAATGGCGTATCAGCTTCGAGTATTGCAAGTAATCTATTATCAGGCAATAGGAAAACATCATTCCCTATATTATTTCCCAATGGCCATTCAAACAATAAATTGGCATTTTTGTCAATTAGGAATGCCCTGTTGCTATTCGCATCATTAACAAGTATATAGCTATCAAAAACAAGATCTGGATTTATAAAGTCTGGAATACCGTCAAAACCTTCTGCAGGATCATCATTTTCTGTTGGATTTGAATCGTCCGTCGAATCCGGATCTTCTGTAGTTTCGGGTTCAAGGCTGTAGGAATCATCATTTTTACAGGAAAGGACGCTAAAAGTCAGAAAAATGAGCAATATGAGTGATGTAATCCTGATGCGTTTCATAAAAATAAAATGTAATCAAATTTACGTCATATTAATGAAAATGAGCCTTTCATTAACAAAACAAAAGCTATGAGTTAATTATTTGCATAATTTACTATAGCTTTTAAGATATAAATCCGGAAGTATCTAATAACCAAGATACCTCCAGATTAAGTAATTAAATTAATTCACACATGGTGACGGAGCCGGTCCATAACTACCATAAGGTCCGTCTGGAGAAGTAAGATCGAACGTATGTTCTCCCTCAAAAGCTCCACTGGTGTATGAAATAATCAATTCTGCACCATCCGGAACATCTACTTCATAAATAGCTCCAAAACCCTGACCTCCAGAAACAGTATAGTCAGTCTCGCTTCCATTAATTTCAAAAGTAAGGAAAGCTCCATCCCAACCGTCTCCATAGCTATCCTGTAAATCGGCTATCCAGGTTCCACCAACGGTTGCATCAGTTATTGCGGCACATTTTATTAAAACCACAAAACTATATGACTGAAACTGTTCCGATTGCCCGGTAATACTGGCACTAAAATTATCAATGGTATAAACTTGGCCGTCCGTTCGAGTGGAAGCACCCAGAAAGCGAATAAAATCACCCGCATTAATATCTGCTGTAGTTATGCCTAATAATGTTGCCAATTCATCATAAGTAAAGGATAAATTAGTAGGAAAACTGGTTACAGAAGTTACCGCTGCAGGACCGGCTACAATATCGCCCCCGCGTTCAATCTGAACCATAAGATCCCAGGAAGCCACATTACCTAGCCGATCATCAACAGTCGCCTCGAAAACAGCATCGGGTACTTCAGTAACTGGAACAATGGCCTGATATCCATTTATTCTTACATAGGCCGCTATATTATTCGGATCTGTATGTACATTTAAAGGGTCTTTGTCATCATCATGGCAGGAAGTAAATGCAAGGGAAACTACAAGTAAACCTAAAATGATTTTATTTATATTTTTCATAGTTTTCATATTTTTCATATTTAAATAGATGTATTAATTTACAAATCCTGGAGGATTAGTATCCCAGAATACAGCGGTATCCGGATTTGCTTTCTGAGTAATGTTTGAGTTATTATCAGCAGCTGTCTGTGGATACCACATAGATCGTACAAAAGTACCAGGGTTTTCTACTACAAAGGCAGGAGTTAAATTATCTGGTTGTCCTGTTCTTCTGTATGTATTGTAGGCTTCCATACCATTACACCAGGAAGCAATAAACACCTGTTCTGCAATGATTCGCAATTTTCCGGTAGCATCGGCAGCATCATAAGCAGCCAGGATTTGATTTACGTGCGTATCTATTGTGGCAGGAGTAGCTTCAAAACCACTACCTGCAGCCAAAGAAGCACCAAAAGCTGCTACTTTATCCATAGATTGTCTCACACCAGCTTCCAAATAAGTCCTTGCGTCACCTGTGGTAGACAGGGTCAGGGCAGTTTCGGCCAACATTAAATTTGTATTAGCAGCAAGGATGAAAGGTGAGATTCCAGCTCCTGCCAAACCTTCACTTACAGCTGTAGATCCGGACACGTTTCTGTAATCGTCTTTATCGAATGGTCCACCAATAGGATATGTTCCATGCAGTGTACGGAAAGCATCATCTGGCGGAATACCATCATCATCCATATGATTCCTACCCCAAGCACCATTATAAGCATTTAGGTTTGGAACTAAACAGTATTGATCGAAACCGCTCCACCAGGATGGAATACTTACTTCTGTAACACATTCCTTTGTTACTACATCGGCACCGGAAAAATCACTTTGCTGTCTGTAAAAATAGTACCTGATTCTGGGGTCAATGTTATTGTATTGATTCGCCATCAAATCCATAAAGTAATTACAGGTGTAATAGTCAGAACTGGGACCCGCACCATCGTAATTAGCATCAAAATAAGGATGTCTGCTATCTGGAGCCGCATTAGTTGTACTCCACTGAAACTGCATGTCGTCAGCATAATTTAATATTAACTGTCCTCCACTTATAAGGCTGTTTATTGTAGCTGTAGATTCTGCCGTATTCACCAATCTGGACTGTACTGCCAGCTTCAACCTCATGGTGTTAGCTGCTTTTAGCCATTTACCTTTATTACCACCGTAGAACAAGTCATTGGTGGGTAAAGATATTTCTGACTTCTGTAAATTGGAAATAGCAGTTTGTAAAAGTTGGTCTGCTGCTGCATAAATAGAAGCTCCCGAATCTACAGCAGGATTGAAAATTCCTTCTTCACCGCGTGCTGCTTCAGAATAAGGAACGTCTCCGAATAAATCAACAAGGTTGGTTATCACATAAGCTTCTAAAATCTGACCTATCGCAATATGTGTAAAGAGTCCGGCTGCTTCCGCTTCAGGGTTCATTGTTTTAATATCTATTAAAACCCCACTATAGGCATCCTCCCAAATCTGATTAAAATCAGATGGTTCATACAATTCTCGGTAAGTAGGACCAAATCCGTGTTGAATCCGAACCGGTTCCATCCCAAACTGTGCCAAACCATTCTCTGCACGTCCTTCGGTGCCGGAATGAAGATTTGCAACTTTAATCTGAATAGCATTCAGGAAAAAATCAACATCCGCCTGAGCCGGGTTTAAAAAGTTTGGATCTGGTTGAACAGATAGATCTGTGGTTTCACATCCATTTATTAGTAACATTGAGGTGGCTACAAAAGCCAAACCAATAAACTTATACCTATTTCTCATAATATTCTTTATATTTTTCATTTCTTATCTATTAGAAGGTAGCTCTTACAGTTAATCCTAATCGTCTTGAAGAAGGACCGGTAAAGAAATCAATACCTTGTCCGTTACCTACACCAGTACTGGAGGAGTTGCTATCATATCTTACATTTTTCGGCATATTTACAGATTTAAACCATAAATTTTGGCCGGAAAACGCAAATGACAAGCTTCCAAAAAATGTATCTCTCAACCAATCTTGTGGTACATTATAAGTTAAAGAAGCTTCCTGTAATCTGATGGTAGTTCCATCAAAAATATTTAAACTGTTTATACCGCCACCAAAATAAGTATTAAAGCCTAATTCTGTGGCGCTGATTGCGACATCGTTAGGTGTACCATCTGATTGTTTTACTCCAGGTAAAATATACTGACTTTCTCTGATTATTGGATCGTCGGCATCAACAGTACCCCGGCCTATCAAGGCTGCTGAGGTCACAGAATATATATCTCCACCATGTCTGTATTGTAAATTAGCAGATAATGTGAAATTTTTAAATGTTACACTTGGTATTATTGCTGCAGTCCAATCGGGGTTAGGGTCACCTATTTCAGTAAGCGTGTTATCAACAAGGTAACGACCAGCATCATTCACCAAATCGTTTCCAGCATCATCCTTAAGATTTATCGATCCTAAAAGTACACCAAATGGTCTTCCTTCTACAGCGTAGTTGGCTGCCTCTCCGGTAATGGCATCGGTTAGCAGAATATTCTCTGTAGCCAACTCTGTAACCGTGGTTTCAATAGCAGAAAAGTTAGCTGCAATATTAAATGCAACTGCGTGCTCAAATGGTTTAAAAATATCAATGTTGGTGTCTATTTCAATACCTTTAGATTTAATTTCACCAATGTTAACCGTAGTACCCGTAAAACCTGTAGAATTATCTAGTGTCTGCTGTGTGATCAAATCTGTAGTCTTCTTATCAAAGACACTTACATTTAGGTTCCACATGTCAAAAAGTTTAGTGTCTATTCCTACTTCAAGTTCTGACACGCGTTCCGGTTGTAGATCTGCGTTACCCAAAGAATCGTCTACCGTATTAGAAGAAACGATATTCCCGTTTAAGTCTACCAGGTTTCTTGCATTTAGTCCTAATACACTCCTTGTTTGATATGGGGAAGGGAATCCTGCGGAAGAACCGTAGCCAAAACGGAATTTCAAATAAGAAAGTGTTTTTCCCTGCCATGAATCCCACAAGGAAGTAGGAACCCATGAAACACTAGCTCCCGGATAGAATAAAGAATTGTTTCCCGCTTCCAAAGTATTAGACCAATCGTTTCTACCTACCAGGTTCACATAGATCCAATCCTGATATCCGAATGTTAAATCCAGATATACACCTACCAAATTTTCCTCAGCATCTTGTTGTAAACTTGGATTACCTGTCCTTACAAATGAGTTTTGAGAAGAAGGGGTAGTAAAGTTAAAATGTTCCAGTACACCAAAAACTAACTGTCCCGTACTTTCAATACCATCTGATGTAAATTCATCAGCTCTGGAATTTAAACCAAAGATCGCCTTTAGATTAAGGTCATCAGTAATGTTTTTATCAGCTGTTAGGATAAGGTCATGGTTCCATACCGTATTCCTAACAGAACGTGTCCTGAGCAAACCTAAGGTATTACCATCTACGCCCCCTTTGTTTTGTCCGTAGGAATTCAATTCGCTATAGGTATCTAATCCTAATCTGTATGAAAGACCCATCCAGTCGTTAATTTCATATGTAATGCTTGCGTTCCCTATAAAACGATCTACATCCTGACTAGTTTGAACATTAGCAACAGTCCAATAAGGGTTTTGGATATCATTTCCAGACCTATAGTAAACACTTCTACCATCAGAGGCCGTATTAGGAAGGTTCGTAAGGTCTACACTACGAGGGGTATATAAAATATCCCCGAATACAGAACCACCATTAAAGGCCGAGCCGCTACCTGTACTAGGTGCTACTGGCGGAGAGTTATAAGAGGTCTTTACAAAGTTAAATACTCCGTTTATGCTAAATTTGTTATTTAATCTGGCATTTCCACCTAAGCTGAAGTTATTTCGTAATACTCTGTTTCCAGGCGTAATCCCTTGGTCTTCAGTTCTTCCATAGTTAGCGTTAAAATTAACCTTTTCACCACCACCTCTAAGATTCACATTAAGAGAGCTTACATAACCTGTATTGAAAAAATCTCGAACACCATTATATGGCTTATAAGGGTATGGAGAAGCAAGAAGATCTTCAAAACCAGCAGCCAGAGTAGGATCAGCCAGGAAATTTAAAGGGTGTCTTAGCTGAGCAAACCCTGAAGGATTACCCAAAAACTGAGCAGCGTTAGAGATAGCGTCAGTATCGGTTCTGTCGAACCTCGGTCCCCAGTTACTAAAAAAGAAACCGAAACCCTGGTGGAATCCACCACCGTAATTATCCTGATATTCAGGAAGGATGGCCTCCGAATAGTATGTAGAAGCACTTACCGTAACTTCTGTTTTACTTGGTGCGTCACCCTTAGCAGAAGATTTAGTAGTAATTAATATTACCCCATTCCGTCCTCTGTTACCATATAAAACTGTAGCACTTAAGCCTTTAAGAACACTAACTTTATCAATGGTGTTTGGATCTATATCCAAGAATCTACTAGAGGCAGTATTACCATCCAAGAAAGATCCCTGGTTATTGGTACTTGAATCAATTGGCACACCATCAACAACAAAAAGTGGCTGGTTAGACTGTGTAACAGAAGAATAACCTCGTATAATGATGTTGGTACCTGAACCAGAAAGACCATTATTCGCGGTAATGTTAACACCTGCAACTTTACCTTGAAGAATCCTACCTAAGTCTGATTCGGCTCTTTGTGCAACTTGTTCCTCGTCTACGGTTGCAACCGCATAACCCAAGGATCTTTCTTCTCTTTCAATACCTTGAGCAGTTACCACAACCTCTTCAAGAGCCTGGGCATCTTCTTCCATAGATACATCATAATAGTTGCCAAGTCCAATAACAAGCCGCACATCTTTTTGACCTATGTAGGTAAAATGTAATGTCTGTCCTTGTTGTGCCCTAATCTCGAATTTTCCATCGAAATCGGTTTGGGTACCAGTTGTTGTACCTTCAACAAGGATGTTTACACCAGGCAACGGTAAACCTTCAAAATCGGTAACCGTACCTGAAATCGTCTTGTCTTGCGCAAATGATAAATGCACAACAAACGCCAAAAGTAGCGTTAAGATTCCATTTAAATTTGTTCTCATTTTTTAATTATTTGAATTAGCTAACCACGAAAATCCAAATTTCATGTTAATAAACCAAACTTATTTTAATAAAAGTTTAGGAAAAAAGACAAGAAAAAAACATTCTATCCGAATATTGTTAAAAATATTATCAAAAAAATTGTTAAAAAAATGATTATTAAATACCATATTTCACAATAAAGTAATGATCACCAGATTTCTTTATAAAAGTATTGTAAACTTCACAATTTTGTCGCGTATTGAAATTAAATTTAATCTGTATATATATTAAGGTATAACGTATAGTTTAATCTAAGTTAAAACGACTCCTTTTCCTTATTGTGTACATCCAATAAAAAGCATTAAAAAAAAATCAAAGAAAATAATGGGATAGCATTTGAATTATAATGAATAATTACTACATTTGCCAGCCCTTAAATGAGGGTAGTATTTATACATATATATTAGTATGCCAACAATTTCACAATTAGTACGAAAAGGAAGGGCCACAATTACCAAGAAGAGTAAATCGGCTGCTTTGGATTCGTGCCCCCAGCGAAGAGGGGTTTGTACGCGGGTTTATACCACTACACCTAAGAAACCAAA
>CAZHWD010000123.1:0-5925 GCA_964536335.1 uncultured Eudoraea sp. | reverse complement strand
TTTGAGTGATAAGCCAGATGAGGCGAGGCAAAGTAGACATTTTTAGCAGGACATAGCACAGCTATGAGCCAGATGGGGCGAGGATACCAGATGGCGCGCAGGCATTAATATTAAAACTATGATTAATTTTTTTAGGCTAATCCGCAAGAAACTCGCTGACGACAAGCCTTTGAAATATATGAAGTATGCTATTGGTGAGATTGTTTTTGTGGTTAAAGGGGTCAAGATGGTACTAAGATAAAGAACTGATTGAACTTGAAAATACCTATCTTGGATAAAACATACTTTTTTAATCTTACCCATAGATCAAAACATTAAATCAATCAATTGACTACTTATAAAATACTACTATTATTAACTAACTAAATCAATGAATTATGGATTACAAAAAATCGATTCTCCATCTTGTAATTAGCCTGTTTATATCACCTATTATTGTTTACATTGTATTACTAGCAGCCAAATTGGCGGGTGCATCCTACGAAATGACACATGGGGAAACATTTATTATCTGGCTCCTTATGGCAATTGTTATCAATCTGTCTTTGACGAAGAAGACATAACTAAGAACCATCACTTCTTTACCAAGATAGTAGGAAGCTAATAAAAGTGATGATGCCTATCCGGCATTAGAATAATAGATAACAGGCTCTATCTACGCTGAAACCCTGATCCTTTATTTGAAAAATAAGGTTAGGAGCCAGAATATACCCAGTGCATAAATGGCTTTTATATTACGGGTTAAGGCAATGATCAAACAAATAATTACACCAATAATCCTAAACCACATATCGTTCTTACTGCCGCTAAAAGCCGGAGTCAAATGCAAGGCGATATAGAGCGAAGTTAGACCAAAAACTATGGGGATCCGTTTCTTGAAATAAGCCTCCGTATCTTTTAATTCAATCTCAGGAGTGAAAGCATGAATTAACAACAAAAATATGATGGGTTGAATTAGAAATAGCCAGTATTCATGGTAGGCAATAAGATTACTATCCTGGATTTGAACCAAAAATAGGTAAACATTCCAAATTGCAGTTTCGGTAAAAACTATGGTAGTAATTACATAAGGCAAGTATAAGTATTGTTTCTCAAAGAATCGGCGCCAATGACTAAACAATTCGGCCAGGGCTATCCCATACAAAAACGACGGAATAAAAGACAAAATTTCACCTGAGCTCATGGTTTGCTAATTGTGATACAATATAGCAATTTCGAAATCATTAGCAAACATGGCTTTCTCAATAATGTTCATATGATAAATCCATATAGTCTTTCAATCATCCAGTAGCTGACAGTTGACCCACAGAAGTAAGTCGCTTACCTTTTAAGCTTTGGCGGATTTATATGGAATTTAGTGCCGGGAGTGAGTGCATCAAATTGGAAGAGCAGCTCTTTGGCGGCTACATCCCCAAAGTCTTTAAGTGTAACATCTTTGGTTTTTATTCGTCAATATTGAAAAACAAACCATCATGGATAGCAAAAAAATACTGTCGCTGGGCTGGATCACTGCTTTCCTGTTTATTGCAGGTTCATTTGTACTAGGCAGTTTACTGGCAGATTACAGCTTCATTTCCCAAACGGTAAGTGAAATTGGACATGAAGAATCGCCTCTTAAATTATCATGGCAGCTATTCAGCCTGCTTATAGGAATATTAATAGTCCTGTTTTCCCTGGGGATCATCTCAACTGCCAGGCGCAATAAGTGGTCTGTTGTCCCCGGGATATTTGTGCTGTTTGCCGGATTATCCGAATTTGGAATAGCACTTTTCCCTTCACCACATCCCCTGCATAATGTTTTTGGCCTTTCAATGACTATAGGCTATTTTTCCCCACTGCTGTTTTTCTTGCTGTGGAAAGATAAACTGGGGGCACCATTTAAAAGGTATTCCATGCTTGCTTTTATGTTAATCCTGTTGGGTATTTTCCTAAACCTGAGCCCGATTTTTTCTACAAATCTGTATCCTTTAGAATATTACGGCCTTGTGCAGCGGTTTTTGCTATTTACCTTCTACCTCTACCTGGGCCTAATAGCGCTAAATTCCATAAAAGCTTCATCCCTTAACCAGGAGCTCAATTAGACACCTTTTGAGGTCATAAATTTGATAAGTTGTTTTTTGGAAATACGGGATGAAATTATTTAATCCCTGGTTTAAATATTAAACGTTGAAAATAGTAGACGTAGCTTTGATATAGTTCCTAATTTCATTAATTTTAATAAAAGTAAAAACTATGTGTCGATGGCTTGGTTATTCCGGAGGATCAATACACCTGGATGAAGTAATATTTAAACCAAAGGTTTCTCTAATTGATCAAAGCCTCAGTTCCCACTTAGGGGAGACTACCACAAATGGTGACGGATTTGGAATAGGCTGGTATGGTAACCGTGACAAACCTGGTATATATAAGGACCTTAAACCCGCCTGGAATGATCCTAATTTAAAAGCCCTTACAGAGCAAATTAAATCGCATCTGTTCCTTGCTCATATCAGAGCTACTACCGGCACTCCGGTACAGCGAACCAATTGCCATCCATTTCAGTATGAGAATTGGATATTCGTTCATAATGGTATTATCAGAGACTTTGGACTGGTTAAACGAGATCTGATGATGAAGATCGCTCCCGAACTGTTTCCATATATTCAGGGTTCAACGGACTCTGAGATTATGTTTTTTCTGGCCATTAGCTTTGGGATAATGGATGATGTGAAGAAAGGAGTTTTAAATATGATATCAACAATAGAGCAGGTTGGTCATAAGCACGGGATTGAGTTCCCTTTGCAAATGACACTGGGCATAAGTGATGGAGAGTCTCTTTTTGGTTTCCGCTATTCTTCAGAGAGGCAATCCAGAAGCCTGTTTCATAGTGTTGAAATTGATGCGGTGCGGGAACTGGCTCCCCAGGTTGATCGCTTCACTGCAGACACCAGGGCTCTGGTTTCCGAACCTCTTGGAAACATTAAAGAAGCGTGGATACCAATCCCTGAATCAAGTTTTGTAAAAATACATAAAGGAGAAGTCCTTATTGAGGATTTATAGGTATTACAAAAAGCCGTTGCCATGATATTATACGAATAGATGAAGTTTGTGGTATGTCTTCTACACAAATCAATTGTTTAACGATTATCTCTTCCGGTTTCAATGAAAAAAATGATCCCTCTTAATTCAGATATTTGGCCAACATTTTTAAAAACTCTTCTTTTTCTACTGGCTTGGTCAAAATGTCATTGCAAGCTGCATCTTTGATCAAAACGAACTCCTCGTTCATTACATAGGCTGTACTTGCAATAACTTTTATCTCTTATTTATTTTTCTTTTTATTGTTGTTATTATTTGCGATAGATTCCAAAGCGATTTCAAAGATTTGTTTCAAACTTTCCAGCTTTTCTGCACTGTGGTATCCCTGATCCCATTCTTCCTCTGATAATATATCACTGATCGTAAATACTGAACTCAAGCTTACACCACGATACGCACCAACAGCAAACAATGCAGATGCTTCCATTTCTACCGTAGCAACACCTTCGGTACGATGCCTGCGTACTTTTTCAATGGTCTCCCGATAAGGCGCATCCGTGGTCCAGCTACTGCCTATGCTATACTGAATGCCATTCCTTTTAAAAGCTGTGCACAGGTTCTCTGTTATTTCGGGAGATGAATATGCGAACTTGTCATCTGCCAAATAATGAAATGAAGTACCTTCATCACGAATCGCACGGTCACAAATCACAATATCCCCAATATTCATATTCGGTTGTAATCCGCCTGCTGCGCCGAGGTTGACGAACTTTTTGATACCGAACGCTATTAATTCTTCCAGTATCATGACAGCAGCTGGGGCACCAAACCCTTGTACTTTCAACACCAGAATCCTGGAATCTTTACCTGTCTTCCATAACCTTGTTGAAGGGGGATACGGTACCAGGTACGCTCCCTTTAACCAGCCATCACATTCAACATATCCGGGATTTTCACAAACCCATTGCCAGAATTCAGCATCGTAACACATAATAGCTCCGGCAGGTACGGGGCACGAGGGATGCAGCCCGATCTCCTTACGCTCCTCAATCACCCTGACGGGTTCAATGATGGCCATTTCATCATATTTCCATTTTTTATCAGGCATATGCTTTCATTAATGGATTGTTTAGAATTTTCTTTTGGCCTGAGTTTTTCTGTGATGATTTAATAATTACCCGTAATTACCCATAAATTAATATTAACTATCCGATTTCCTTCTTATTTCTTCCAAAAGCTTCATCAATAATAGCCTCTAAGTACTTAACCAACTCATCCGAAGGTGTTTTGTAATCCTCAAGTTCATATACCTCACCAAGCAGTCCGTACTTAGCAAGTCCAAATCGATGATAGGGTAATAGTTCATATTCAATTACGTTTTTGTAAGGTTTTATAAAATCCAGGACAGTCCGGATAAATTCCTCATTCGCATTAACCCCCGGTATCAGCGGTGTACGTGCAATAAAGTCGATGTCAGGAAAAGTTTCATAGGCTTTTTTAAAATTCTCCAGGATCATTTTATTACTCACGCCAGTCCATTTTTTGTGACGTATTGGATCCATCAATTTTATATCGTGCAGCATTGTATCGACATGGGGTAGCACTTTCTCAAGGGAAGACCAGGGCATATGTGCCGCTGTTTCAATTGCTGTATTGATACCGCGATTGTGTGCTTCCTGCAAACAGGCAGCTGCAAAGTCTGGTTGCATCATTACCTCACCGCCACTCATAGTCATACCCCCACCTGTATTCCGATAGAACGAAGCATCTTTCTCTACTTCATCGAGAACTTCATTTACTGTCATAATTTTCCCAAAAATATCCAATGCACCTGTTGGACAGAGTGAAGCCATTTCCTGATCACAATTTCTGGCCAGATGCCAGTTTACCTTTACTTTCTCATCATCACCATCTACAAAATAGAACGCACTTTCAGGAAATGGAGGTTTAAGACAAATACTACACTCTTTACCTTTACATTTTTCAGGTTCGTAGGAGAGCTCCGGTTTGGGATGGATGCTTTCAGGATTTGAACACCATTTACAGCGCAATGTGCAGCCCTTTAAGAAAACAGTTGTTCGGATACCCGGACCATCGTGACTGCAGTATCGCTGGATATTCAGTACTGTACCCGTAATCTCGTTAGTTTTTTTTGATTTATTATTCATCTTTACCACCCTCCTTTCCGACGTAGATACCAATTGAATCTGCAATTTTTAAGAATTCACTTCCTGCCGGCACTGTTCTTATTTTATTGATTGATTCTGCGAGAGGAATGCATTTAATATCCGGAGGCATAAAAGAAACCATTACTCCATTCTTATCTTCTTTTAATGCCTGAACCGCTTCGGCGCCGTAGGCCATACCTAATTGTCTGTCTATAGCGGTAGGGCGACCACCTCTTGCCCATGGACCCACTACCAGCGGAAATGTTTCATCAGCAATTAAAAGCTGTAACTCCGTCGCTACCACATGGGCAGCTTTTCCTACAGTTTGAATGACGTATTCACTGCTTGTCTCGTCTGTTGCCAGAGGTGAAAGAGTAGCTTTTAGTGAAGATATATGTTCCCTTTTCTTAGTTTTACGAATGACTTTTGCCCCCTGTGCCACCACCACAAGCCCATAAGGTCTTGAGAGAGAGACTTTTTCTTTCAACCTTTCTGCTAATTTTTCCAGATCCATCGGAATTTCGGGAATGAGTATTGCATCTGCACCTACAGCAATACCTGTTTGCAATGCCATCCAACCGGCATGTTCTCCTATTACTTCTACTACCGCAATTTTCCTTGCAGCTCTGGCGGCTTCATGGGCCCGGTCCAGCATTTCAATATTGTGAGAGAGCGTGCTGTTAAAACCAAAAGACACAGCAGTAGAGGAAATATCATTCTCAACGGACCGAGGAATGCA
>CAZHWD010000122.1:0-7794 GCA_964536335.1 uncultured Eudoraea sp. | reverse complement strand
TTGGTACTTTCATCTAATCAGTTGAGAAACAACTAACTCCACTTTTTACCTAAATTGGTGAGGTCGGCCTGCATTAAATCATCAGTGGTCATGGCAATTTTAAATTCGCACTCGGCGTCAAAATTTAGAAACCAGGGTTCGGCAATTTTAGGAACGGCAGAGGCGCTAGGAATATCGACTACCATAACGGCTCCACGATTCCCGTCTAGTTCGGTAAAGTAAATAACTTCTGGCTTGATGTCATCAACAACTCGGCCAATGATTTCTCCTGCCGTACCACTTTTGACCATTGAATTGAAAGGCTCAATGGGGAATGTTACAATAACTAACACTTTCATGACTAAAATATTTATGGTTAATAATTCTGTGAGAAATAAAGTAAGGACTTTTTGATTTCAAAATCGGGTCCTTTTGGATGAAGCAGTACAATTAATGTCCCAAGACTTGTATTTATTTATCAAAGAATTAATAAGCCTGGATAAGTATAGTAATGTTCCGAAGTTAATTTAATTGAAAAAAGGGCAAATGAAATCTTTGTGAAGATTACATTAGGAGTGGCTAATAAAACACAAAGGTTATGGTTGCTACTATTGCTAAAATCAGTATTTTGTAACTAAAAGCAGACAACGAATTTCAGCACATAAATTTCTGCGCAATGCAATTCAAAATAACGGTAAACCAGCATTCATAAACATTGACAAAAGTGAATCTAACAATGAAGCTATCAAACTTCTTAATAGAATGACCTTTTCTAAATTAAGATCCGACAATGCAAGTATCTCAATAACATAATAGAGCAAGATCATCGAAAAATAAAATGGAGATTGATACAAGGACTGGGGTTTAAAAACTTTGAATCGGACAAAAGAACTATTGCAGGAATTGAAATTGAACAAATGATAAAGAAAAACCAACTTATAAATCCCAAAAATTCAACCTTTGAATCCTTCAATTCTTTGGCAATATGATAGTGTATTTAACTAATCTTTTCCTATTTTAAATCTACAGATGCGACAGAACCTATGAACTTCTATATAGATGAATAAATATGGGCCAAGATGAATTGATTGACTATTTGGTCGAGAAAAATATTCTTGATTCTTCCTCTGTTGAAATAAGAACGTTGAGCGGTGGTGTATCTTGCGAGATATTGCTAATTGACGATGGAAACAACAGGTTTGTGCTCAAACGTGCCTTGGCAAAACTAAAAGTAAAAGACGATTGGTTTGCCGATGTAAAACGGAATCATATCGAACAGAAGTACATAAGATATGTAGCCGACTTTTTACCTGAAACGGTGCCCGCTATCCTTTACAGCGATGAAGATCATCATTTTTTTTGCATGGAAATGCTTGAAAACGGGTTGACCAACTGGAAAGAACTACTGCTGAACAAACAAATTGATATTGGGTATGCCAAAACCGCAGGCAAAATTATGGGGACCATACATAATAAGTCGGCCGGTGACCCTACTGTGGAAAAGGATTTTGAGACATTGGCCAATTTTCACGAGCTGCGTATTGAACCCTATTTAATCACAACGGGGAAACTTCATTCGGATTTGAAAGCATATTTCTATGAGGAGGCAAAGCGATTGGCATCAGTAAAGAAATGTCTTGTCCACGGTGACTTTAGTCCTAAGAACATATTGGTGGGCCCTGATCGTTTTGTTTTACTGGACTGTGAGGTCGCATGGTATGGGGACCCTATTTTTGACTTGGCTTTCTTTTTAAACCATTTTCTTTTAAAGGCATTGTATGCCCCCGAAATGGTTAAAGAATTTATAGAGTTGGCAAAGGTAACGTTGAAAAGTTATAAGATACATTCAGGTAATATTTTTGACGAAAAGTTTGGTGCCAGATTGGTTCACTTACTTTTACTATTGATGTTGGCGAGGGTTGACGGTAAATCCCCCGTCGAATATTTAAACCCCGGGCAACAACAAAAGGTCAGGGATTTTGTATACCAGGAACTGTCCAATGGCACCCACAACTTTGAAGTCCTTACTACCAAATGGTCCGAAACCGTATAACAACCTAATGAAAATTTAAAGAAAATTATGAAAATAAAACAAGTAGATGCCTATCAAATATACGATTCGAGGGGATATCCGACTGTTGAGGTGGAAATTACTTTGGAAAATGGCATAAAAGGACATGGATTAGTTCCATCAGGGGCCTCTACCGGCCAATTTGAAGCACTTGAACTACGGGACAACGATAAGTCTAAGTTCAGGGGGAAATCTGTATTCAAAGCCTTGTCACACGTTAAAACGGAAATCGCTTCCTTAGTTATTGGCGAATCGGTGTTTGATCAGCATCATATCGACCGAAAAATGATAGAATTGGATGGTACCGAAAATAAATCACGCCTAGGTGCAAATGCTATTCTAGGGGTGTCCATGGCCGTGGCAAATGCCGCAGCGAATGCCAAAGGGATACCTTTATATGAATATTTGTGCGAAGGAAAAGGAAATTTAATACCTCTAAATGAGATTCAAATACTTGGTGGAGGGGCCCATGCAGATTGGGCAAACGATATTCAAGATTTTCTTGCAATTGCAGTCGGTGCAAAGACTTACGAAGAAACACTTGAAATTACCCATAATCTTTATCATGCTACGGGTGAAGTAGTGAAGGCAAAGGGCAAGTGTGTAGGTATTGCAGACGAAGGCGGATGGTGGCCAGACTATAAAACAAACGAAGAACCCTTTGAGGTTTTCTTGGAAGCCGTCGATAAGGCAGGATATGTAGCTGGAGAGGATGTGGCAATTTCGTTGGACATCGCCGCAAGTGATTTATATGATGGTACTCATTATAATTTACGGTTGGATAAGATGTCTTATACACCCGATGAATTTTACCACCTAATGAAATCATGGTGTGAAAAATACCCGATAATCTCTATCGAGGATCCATTTGCAGACACCGATATTGCTAATTGGAAACGCTTTAAATCTGAGATGGGCACTAAGGTCCAGATTATTGGTGATGACTTGTTCACGACTAATATAAAACGTATTGAACAGGGTATTGAACAAGATTTGGCAAACTCGGTATTGATAAAACTGAACCAAATCGGGTCGGTCACCGAAACAATAGAGGCCATACGTTTGACCCAGAAGGCAGGATGGCTTCCTGTTATTTCTGCCAGATCAGGTGAAACAGAAGATGCATTTATAGCTCACTTGGCAGTGGCCACCAATGCCGGACAACTAAAAGTTGGGTCATTTGCAAGAAGCGAAAGAATGGTCAAATGGAACGAAATTATCAGAATTCAACGTCAACTTGGTGAGCATGCTAATTTTATTGGTGCCGGTATCTACAATAAAATATTGGATTAGCGCTAGAATTCGGGCTTTTTATGTACTATTAGTTACCAGGGTTCTGTCGCATCTGTAGATTTAAAGAATATTTTTAAAAAAATGAGTATTAATTTCCTCAAAAAATGTGTATTTGGGGAAAATATCAAGCTGGCCCGCAAGCGAAGAAAGTTTACAACTATTCAGGTATCAGAACGAGCGGGGATAGCAAGTTGCATGATAATAATACGTATTTAAATGACACTCTGCGAATACAAAATGCTCTCTGATGATGACCAGTATGACACTGTATTAGCCAAAGGCAAGTTCCTGGATATTGTTATAGAAGGTAATTCTAAGTTTGTCCTTTATGCAATAGATAAGTTCTTTGTTGAGGTAATATGGGATACAGAAAAGGATGAGATCATAGGTAAAGGACAGTTTAAAGAAGGTGATAACCTGGATAAGTACAGCAATGTTCCTAAGGAGATTTAAATAATTTCTCCTTCAATTCCTTTGGAGAAAGATTGCCAGTTAATTCGGTTAGTTTCTTGCTTATTTTGAAGTATTCCATATCGAACCTAAATTCTTCCTTTGTACCCTTTAAAGTTCTTTTAATGCTATTTATGCCCTCCATGCGCCCTTCTAAATGGACGATATTCATAAACTTCCTAAACTGATCGTCCGTTAGATTTGGACGACCGTATTGGTTTATGATACCACTAAAGTATTTGGTATAACGCATGGAAATAATCCTGATAAATGGATATATTCCAAAATTATTTATTAAATTGGATAAAATCAATATTGATTAGCATAGTTAAACAAACATTTTATAACATGGCATTTAATGCTCAAACAGCCGCAAAGGCAGGTTCCAAATCGAGTAGGTTGGGTAGGCCCAACAAAAAAACTGAAGCCCTTAGGGGGCAAATCGAGACCCTTTTAGAGGAGCAGTGGGAAGTTGTCTTGGAGGACATTAAAGCACTTACTCCTAAGGAACGCATAGACACAATAATCAAACTCCTGGAATATGCTATGCCAAAGTTAAATAGAACGCAAGTGGAGCGAACAACCAGTGTTGAGGACCTGTTTAGGTATACCCCTGAAGAACGCCCGTCTGTAATGAAATGAAGGAGGGGTGGGACCACGGTAACAAAGACAAGGCTTCCAGGAAATTGGGAGCCTTTCTTTTTTGGCAGGGGTGAAACAAATATTCATTGCATATATCTTCTTATCTTCATAAACGGCTCTCATACTGTTATGAAATCGTCCTTTAAAAATACAATTATTTTGCTTTTTCAGCGAATCGATAAAGCAGTTTTCGATATGTATCGAACCGGTAGGTCATGGAAAAGGAAGAAAGTTCCGCATTGGGTCGTTTTCGTTTTGGCACTGGGATTGTACTTTTTATTAATTTGGCAGCTATGGCCATTTCTATCCGCCTCAGAAATGCCTTTCTTTAAATACTTTGGTTACTTTTTTATTTTGGTGTTTACCATACTGTTTTTAGTACTAGCTAAAATCTACATTTCCCAGCTTCTTAACTATAAAAGGTCCTATCCAATTCTAAACGAGAAGTCCCAGTTTAAAACTGATGATAGGGATTTTTATTAAGGTATTCTCATAAATTCGATATCCTAATTCAAAATTTAAGATTTATTCAAGTTTAGGAACTATTCAGTGGCTAGTTTTTAAGCAGATGTAGTACTTTTGCGGCTTGTTTTAAGTAATACGATAAATGACTAAACAAATGGCAAACGAAGAAAAATACGATATCGATATATTAGGGAAAGCTTCATATGATTCACCTTTACGATTAAGTAAAAGGCAGGGGGATGATATTTTTAACTTTGTGAAAGAGGATGATAAAATATTGCATGATATCTCACTTAAAGAATATAAAAAATGTTTGGCGGGCAAAAAGGAGCCCATGGCCATGGTGAAGGCAGGTCCACGGGAAAAAATATACTTTAACACAAGAAAAACCAAGGCTGCAATAGTAACTTGTGGCGGGTTGTGTCCTGGCATTAACAATGTAATCCGCAGTTTGGTAATGGGGCTTACTTATTTTTATGGGGTTAAGGAGATTCTTGGTGTACGGTACGGTTTTGAAGGTCTTATTCCTTCATACGGGCATGATTTTATCGATTTGACTCCTAGTTTTGTTAAGGATATCCATCAATTTGGGGGTACCATATTGGGTTCCTCAAGAGGTAGTCAAGACGTAGGTGACATGGTTGATTGCATATATGAAAATGGTATTGATATATTGTTCACTATCGGAGGAGATGGCACTTTAAAAGGTGCAGATGCCATTGGTGAAGAAATTAACAAACGCGGATTTGATATTTCAGTAATAGGAATTCCTAAAACTATAGACAATGATATTAATCTTATCGACAAAACTTTTGGCTTTGAAACAGCTTACAATGTAGCCAACCCGATTATAAGAGATGCCCACAATGAGGCCACCGGGGCTTATAATGGTATCGCCATTGTAAAGTTAATGGGTCGTGACAGTGGATTTATTGCAGCTTCGGCAGCAATTTCTATGCCTGTGGTTAACTTTGTTTTGGTTCCTGAAATGCATTTTGAGCTCGAAGGTGAGAACGGTTTTTTAAAATTGCTTAAGAAACGATTGGATAAAAAACATCACGCTGTAATTGTGGTCGCCGAGGGTGCTGGACAGAATCTTTTTAATAAAGATGAAAAAGGACAGCTTACCGATGCCTCCGGAAATATTAAGCATAAAGATATAGGGTTGTTACTAAAAAGCAGCATTGCTGATTACTTTAAGAAGAATGATAGTCCGGTGACCATAAAATATATAGATCCTAGCTATATCATAAGAAGTGCTCCTGCGAATCCTGAGGATAGCGTATTTTGTAACGGATTGGCTTATCATGCAGTTCACGGTGCCATGTCAGGTAGAACAAGATTTGTTGTGGGCAGGGTTAACAATAGATATGTTTATCTACCGATTACGGCAGTAACCGATAAAAGAAAGAAAATCAATATGGAAGGTGGCTTCTGGTATACTGTTCTAGAAAGTACTGGGCAGCCCGTCATGATGCAATAGAAGTACTAAGCCTTATCTTTTTTCCATTTCTCGAATATCCCTTTTGATGATGCTTATCGCACGTCATTCCTGAGTTCTGAGCTGAACTTGTCTCAGTAAAACAGGAATCCATTTTTAATGTATGGATTTGATCTCAAAAACAGAATGCTCATCTACAGGTGTTTTAATTGCAACGATTTTCCACAAAAGTGTAAAATGCGCGGTTTGAGGATTGCAATGGTAGTATCGAGAAACAGCGCACCATATATTCTTAGTTGAATATAGTATCTTCGGTTAGCGTAAAAAAATGCAAATGCCGAAAAGCAACAAATCCAGATCCAACGCTAATGCCAAACTGCAAAAGAGCTTGTAAGCTCTTCAACTTTATTGGATAATAGAAAATTAAAAAAGTACAGCAAACTTAAGTTATATAAAAATGTCATTTAGGAAACTAAATTTAAAAAAAGGGGGAAAGTATGGGGAAAGAGTGTAGGTCTAAAAATAAAAATCCTTGACAGTCAATAAACTATCAAGGATTTAAGCGGTCTGGACGAGACTCGAACCTAAAACCAGAACAATGCCTTAAAATTGCCGTTTTATGCAATATTTATGCAAATAAAAAAGAGCTACAAACAAAATATGTTGTAACCCTTTCATTATCAATGCTCCCCCTGCTGTGTTATTCTCGAACCAATTCCAGGAAGATCTAAAGAAACTGTATGAACTAGTAGATTATGCCGACCTTGAAAGATCAGACGGTCTTAGTAGTTATGGTTAATTACATCCCACAGTAGTATTGAACACTTTAAAGTATCTATAATAAAAGGCGAATCTCACGTTTGTCCATTTTAAGCCACTTCCTTTAAAACTAGGCAACTTAATGCATAATAGCATCGGAAAAGGTCAATACTTCCATATTCAATAATTTATTACCTTAGGAAGAACAACCAACTGCTTCACATGATTAGCTTCTTTCGCAAAATCCGTCAGCAACTCCTTACTCAAAATAAGGTGTCTAAATACCTGTTATATGCCATTGGGGAGATTGTATTGGTGGTTTTAGGGATATTGATTGCGTTGAGTATTAATAATTGGAATGAAGTGAGAAAAAACCACAATACTCTTGAAGGCTATTTGATTTTTTTGCTTGAAGACATAGAGAGCGACAAGAATCAATTAATTCGATTAATTCAAGAAAGAGAAGTCTCCTTGTTGTCAACAACCAAAATTATAGACGCTTATAAAAATCAGACGCCAATAGAGACTTCAGACTTTCTTAATGCTTTCAATCCTATAGTAGTAGAACAAAAGTTTGATAATAATACAAGTGGTTTTGACAAAGTTCAAAATTCAGTTTTGTTTGATTCAAATAAGTTTCAAAACATCAGAAAGCTCATTCGTACTTATCAGAAATCAATCGATGATGTCAATT
>CAZHWD010000121.1:0-12128 GCA_964536335.1 uncultured Eudoraea sp. | reverse complement strand
CATTTATTCTTTTTATAGCAACTATAGCAACCATGGTGCAATTGGTAGAAATTGTGGTTGAAAAATTTTCACCTGCCTTGTATAACTCCCTGGGTATATTTTTACCATTGATTGCAGTTAACTGCGCTATTTTAGGAGGATCCCTGTTTATGCAATCGAGGGAGATTGAGACATTAGGATTGGCTTTTAATTATGGAGTTAGTTCTGGAATAGGTTGGTTTTTGGCCATTTTGGCAATAGCCGCCATTCGTGAAAAGATAAGGTATTCTAACGTCCCGGCACCTTTAAGAGGACTTGGAATTACCTTTATTATCACAGGATTGATGGGGATAGGATTTCAAAGTTTTGGCGGAATGCTTACCGGCGGGGATGAAGCAACAGCTGCGGTAGAGGAAACTACGGCCGAAAAGATTGAAGAGAATAAAACAAAAGTTAAAGAAGAAATAGATGAGAAAGAGATTTCTTTTAACGACCTAATAAAAGAAGAGGAATGATATTAGCTACAAGCACCCTGGGGACAATAACAATTACGGTTATTGCTTTTATGATATTGTTGTTATTACTGGTGACACTTTTGCTTTTTACAAAAGAAAAGCTTTCTCCTTCAGGACCTGTAACAATAACTATTAATGGAGAAAAAAAGATACAAGTTGCCTCAGGGAGTTCTTTACTTTCAACCTTAGGGAACCAAAAGGTATTTCTACCCTCAGCTTGTGGTGGTGGCGGTACCTGCATTCAATGTGAGTGTCATGTTTTGTCCGGTGGTGGCGAGGCACTTCCTACAGAAACACCTCATTTTTCAAAAAGGGAATTGACTGAAGGTGCAAGATTGGCGTGCCAGGTTAAGGTAAAACAGGATATGGAAATTACTATTCCTGAAGAAGTTTTTGGCATTAAAAAATGGGATGGGACAGTAGTACGTAATTATAATGTTGCATCATTCATTAAAGAATTTGTGGTTGAAATACCTGAAGATATGGGATATAAAGCCGGAGGATATATTCAAATTGAGATTCCACCCTGCGAGATAAAGTATTCCGATATAGATATTACAGCTCACCCTGAAGAACATGAGACACCGGATAAGTTTCAAAATGAGTGGGATAAATTTAACCTTTGGCCTTTGACAATGAAAAACACCGAGGTGGTTGAGCGAGCATATTCAATGGCTTCTTACCCTGCAGAAGGCAGGGAAATAATGCTAAATGTTCGAATTGCCACTCCGCCATGGGACAGGTCTACTAATGGTTGGATGGATGTAAATCCCGGTGTAGCTTCTTCTTATATATTTGCTCAAAAACCAGGAAATAAAGTGACCATCTCCGGACCATATGGTGAATTTTTTATCCATGAGTCTGATTCGGAAATGCTATATGTTGGAGGGGGTGCAGGAATGGCTCCTATGAGATCTCATTTATACCATCTTTTTAAAACCTTGAAAACTAATCGTAAGGTTAGTTATTGGTATGGAGGTCGTTCAAAAAGGGAATTATTTTACATAGAACATTTTAAAGAATTAGAAAAAGAGTTCCCGAATTTTAATTTTTACATGGCACTCTCGGAACCTCAAGAAGAAGATAACTGGAAAGTTAAGGAGAATCTGGATGCCCCCGGGGACGGATTTGTTGGATTTATTCATAATTGTGTCATAGACAATTACTTAATTAATCACGAATCCCCTGAAGATATTGAACTCTATTTTTGTGGCCCCCCACTTATGAACAAGGCCGTTCAAAAAATGGGAGAGGATTTTGGTATTCCGGATGAAAATATCCGTTTTGATGACTTTGGAGGTTAGAAATATTAAACGAATTTAATTTAAAACCGATATTGATCAATATCGGTTTTTTTGATAAATGAATAATAAGTTACAGGCGTTAACTGAGCAAGAATTGCATAACCTGGCAATGAATATTGTGGGGAGACAACTAGAATCTGAAGGATTTGAATTTATGGGCGTGAACAGTAAACCTCTAAAGAACCCTCAATTTGTCTGCCTTAAGGAAAAACAGCTGTATTTTATCGTTGTGCGGAATGTTGTTTACCCCAATGACCCCGGAATATATGACTATGGCCTTATGATAAAAATTAAAGAACAAGCATCCAAATTTGAGGCTAAGACTTATTATGCAGGAGTAGGTTTGTCTAATGCTGAAGATCAAAATCTTCCAGTTTATCTTAATGAAGCTTATATTGTGGATTATGATGGTCTTCTCGAAATTTAGAAACAAGGTACTCTATCTTTGTCTGTCAGGAATATTCATAGCTTCCTGTGGGTTGGATTCAGGCACATATGTCAAAAGCACACACCTTGGAGGGGCTTTGGGCACTTCATATAGTATTACCATCCTATACCCGGAAGAACTCAATCTTGAAAGGGAAATAGATTCTGTATTCAAGGTTGTAAATTATTCAATGTCTACATATTTGCCCGATTCGGATATTTCTAAGATTAATGAGGGAGATTCAAACATTGTGGTAGATAAGATGTTTCGGGATGTATTTGAGCTTTCAAAAGAAGTTTATTCTGATACTGAAGGTTACTTTGATCCCACGGTTGGCGCACTTGTAAACGCCTGGGGATTCGGACCGGGGAAACAGCTGGCATTGGATAGTACCAAAGTGGATAGTATTCTGCAATTCGTGGGTTTTGATAAAGTCCGATTAACCGAAAGGGGAACTGTAATTAAAAATGATCCCAGAATTTTCTTCGACTTCAATGCCATTGCCAAGGGATATGCAATAGATCGCCTGGCTGAACTTTTGGATCAAAAAGATATTGAAAATTATTTAATTGAAGTCGGAGGTGAGATCATGGCTAAAGGAGAGAATAAATTAAAACAAAAGTCCTGGATTGTTGGTATTGATGATCCTCAGGTTGAGGAGGGTAGAAGGTTAAAACTCACACTTCAGCTTAGAGATAATGCCATGGCATCATCCGGTAATTATAGGAAATTCTGGGTAGATTCTATCACAGGTAAAAAATATGTTCATACAATCGATCCTAAAACTGGTTATACCAGAGATGCTAATATTCTTGCTGTCAGTGTAATTGCAAAAAATTGTGCAAAGGCCGATGCATATGCTACTGCATTTATGGCAATGGAGTTATCAGAATCCATAAAACTTTTGGACTCTAACAATGAACTAGATGCATATATCATTTATATTGACGAAATAGGTGAGGTAGCAGAATTTATGACACCTGAATTCAAAAAACTGGTGGTATACTGATCATTTACTAACAACGGGAATTATTTCCCCTTTTGCCAATCTGTATTTTTCTATATCAGAAACTGTCATACCCGATGTGTAATCTACCTCCTTAACTTTAAATCCCACTTCTTTTAGCCTGTCAAAATAATCACGCCCATAAATACGGACATGATCGTATTGTCCAAAAATTTTAGCCCGCTCTTTTTTATCGGTAATAGAATCATCTTCATAAGTGACTTCTCTATTAAGATCCTGAGGTATCTGGAAAATACCCCAACCTGAAGGTTTAAGAACACGATAGAGTTCGCTTATTGCCTTTCTGTCGTCCCGGATATGCTCCAATACATGATTGCATAAAATAATATCAAATGAATTATCCTTAAAAGGAAGCGCGCAAATATCTGCTTTCACATCGGCAAGTGGAGAGTTAAGATCTGTGGTGGTATATTCCAGTTGTTTTAGATTTTTAAATTTTTTATAGAAAGCCTGTTCCGGAGCAAAATGTAAAACCTTGTTAGGAGTTGTAAAAAAATCGGTTTCATTCTTCAGGTATAACCACAAAAGGCGGTGTCTTTCCAGAGATAAGGTAGAGGGAGAAAGAACATTATCCCTGGGGTTTTCATATCCATATGGCAGGAAACTTTTAAATTGCTTGCCATCAATTGGATCTGTATACTTATCCCCTTTAAGTGCAATGGTGAGCATGGGTCTTGCCAGGTAGCTTAGTTGAATTAATAAAGGCCTGGGTAGTTTATTCAGGACATATTTGAATAGTTTTTTCAAAATCCTTTTGAAGATTAGAGTTGAAGTTTCCTTGTCCTAAATTCTTCTTCCTCATTATTTTTTATACCGAGTGCTTCATTGATATATTGAAAGGTAGAAAGTAATTCCGGCTTACCCTGCACAAGGGCCACATTATGCTCAAAATGAGCACTTGGCTTACCATCGGCAGTTAGGATAGTCCATCCATCGCGGAGTTGTTTTATGCGCTTGGTACCCATGTTAATCATAGGTTCAATGGCTACTACCATCCCGTCTACAAATTTCTTACCTCTTCCACGTTTACCATAATTTGGCATCTCTGGTCCTTCGTGGAGCTTTTTCCCGAGACCATGACCTACGAGTTCTCGTACTACCCCATATCCATGGCTTTCGCAGTAATTTTGAATTGCAAAACCAACGTCTCCAACGCGGTTTCCTGCCTTGAACTCCCTGATTCCTTTATAAAGAGATTCCTTAGTTATCCTGAGAAGCTTTTTGGTCTCTTCATCTACATTTCCCACTTCAAACGTATATGCATGGTCTCCGTAAAACCCGTTTTTTAAGGCACCACAATCTACGGAAATGATATCTCCATCCTTTAATGGTTCTTTGTTTGGAATGCCATGGACCACCTGTGCATTCGGACTCAGGTTTAATGTATTTGGAAAATCATACATACCTAGAAAACCTGGTTCAGCACCATGATCACGAATAAATTCTTCTGCCAATTTATCCAGGTAAAGACCGTCAATACCTGGCTTAATTTCAGAGGCCAGTATACCTAAAGTTTTAGAAACTACTAAAGCACTCTCCCTAAGAAGTTCAATTTCTTCTAATGTCTTAATAACTACCATGATGCAAATTTAGTACATTCCACCTATATCAAAGAGTGTTGTGTCATTAATGCCGGCTGTGGAATTCCCATTAATTCAAGAATTGTTGGAGCAATATCACCAAGCACACCATCATTTATTTTTTTTATATCGTTATCAACAAGGATTAAGGGTACCGGATTTGTTGTGTGTGCAGTATTTGGCGTACCATCAGGGTTAATCATCGTATCGCAATTACCGTGATCCGCAATAACCAGGGTAGAATATCCATTATTCAGTCCAGCGGTGATAACCGCTTGTGCACATGCATCAACTGTCTCACAAGCTTTTATTGCAGCGTTCATGTCGCCGGTATGTCCTACCATATCGGGATTTGCAAAGTTAAGGCACACAAAGTCCACTTCTCCTTTATTCAACTCGGGAATGATAGCATCTCTAATTTCATAAGCGCTCATTTCCGGTTTCAGGTCATAAGTTGCCACCTTTGGTGAAGGGCATAATATCCGTTCTTCACCCTCAAAAGGGATTTCTCTGCCACCGTTAAAGAAAAAAGTTACATGAGGATATTTCTCTGTTTCAGCTATACGAATCTGTTTCTTACCATTGAGAGTAAGGACTTCACCTAATGTTTCCTCTATATTATCTTTGTCGTAAACTACATGTATACCGCTAAATGAATCGTCATAGTTAGTAAGGGTTACATAGTAGAGATCCAGTTTATGCATGTTTTGTTCATGAAAATCTTTTTGACTTAGTACCTGAGTAAGTTCTCTGCCCCGGTCTGTCCTGAAATTAAAGAAGATAACTACATCGCCCTCTTTTATTTTAGCCAGTGGTTCCCCGGCTTCATTAACCATAGCAATTGGTTTAATGAATTCATCGGTGATATCTTCATTATAGCTTTTTTGCATCGCTGCAGATACATTATTAAATGGTTCACCCTTACCATTAACCAATAAATCGTACGCTATTTTAACGCGTTCCCATCTTTTATCCCTATCCATGGCGTAATATCTGCCAACAACAGAAGCCAGTTTAGCATGTTTATCCGAGCAGAAGGCGGTCAGATCCTCTAAAAAAGTAATTCCACTTTTTGGATCTACGTCTCTTCCATCTGTAAAAGCGTGAATAAATGCATTTTCAACGCCATAATTTTCACTTACCTCAATAAGTCCTTTTAAGTGGTCAATATGGCTGTGAACACCTCCATTACTTAGTAAACCCAAAAAATGTACATCCTTATTATGACTTTTTGCATATTCGAAAGCCTCTTTAAGTTCCTTTTCTTCTTTGAGTGTATTGTCTTTAACGGCAAGATTAATTTTTGCTAAATCCTGATACACAATTCGCCCGGCTCCTAAATTCATATGGCCTACTTCACTATTACCCATTTGTCCTGTTGGGAGACCAACATTCAATCCGTCCGTCAGAAGATTAGCATTCGCGTAATTCTTGTAAAGCGAATCTACAAAGGGTGTATGGGCGTTATCAATAGCCGAAACTTTAGGATCTGGAGATTTACCCCATCCATCCAGGATCATCAAGATTACCTTTTTATTCATGGTTCTTTAATTAAAGAGTTAGCAAAAATACAGTGATTTACCAAGGTTTGCCAGTATTTTTCCAAGCTTTTTTTAAAATTTTCAGGAGGACCAAATCATCTTAATTATTCAACTGCAAAGAAAGGCTAATTGTTAAAATTAAGTTATTTATATGTTAATGGTGAAACAATTATCAATTAGTGGCGTCTATTGTAATATAATCAAAATCTATTCATCAATTAAAATCAATTTATCATGAAAAAAACAATCTTTATTGCGGCCACAGCATGTCTGCTAATGGTTTCTGGCGTTTATGCCGAGAACAGAACAACTAATGAACCTACCAAAACAACTTTGAATGTGAAGGACCTTGCTATCAGTTCCTTTTGCAAAGCAATTCTTCAGGGCGATATTGATACGGTAAGAACATTAATTGAACTTGGAGAAGACGTTAATCAAAAATCCTTAGACATGACTCCTGCGATGTTCGCTGCAAGGTATAACAAAGCCGAAATATTAGAGTTACTTATTGAAAACGGAGCAGATTTATCTGTTAAAAATGATAAAGGGTATACAGCTAAGAAGTTGGCAAAACTTTCTAATGCCACAGAAGCCCTTGCTGTAATAGAAGGACACAATATCTAGAAAGAAAAGTTTATTCATCAATCAAAAAAACCCTGACATTAATGTCAGGGTTTTTGGTTTGGATTGGTTTAAAATAATTAGTGTTCTTGTAAAAGAGTTAGTAAAAAATTAAGTTAACTAAAATTCAAATCCTGTAAAAGCCCTATAGAAAAAAGCATAGATGGCCATGGATAGCATTAATACGCAGAAAAAAGAATAAATTTTTAGCAGTACTACAACAAATTCCGGTTTACAGTCATCAAATGCTTCTAAATAAAGACTTTTAAAATGCAATAGCGTTCCCATATAGTTTCGTTTAAAATAAAAGTCAAAGCTATAAGGGTTAAATTAGGGGTATAAAACAGATTGGGAGGTAAATCAAATATACAAAAAAAAGATTCATGGCCTAGAATATCCATATAAATCTTATCCGGTCTGGTCCTCGTATTTTTCGATAGATTCCTTAATTTTTTCAATTCTATTATCCGGATCCGGATGTGTGCTTTGAAATTCAGGAACTCTATTTGGCCCGGCAGAGGCTTTTAGAATCTCCATTACATTGATCATTTCTTCTGGTTCATAATCACTTTGCATCATGAATAAAACCCCGAGATCATCGCTTTCCAATTCATCTTCACGGCCATTGGTTAAAAGTGTATTTTGGCCGATGCTACCTACCAGGCTTCCAGCATCTGCGCCCACACTGGCACCCATAGATACAGTTTTCCAAAAATTGCTCTCTGCAATGCGTTCAGCAGAATGTCTACCTATTACATGCCCAATTTCATGCCCAAGTACTCCAGCCAATTGTGATTCATTAAGTTCCTTGAATAGAGCATAGGTAATAAAAACCTGTCCACCCGGTAAAGCAAAGGCATTAATAGTCTGGTCATCTGCAAGTAGATGAAATTCATATTTATAAGGAGTTTCCCTTGCAATGCTGTTTTGTATTAGCCGGTCTCCAACGGCATCCACCAGGGTTTGGAGACGCTCATCAGGATATAGGCCTCCGTATTGCTGAGCCACTTCCGGAGCACTTTGAAGACCAATAGCAATTTCTTGTTCAGAGGTCATATTGATATTTTGAACTCTGCCCGTATAAGGATTCTCTTCCTTATTGTTCCAACGCTGGATGAGTGCGAATGCGACTATTACCAAGCCAATGACTATTCGAATTTTCCAACTTCCTCTTCTCATAGTATAGTATTTAACTCTGCTATTCTAAAAACACAAAAAATGCTCACAAAAGTTCCGGATTAATGTCTAGTATATTATCCTCAATATAGATTTTTACAAATTCTGTAGTCAAATGATCACTTCCTAAAAAGTCCTCTTTCTCCAGCTGTTTCATAATATTTTTAAGTCTGAAAGATTTTAGCATAGGTATGGATAGGGGAGCGTAACTGTAATGCCAGGGTTCATATTTAAACCCTCTCCTCTTGGAATCATCTGTATAAACCAGGGAATAATCATACTTTTTAGAGTTTTCGTCCATCCAAAGTTTGAATTTTTCATATGCTCCTCCTGCTCCGAATTTACTGGCTACAAGTACATCCCCATCTGCCTTGGGCCGCCCATCAATAAGATCAATATCAGTTCCCCAATGATGCCTGCTTGTGCCAGGAATAGTAGAATACTCTATTATCTTATCAATTGCATCCAGTGGTTCCATCCCATCATCATCCGTATATTTTAAATATTTACGTTCAAAAATTGCTGCCTGCCTGTCAAAACTACGATAACTTGAGACGATTTTTATTTCAATACCATCGGCCAGGGCTGCCTTTCTCATTTCAACAAATGCATCATGTGCTTCCTTCCTTAAATCAATGCCATCACCGTATAGTTCAATATCTTCTTTTCCCATTAATTCCTCAATGGAATATTTGGTGTCCTGAAGTAAAAGGGTGCTTGGGACAATAGTTAGGGCAAGACCACCAAACCCACTTCTTTTAATAAACAACCTTCTTTCCATAATTGATTTTTGGTTTAATCCGGGACATGCTATCTTCAAATCAAAAAAGATACCATTTATTTAAATATGATTCTTAAATATAATCAATTTATCATATAACAATGTCTAATATGCTTTACATCTAATCGGCTTAATTCAAAGTTAATAAGTATTTTGAGAAAAACCCGGTCCTCTGTTGCCAGCCATTGGACTATGTTCACCATTTAGAAATGGTATACCAAAATAACTTTCATAATAAAAGCAAAAAACCAGTCTCGGCTACCGCTTATTTCATTAGTGTATGGGTAATGGTAGTCTTCGGATTGGTTTTTTGGATGTACTATGAATTGGTGGCTAATGGGCTAAATAAAAGTAACCCTGGTATTTCCTATTCAAATCATTTAATTCCAGGAGATAAAAATAAACTCCTGTTGGGAGCAATTCTTTGAGTTTGGCTGAGGCACCTGTATTCGCACGCCCCCCAAACTCACCCCGGTAATCAGATTTTTCATAAACCAGTCTTCCAGATCTGTCAAAAATCTGAAGATTGTTTTTTGGCGATTCGATTGTAATTTCAAAAATGAGTTGGTCATTAATTCCATCTCCATTAGGAGTTAATGCGTAATTTCCCGGTGTTTTGTCATCCGATTCAAATAGCGAACCAATGGTAAAAATTTCATAATTGTTGGCGTTGAAAGTATTGGAAGTTATCCAACCCTCCGTAATATCACCTTCATAAAGTGCGTTACCAAGGTTGTCCCATTGCTTATTTTCTTTACTCCATCCTACTACCGTGATATTAGCCAAATCTTGTAAAATTGAGAAGAGTTCACTTTCTGTATCCCAGGAAAGAGTTATTTGTATAATGCCAGAGGCGTTTAGGTTCCAAAATTCCTTTGAATTAATTTCACCCAGGTTCATGTCCTTTTTTCGGGTATCGTAACTTTGGTATATGCTTTCAGGATTATTAGGATTTTCGTAGAAATAAGCACATTTAGCAAAGTAGGTTCCATCAATATACCGGATACTTAAGGGCCTTAATTTATGTTTATGACCTATTGGAAAAGAAAATTCCTTTTGGCCATCAATAGAAGCATACCCATTTACTTTGGAATGATCCGATAAGCCATTAGTAATGGTTTTTTTCAACAATTGAACGTATACATTTTTATTATTTCTTGTTGATTTGATATTACCGTAAATAAAGTTTAGCGAATTGGATATATTAATGGATACATTTATAAATAGGTCGTTTTCTACTGCCGTTTCAAAATCATAAAAAACAGGACTGAAAGCTCCGGATATCAACAATTGGTCCTCCTGATAAAAGCCCGCAAAACCTAAATTTTTATCGAACATACCGTCATTGATCAAGTCAGAATGAAAACCCAACGAACCTTTTTGGTGAATTTGCAGGTTCCCATAATTATGAAAGACGCCCTGTCCACTAACCAATTGGTTGAGAAATAATAGCATTATTATCGGTAATGTATAGATTTTAGTTTTCATCACAATTTGTTACCATTTCCGTATAACTATTGAATGTTTAATTGCTGCCAGTTGGTACCATCGCTTTGTAGCCAAATCGATTTGTTCTTCGCTAATGAAGTTCGTGGGGCACCTCTATTACAAATATAATCTATGTTCGTACTATTATTCCCAGAACTTATATTGATCAGTATATGGATTCTTCCCACGCAGCTACTGGGATCCGGTAAAGTGATAACAAGATTTTTTGCTTTCATTATTAACGTAAAATCATTTTCGGTAAGTGAAGTGTTTACCAAAGTCGTTCTGATCGGTGCTGAAATGATACCAGCGGGTCCTGTTGGTCCTATTGGGCCCTGAGGCCCTGTAGCTCCGTTAGCACCGTCCGCACCGGCTGGTCCTTGAGGTCCTGTTGCACCATCAGCTCCGTCAGCGCCATCTATGCCGTTTGTTCCATCAACACCTGCTGGTCCGGTTAGTCCTGTCTCACCTTGAGGTCCAGTCTCACCTTGTATTCCTTGAGCTCCTGTTGCTCCATCATCGCCTGCGGGTCCTGTTAATCCAATGGGTCCTTGTGGTCCTACTTCACCTTGTATCCCCTGAGGTCCTGTTGCGCCATCGGCACCATCAGTTCCTGCTGGTCCTTGTGGCCCGGTCTCACCTTGTGGCCCCGTAGCTCCATCGGCTCCATCCGCCCCTGCGGTTCCGGTTAGTCCTTTTTCACCTTGCGGTCCTATTGCGCCATCGCTTCCGGCTGGTCCCTGAGCTCCAGTCTCACCTTGAGGTCCAGTCTCACCTTGTGGCCCCGTAGCTCCGTCGGCTCCATCCGCCCCGGCGAGTCCAATATCGCCCGTATCTCCTTTGTCTCCTTGTATTCCTTGAGGTCCGGTGGCACCGTCTTCTCCAGTAAGTCCGATTGGTCCCTGAGCTCCAGTCTCACCTTGTGGTCCTGTTGCGCCATCTGCGCCATCTATTCCGATTGTTCCATCAACACCTGCTGGTCCGGTTAGTCCTGTCTCACCTTGTGGTCCGGTCTCACCTGTGTCACCTTTTTCACCTTGTATTCCTTGTGGTCCTGTTGCGCCATCGGCGCCATCGTTTCCGGCTGGTCCCTGAGATCCAGTCTCACCTTGTGGCCCCGTAGCTCCGTCGGCTCCATCGGCACCAGCTAAGCCTTGCGGTCCAATATCACCCGTATCTCCTTTTTCACCTTGCGGTCCTGTTGCTCCGTCAGCACCATCAATACCGTTTGTTCCATCAACACCTGCTGGTCCTGTGAGTCCGGTCTCACCTTGTATTCCTTGTGGTCCGGTCTCACCTTGTGGCCCCGTAGCTCCGTCAGCTCCATCGGTTCCTGTGGGTCCAGTAAGTCCTATGTTTCCTTGCGGTCCAATATCACCCGTATCTCCTTTTTCACCTTGTATTCCTTGTGGTCCTGTTGCCCCGTCCACTCCGACTGGTCCCTGAGATCCTGTCTCACCTTGTGGGCCTGTTACGCCATCGGCGCCATCGTTTCCGGCTGGTCCCTGAGATCCTGTCTCACCTTGTGGTCCTGTTACGCCATCGGCGCCATCGTTTCCGGCTGGTCCCTGAAGTCCGGTATCACCTGTATCTCCTTTTTCACCTTGCGGTCCTGTTGCTCCGTCGGTGCCATCAATTCCGTTTGTTCCATCAGCTCCATCGGCACCTGTGGGTCCTGTTGCACCGTCA
>CAZHWD010000120.1:0-7858 GCA_964536335.1 uncultured Eudoraea sp. | reverse complement strand
CTAAAATTATCTGATATCGAATTCAAAACCTTTAAAGATCAGGTAGTGTTTGAGGAGAATCAGGTTGTAAAGGATAATGGTGAACCCTATGTGGTTTATACACCTTTTATGCGCAAGTGGAAACAAAAATTGAAAACAGATAAGCCAGTCATCGTTTATGACTCCGAGTCATTATTAAACAGGATGATTAAACATAAAAAATTACCTAATCCGTCCCTTGAGGAGCTAGGATTTACAAGATCCAAAATTAAGGTTCCGGCTTATGAAATTTCTTCATCATTTATCAATTCATATGAAAAAACCAGAAACTTTCCGGCCATAGAAAAAGGCACGTCTAAACTAGGCCCCCATTTGCGATTTGGAACTGTTTCTATACGACAGATAGTTTTAAAAGCTCTAGATGCTACAAATGAAACTTTTTTAAATGAATTGATTTGGCGCGAATTTTTTATGCAAATTCTATGGCATTATCCCCAAACTGTCCATAAAGCCTTTAAACCAAAATATGATAGGATTCCGTGGCGAAATAATGATAGGGAATTTGAAAAGTGGAAAAATGGGGAAACAGGATACCCTCTCGTTGATGCAGGAATGCGTGAACTCAATGCTACCGGGTTTATGCATAACCGGGTCCGAATGCTTGTAGCAAGTTTTCTTTGTAAGCACTTATTAATAGATTGGCGTTGTGGAGAGGCTTACTTTGCATCAAAACTTTTGGACTTTGAACTAAGTAGCAACATTGGAAACTGGCAGTGGGCTGCCGGGAGCGGCGTAGATGCAGCTCCATATTTTAGAATCTTTAATCCGCTAACACAAGCAGAAAAATTTGATCAGCAAAAAGAATATATTAATAGATGGGTTCCTGAACTTCAGGAATTGAGTTATCCCCAAATGATGGTAGATCATAAAATGGCCCGTGAACGCTGTCTCAGAATATACAAAGAAGCACTCAGCTGAATCCTTTTCGATGCAGCTCGCAAATTAACATTCTCTTAAAAGATTTAGGCGATTTAATTCTTTAAATTTATAGGATATAAACATCTAAAAATCAAATTAATATGACAACAAAGGAAGTTGCGGACAAATTAATTGACATGTGTCGTCAAGGTAAGAATATTGAAGTAGTAGAAGAACTTTACGCTGATAATGTGGTAAGCAAAGAAATGCCGGGATACCCGGAAGAAATTACATCCGGCATTAAAGCCGTTCATAAAAAGAGTGAAGATTGGGTAGCGAATGTACAGGAGTTTCACGGGGGTGATATTTCAGATCCTGTTGTTGCCGGTAACCATTTTACAACAAGAATGTCGTTCGATGTTACATTTAAAGATCGCGGGCGCCAGCAGATGGAAGAAGTCTGTGTCTATGAGGTAGATAATGGTAAAATCGTGAATGAGCAATTTTTTTACACGATGTAGATAAAGAATTATCAAAGTGTGCAAAACATTAAAAGTCATTTGCCCAAGGGTTAGTGACTTTTTATGCTTGTTAAAGACATTACACCGTAAAAAAATGTATTTTTATTGAATTGAATACCAATACTAATTCCATTTTAAAAATATGAGAAAATTATCCTTTGGATTGTTGTTGATCCTGGCCTCTGCGGTCTCAGCTCAAAAAATAAGCAAAAACAAAACAGCAATTATTCAATCTATTGAAAAACACAATGCAGAATTAATAGCGATTAGCGATTCTGTATGGGCTCTTGCCGAAACGGCCTTCAATGAAAATAAATCTTCCAAGATATTAGCTGACTATGCAGAAAGCAATGGTTTCCAGGTTGAACGAGGGATTTCCGGAATGCCGACTGCTTTTATAGCAACTTATGGCTCCGGAAAACCGGTAATAGGCATTTTAGGCGAATATGACGCCCTTCCGGGAATTTCTCAAAAGGCACAGCCTACAAAGGAAGCATTGAACGAAGGTGCTGCCGGACATGGCTGTGGTCATAATCTATTTGGAACTGCAAGTCTTGGAGCAGCTATTGCTGTAAAAGAGCTCATTGAGCAGGGTAAAATTAAAGGTACCATTAAGTTTTTTGGTACCCCGGCTGAAGAGAAGTTTTTTGGGAAAGTCTGGATGGTTCGAGATGGTTTATGGGATGATGTAGATGTAAACCTAAGCTGGCATCCTGGCGACAATACTGAAGCCGATGCTCAAAGTACGCTGGCTCTTGTTGACTTTAAAGTTGAGTTTTTTGGTCAGGCTGCACATGCCTCTTCTGATCCATGGAATGGCAGAAGCGCTTCAGATGCACTGGAATTATATACAACAGGAATTAATTACTACAGAGAACACATTAAACCTACAGTGCGTATCCATTACCATATTCAGGATGGCGGACAGGTTGTAAATGTGGTGCCTGATTATTCCAAACTTTGGGTCCGTGTAAGGGACACAAAGCGAAGCGGAGTAATGCCTGTATACGAAAGGGTTCAGAAGATGGCCGAAGGCGCTGCAATAATGGCAAATGTGGATTACAAAATATCCCTGATTTCAGGAATTTATGAAGTATTGGTAAACAGATCAGGTGAGGAGATCATGCAAAAGAATTTAGAATATTTAGGTGATATTACATATACAGATGAAGAACAGGCCTTTGGAAAAAAGATTCAGGAGATTACAAAAAAACCTCAGATAGGAATGGATAGTAAAATAAATCCGCTGAAAGAAACCAAAGAACACCCTGGCGGTGGATCAACAGACGTGGGTGATGTAAGTTGGAATGTTCCTAATATAAATTTAAGTGTAACTGTTGCGCCAAAAGATACCCCATGGCATTCCTGGGCTGTGGTCGCATGTGGAGGAATGAGTATAGGTCATAAAGGAATGACTTATGCGGCTAAAGCCCTCGGAATGACTGCCACAGATCTTTTTGAAGATCAAAAGTTGATCGAAAAAATGAAGAAAGAGTATAAAGAAAGGAAGGGTGAAGAAATCTATGAGGCCAATATTCCCCCTGGGCCACCCCCGGTTGGGGACAACAAATAAAAACTATATCCTATGTCAGAAAGAGAAATAACGAAAGAATATTCTAATGGCGACTTCACAGTAGTATGGAAACCAAGAAAGTGTATACATTCCGCTATTTGCGTAGAAACCTTGCCAAAAGTGTATGATCCGAATAAGAAACCGTGGATTGAACCAGAAAATGCATCTGTTGATGAATTAAAATCACAAATTGAAAAATGTCCTTCCGGGGCACTAACCTATACTATGAAAGGAGAATCAAAAAATTCAGAAGAAGGAAATAATAATACCCGAGTAGAAGTTATGGCCAATGGCCCGCTTTTGGTACATGGGGCTATAGAAGTAAAGGATGCCAGTGGTAAGACTGAAAGTAAAAGCGGGGTAACTGCCTTATGCAGATGTGGTGCCTCGGCTAACAAACCCTATTGTGATGGCGCACATAAGAGAATAAACTTTGTTGGGTAAATTATTGTTGTGTTTTCATAATTGAGCTGTTTAGATTTGAATGTTATAGTCTTAACTAATATCTTAATAATATGAATCCGATATTTAATAAAACTCTTGTAATTCTCTTTATTATGGGTTCAGGACCAAATTTTGGACAATCATCCCAGCTTAAATCAATGCTGGAAGTTTATTCTCTGGAAACCGGGGAACGAAAAGTAATATATGAAGAAAGGGCACACTTTGAAGCTCCCAACTGGAGTCCGGATGGGAACTATTTGATTCTCAATCAAAAAGGTCTTTTATACAGGATAAAAACAGATGGAAGTTCTAAGGAGCAAATAGATACAGGAACAGCTGTTAAATGCAATAATGACCACGGAATTTCTCCGGATGGCACCATGCTGGCAATTAGTAATAATGACCCAATAAAAGGAGTACAGTCCGGTACTTCCAGGATCTATATATTACCTCTTGAAGGTGGGACACCAAAACTTGTGACATCAGAATATCCATCATACTGGCACGGATGGGCACATGATAGTGATTCGGTGGTCTATACCGCACGTCGTAATGAAAACTATGATATTTATCGAATTTCAATTCAGGGAGGTAAAGAGGAGCGCCTGACCAATAACCCTGGTTTAGATGATGGTCCGGAATATTCCCCGGATGGTAAATACATTTATTACAATTCAATGCAATCAGGTAAAATGGAGATTTGGAGAATGAAACCAGATGGTAGCGAAAAAGAACAATTAACTAATGATGCTTTTTCAAATTGGTTTGCACATCCTTCACCTGATGGTAAGTATTTTGTTTTTATTTCCTATCTGGAAGATCAGGGTGACCGTCATCCTGCATTAAAATCTGTGGCATTGAGACTCTTCGAATTAAATACAAAGGAAATTAAAAGTCTTTGCCTTTTTATAGGTGGACAGGGAACCATTAATGTCCCCTCCTGGTCACCCGATAGTAAACACTTTGCTTTTGTATCCTATGACAATCAATAATCATTTGAAACCAACGACACTAAAAATATTAAAAAAACGATCCCATGAAAAAACTGATACTCTTATTATTCATATGCTTTTTATCCTATTCATACGCTCAGGATTTTGATTTTCAATACGACCATTATTCCTTTGTCGTTACAGATCTCAAAAAGACAGGAGACTTCTATGCTGACATATTAAAACTAAAAGAAATCCCCCACCCTTCTGCATCTAAGGGATTTAGATGGTTTAGTATCCATGGGAATTCTCAACTTCACCTGATTGGTAAAGATTCGGTGATAAGACAAAATAATAAAAGTATACATCTCTGTCTGGCTACCCAAAACCTGGATGGGCTCATTTCTTATCTGGAAGAAAAAAATATCCCTTATTGGGATTGGCCTGGAAAAGAGAATGCTGTTACGGACCGTGCAGATGGAGTGCGTCAGATTTATATCAAAGACCCTGAAGAGAATTGGGTTGAAATTAATACAGCAATCCATAAATGATATTTAAAAATTTATTTTAAATATCACATTAAGTAATTACTATAAAATAGTTTAAACAGCTAAAATTCAATAATATGAATAACCCAATTCAACGTATTTTTCCTTTAGGGTTTCCATGGGAAACACAAGACCCGTTTTTGTTCTGTGTTTATCATTTAGATCATTACCCAAAGGGCAATAGTGCTATGGAACCGTCCGTATCCCTTGACGGGCGTAACTTGGGCAACGATTTCACTCTTAAAGATGGTTGGAGAATGTATCACGGACATACCATTCCCGGGTTTCCTTATCATCCCCACAGAGGGTTTGAAACGGTTACTGTTGTAAATAAAGGATATTGTGATCACTCAGACTCATTAGGAGCTGCCGGTAGATTTGGGCAGGGTGATGTACAATGGATGACCGCCGGTAGAGGTGTGCAGCATTCTGAAATGTTCCCCTTGCTGAATACAGATCAGGATAATCCGTTGGAATTATTTCAGATTTGGATCAACTTACCAAAAGCAGATAAATTTGTAGACCCACATTTTAAGATGCTCTGGCATGAGGACATCCCCCTTGTAAAGATAAATAATACTACTGTGAAAATAATTGCCGGTAACTATTCAGGAACACCTTCACCGGAGCCTGCACCCAATTCCTGGGCAGCAAATTCTGATAATGAAGTAGCCATATGGAATATTCATATGGATGAAAATGAAACATTTAATTTACCTCCTGCATCCGCAAATTTAAAACGTACCCTTTATTATTATGAAGGCGCCGAAGTAAAGATTGCTGAGCAAGTGATTAAACCCAATCACGGTGTGGAACTTAATTCAGATGCAGAAATAGAATTGTTAAATGGCAGTCAGAAATCACACTTTTTATTATTGCAAGGGAAGCCGATAAATGAGCCTGTTGCCAAATACGGTCCCTTCGTCATGAATACGCAGCTGGAAATTCAACAAGCAATGGAGGAATACAGGCTTACACAATTTGGCGGTTGGCCCTGGCCGCACGCAGACAACGTGCACCCTAGGGAAAAAGGAAGATTTGCCAAATACCCCAATGGGGATGTTGTAGAACGCTAATATTATGGAGATTAATTAAACTGTTTTGGTAACTTGGCCTTTTGCTATAATTAACACTTTATCTTAGATCCTTTCAATCCTCGCGCCAATGGCCCTCAGACGATTATCAATATCCTCATAACCCCTGTCTATCTGCTCAATATTATGAATGATAGAAGTTCCTTTTGCGCATAGAGCGGCAATTAAAAGGGATACTCCGGCTCTGATATCAGGGGAAACCATTGTTGTAGCCTTTAAGGTTGACTTAAAGTCGTGACCAATAACTGTGGCCCTGTGTGGATCGCAAAGAATGATTTTTGCCCCCATGTCTATTAATTTATCGACAAAAAACAAACGGCTTTCAAACATTTTCTGATGAATGAGGACTTCGCCTTTGGCTTGAGTTGAAATTACAAGGATAATACTCAACAGATCCGGGGTGAGTCCGGGCCAGGGTGCATCTGAGATCGTTAAAATAGACCCATCAATGTAATTGTGAATTTTATAGCCATCTTTATGTTCAGGAATGTAAATATCATCCCCTCTTTTTTCCAAAGAAATACCCAGTTTTCTAAAAACTGAAGGGATCTGGCCAAGGTCGTCCCAGCTAACATTCCTGATCGTTAATTCGCTTTTGGTCATAGCTGCCAAACCTATCCAACTCCCTATTTCTATCATGTCTGGCAACATGGTATGCTCTGTGCCTTGTAATTTGGCCACCCCATCTATAACTAATAAATTGGACCCAATACCGGAAATCTTCGCTCCCATCCGGTTTAGCATCTTGCACAACTGTTGTAAATAAGGCTCACATGCCGCATTGTAAATAGTTGTTTGTCCTTCTGCCAAGACAGCTGCCATAACAATGTTAGCGGTACCTGTAACCGAAGCCTCATCTAAAAGCATATTGGTCCCCTTTAGTTTTTTGGCTTCAACCCCATAAAAATGCTCCTCCTTATTATATCGGAATTTTGCACCCAGCTGAATAAATCCTTCAAAATGGGTATCTAATCTGCGTCTACCAATTTTATCACCACCTGGTTTAGGAATGTATCCCTTGCCATATCTGCCCAATAAAGGACCCACCAGCATAATGGAACCTCTTAATCCCCTTCCATCAGTTTTAAATTGTTCGGATTGGAGATAAGAAAGATTAATGTCATCTGCCTTAAAGGAATAAGACCCTATCCCCTTTTTCTGAATTTTTACTCCAAGGTCTTCTAATAAAGAAATTAACTTGTTGACATCAACAATATCCGGAATGTTGTTAACCACTACCTCATCCGGAGTGAGCAAAACCGCACAAAGAATCTGTAATGCCTCATTTTTGGCGCCTTGTGGGGTTATTTCCCCGTGAAGTTTATGACCGCCTTCAATTTTGAATGTTCCCATTTAAGGAAGAAGAATTTAATACCGTTTTTTACCTCTGCTAGTATTTCGCTGACTCTTTTTTGAGGAACTGGATCTATTGGATTTTGTAATCCGTGATTTAAGAAACTGTCCACTATCTGTAAGGCTAACGCCATCAGTAGCCAAATCTATTTTGCCATCACTAAGTTCATAGAGGTGCTTAAAAATTGCCTTATCCTCTACGGTATCCTTGTTCCAATTAAGGTAACACTTCTTCATGTGATTAGCTATAGCGTATTCCAGTCCTGCACGCATATCGCCTTCGTCCCATCCTATAGCTACATCTATCATTCGCTTAATATTATTCCCATAAAAGCGATATTTAGGATGGTTTTGAGGGTATTCCAATGGATCAGGTCTTGCTTGTAGGATTTCCTTTGGAGTTATGGGAAAAGGTGATTCAGCTACCAACTTAAAGTCGGACATGATAAATAATTGATCCCAAAGTTTATGTTGAAAATCGGGAACGTCCCTCAAA
>CAZHWD010000119.1:0-2401 GCA_964536335.1 uncultured Eudoraea sp. | reverse complement strand
CTGAACCGCATTCTTGGATTTGTACATCAGCTAGATGAACAATTAGAAGATGCTTATAATTTAATGTTAAAGAATATTGCTGATTGCATGTAACCATACAAAACAGACAATATGAAACTTCAAACAATAGTTCCTTTACATCCTGAGAAAGAACGGATAGATTATCAAAGCAGACTATTTCTTGTGGGTTCTTGTTTTGTTGAAAATATTGGAAGGAAACTAAATTATCATCAATTTCAAACCCTTCAAAATCCTTTTGGTATATTGTTCCACCCTATAGCAATAGAAAACTTAATAATTCGGGCTATAGAGGAAAAAACTTATACAGACGCTGATGTTTTTTATTTCAATGAACGCTGGCACTGTTTTGATGCGCATTCAGAGCTGAGTGATCCATCTAAAGAGATTCTGCTCGCCAATTTAAATAGTGCCCTTCTTAAAACAAGAAATCAGCTTGGTAAGGCCACTCATACTATAATTACATTGGGTACTTCCTGGGTTTACAAAGATGTTAAAGCTCAGCAAAGGGTTGCTAATTGTCATAAACTGCCACAAAAACAGTTTACAAAAGAGTTGCTTACAGCAAGTGAAATTGAAGAAAGTCTTAGCAGGATAATTTCAAATATCCGAAAGGTAAATGAAAGTGCTTCGTTGATTTTTACAATTTCCCCGGTAAGGCATTTAAAGGATGGATTTGTAGAAAATCAACGAAGTAAAGCAAATTTGATTTCTGCTGTTGGCAAGATTTTGGAATCAACCTCATCAAATAAAAACCTGTTTTATTTTCCAGCGTATGAAATTATGCTCGACGAGCTCAGGGACTATAGATTTTATGCCGAAAACATGGTACATCCTAATTATCTGGCAATTGACTATATCTGGGAAAAATTTAAGAGTGTCTGGATTTCTGAGAAAGCAGAGATCGTAATGAAAGAGGTTCAGGAAATTCAGAAAGGATTATCCCATAGGCCTTTTAATGAGAATGCCCAGCAGCATCAATTCTTTTTAAAGTCGCTAAATGAGAAGATTTTTGTTCTAAAAAAGGAGTACCCATTTATGAATTTCGATATATGAAGCGAATTCTAGTAGGAATAGTTATTGCAATGGCCATGATTTTGATTTTTCAATCCTGGAACAAAGGCAAAGAGGAAAAATCTATTTTAAAGGAGAATAGTTTACTTATTCAACAACAGATAAAAAATGTTTCCAAGATAATAGTCACCGAAGGTCACTTCTCGGAAATTTACAGTTATAAAGATTCCCAACAGTTGTTTGGTCCTTATTTTACTGCAGATAAAAAAGCATTAGTAGTAGTGAATGCTGACGTTACTGTTGCTTATGATCTAAATGAGATTAATTTTGAAGTATACGAAGCCAGCAAAATGCTTAGAATAATCAATATTCCCGAGCCGGAGATTAAAATTAATCCGGATTTTGAGTATTATGATGTGACCGCAGATTATTTTAACCAGTTTAGCGCCGAAGATTATAATAAGATTAAGAATAACGTAAAGGCTTCCTTGCTAAAGAAAGTAAAAGCTTCTTCTCTACAAAAGAATGCAGAAAACAGATTAATAAGCGAACTTTCCAAGTTTTACATACTGACTAAATCATTGGGATGGACGCTTTCCTATAATAATGAGATCGTTAAAGGAGAAACTTTTGAAACTTTCCCTTCTAACTGATTTTATCAGAGACAAAAGTTTATTTCTTAATCGAATTGTTCAACCACCCATTTGATATACTGCTCCCAGTCGTATTCAGTAACATCGTGCTTACCGGTTCGAATATGATAGGCCACCGTATTTTGAATTGGAGAATTTACGCTGGGCATTTCATTTGATAGGATGCCTGTTTTTCCAAATAATGAATAAACCGGAGTGGCATAGTATGTGGAAAGAAATTCTCCTTTAGGGTCCGCCCATTCATCTTCCTGTGCACTGGCAACATATATAGGCCTGGGAGCTATTAAAGCAAGTAATTCATGTTGATCTACAGGTAGGAGCTCTTCTGCATTGTTGTATTTTTTGAAGTTCTCAGAGAACCAATAAGGAAAACCTTCATTTATTTGAGCCACCGTTTCCCCGAATTTACGTTTAGATAAGGCAGCTCCACCACAACCTGAATCATTGGAAATTACTCCTGCAAACCTTTCATCCATTGCACCGGACCATAATGCAGCTTTGCCCAATCTGGAATGGCCAAAAACAATCACTCTTGATTTATCAACTTCCCGGTCATTTGCCAGGTAGTCCATGGCTCTGCTTAAGGCCCAGGCCCAGGCCCCAATGGCGCCCCATTCATCCTTGGCAGGTCTTTTCTGGCCTTCTTCGTAGAACAAAGAATGGAGACCATCTGTAAAATCATTTTTGTCAGGATCTATTTCTCCATAGTAAATGGT
>CAZHWD010000118.1:0-1562 GCA_964536335.1 uncultured Eudoraea sp. | reverse complement strand
AATATTTCCTTGCAATGAGGTATTGCATCAGGGTGTATGATATCCCAGATAGTAAGTTTTGGGATTTCCTCATCCTTATATCCTAAGGTTTTCATCCATTTTTGGTTTACTTGCAAAATTCTTCCATCCGGATCAACGCTCTGGACCAATTCATCGGCGCTCTCGATTAGATCACGATATTTTTCCTCGCTATCTCTTAATGATTGCTCCATTTGCTTTCGATCTGCAATTTCTTTTTTTAACTCTTCATTGGCTCCTGAGAGAGCCATTGTTCGCTCTTCGACTTGTTTTTCTAACCCATCATAAGAGCCTCTTAATCGATCAACCATGTGTCCGAATTCTTCCGATAATCTGCCAATTTCATCTGAGCGTTTTGTCACTAAGCTCTTTTGCAGGTCACCGGATCTTCGAATACCCTCTGCATAGTTCGTCAGCTCTTTTATCGGTATAATTACGTGCTTCTGCAGATACAGGATCAATACGAAGGTTATGAATAAACCTGATACAATGATTGATATTACCGCACTGTTTATTGCCTCGATCCCTTTATTACGAATATCTTTAGGAATTATTGCCTCAATCCTAATGGCGGGAGACTTTTGGATGTCCATTAGCACAGTGGAAATTTTTAATGTATCGTTACTGTCTTTTATGGTGTAACCTGGCTGCTTTAAATGAATGTTTTTCAGGGAACCGGTACTGTCGGCAGAAACGGGATTTTTGGTTATTGGATAAATCTGAAAGTCAACGCGGGTCTGCTCTCTGAGCTTTTTGATTAGCTTTTCATTGAGAAATCTGCCCAAAATGAAGGCCCCCCTGATTGGACCATTGTACTCAGAGGTCACTATGGGACGGGAGGCTAAAAGCATTGGCCCATTTGCTGTCATCAGCAGCCCGGAAATAGAATTTTGAACATTTTTATGTGAAAGCAGGATATGTGATTCAGTTAAAGCAGTTTTCGGAAATTCCTCCAGCGATACGATTTGCCCTGTTTCTAAATCCCGAATCTCTCCCCAAACAACCTTACCATCCAGTTTGCATATATAAATCAAATTGAGTCTATTGCCGGTGAAGGATTCAACAACCAGGTTTGACTCGATGTATTCTCTATTGCGATCCTGAATGAATCTGTAGGTGTCGTTCCAGGCCCCCCAATCATCTGTCAAAAGTTCGAGATGATGCACTTCCCTGTTGATTGCTTCAAGGCAGCGTTCAACATCATTTTTTGCCTGGTGCTGTTCAAGTTCAATGTAGCTTGGCAATAAAATGAAACGCTGCAGCAAATATCCGATACCGACTAAAAAAATGAATGAAACTAAAATTAGAGTGACGATTCGAAATCTTAGTGACATAGCTATGCCCCGATTTTTATAAGTTCAAAAGATGACTTCAAAATTATTGCCATAAATGTAAAAAAACAAGTATCGCAAATAAATAATTCAGTTAACCCGAAATAGTGAGATAAGCAAATTAAACTTACAGTTCAGCGGCATTAACAGCCGGTTCAATGGGCCTACTTATTGTGAACTTCATCAGGAACATGAATGTAGCCATTGCCCGGC
>CAZHWD010000117.1:0-13304 GCA_964536335.1 uncultured Eudoraea sp. | reverse complement strand
AACAGAAGTGATGCAAAAGGCGTCTGAAGCAGTTGTTGAATTGGATGGTATTGGTCTTTCTCTTATTGAAATTTCACATCGCAGTAAAGAATTTGTTGCTGTTATGGAAAAAGCAAGGTCTTTGGCTCTTGAACTTTTGGGACTTGAAGGAAAAGGATATAAGGCTTTATATCTCCAGGGAGGTGCAAGTCTGGAGTTTCTTATGGTCGCTTCTAACTTTTTGGAAACCAAAGCTGGTTATATCAATACCGGTACCTGGAGTACTAAAGCAATCAAGGAGGCAAAGTTATTTGGTGATGTAATAGAGGTTGCTTCTTCAAAAGATAAGAATTTCAATTATATCCCCAGAGGTTATGTGGTTCCTAATGACCTGGATTACCTCCACCTAACTTCTAATAATACCATTTTCGGGACACAGATAAAGGAATTTCCTACTACTAAAGTTCCATTAATTTGCGATATGAGTTCCGATATTTTCTCAAGACAAATGGATTTTTCCAAATTTGATCTTATCTACGCAGGAGCACAAAAAAACATGGGTCCGGCAGGTGCAACTCTAGTCATTGTTAAGGATGATATACTTGGACAAGTATCCAGACAAATTCCTTCCATGTTGGATTATCAGGTTCATTTGAGTAAAGATAGTATGTATAATACCCCGTCAGTTTTTGCGGTATATGTATCCATGCTTACACTTCAATGGTTGAAGGATATGGGAGGAATAGCCGCTATTGAAGAAATCAACGAAAAAAAGGCCAGTCTCATTTACTCTGAGATAGACCTTAATCCGGTTTTTAAAGGATTTGCGAAAAAAGAAGATCGTTCAAATATGAATGCCACGTTTATCTTAACAGATGAATCACTTAAAGATACCTTTGATGAAATGTGGAAAGAAGCAGGAATTAATGGATTAAACGGTCATAGATCTGTAGGTGGCTATCGTGCATCCATATACAATGCTCTTCCTTTGCAAAGTGTGGGTGTTTTAGTTGATGTAATGAGTGATCTGGAAAGAAGAGGTTAATTACCGTATAATAATAGAACCAAATAAATTTAACGTTTAACTTAGAACATCAGAGGATGAAAATACTTGCTAACGACGGCATATCACAAAATGGAATTTCAGCATTAGAAGAAGCCGGATTCGAGGTAATCGCAACCACGGTTGCCCAGGAACAACTAGTAGATTATATCAATGAAAATGAAATTATAGGGATCCTGGTTAGAAGTGCTACTCAAGTTCGTAAGGATATTATTGATAATTGCCCTTGTTTAAAGCTTATTGGCAGAGGTGGTGTGGGCATGGATAATATTGACGTAGCTTATGCCAAGGATAAAGGCCTACATGTCATTAATACCCCGGCCGCTTCATCTGAATCTGTGGCCGAGTTAGTTTTCGCTCATTTATTTGGTGGGGTTCGGTTTCTATATGATGCTAATAGAAATATGCCTCTTGAAGGAGACAGCAATTTTAAAAAATTAAAAAAATCATATGCTAAAGGCGTTGAGTTACGTGGTAAAACCCTCGGAGTAATTGGATTTGGCAGAATAGGGCAAGCTACTGCGAAAATTGCAATAGGGATAGGTATGAATGTTGTATTTCACGACCCTTTCATAGATTCGGCAACCATTAAAGTACCTTTCTTTGATGGGCGGTCAGTTAGTTTTGATTTTAATAATAGAACCAAGGAAGAGGTACTGAAAGATTCAAATTTTATCACAGTACATGTGCCGGCGCAAAAAGAATATGTAATTGGTAAAAAGGAATTTGATATAATGAAAGACGGGGTTGGCATTGTGAATGCTGCCAGGGGTGGTGTAATTGATGAAGTTGCTCTTATTGAATCTTTGGAGAATGGAAAGATTGCTTTTGCAGGCCTCGACACTTTTGAATCTGAACCTTCTCCGGAAATAAAGATTCTAATGCATTCAAAGATTTCACTAACTCCACATATTGGGGCTGCTACGGCAGAAGCTCAGGACCGTATTGGCCTGGAATTGGCCAATCAAATTATTGCACTTTTACAATAAGCCGAAACAACTAATAAAAGTTTTTGGTTTTATAAATTAAGAGAATTTTTATCCTTTAAGAGTATACGCTTTTTACACATTTTCCTAATGCTAATTTATAGGTTGTTTTCAAAAGTTTATTTCACAATTTGAACTTCTGATAGTGTTAAAAAGATCTTGCCGGTTTTGGATCCCTCCTGCTTGAGGGTTTTGTGATCAACTTCAGTTTCTTTCCCCAGAAAACGCAATGGTATTTTTACATTATTAACGGCAAATTCAACCTCAATAGTCCTTGGAAGAACATCCACATTATTATTATAGTCCAAATAGGTAGTAAAAACGCCTTCCATTTTAGTGCTTATTTCCGATTTTACTATCCTTTTTGCCTTGGTGTCCATAAAAATTGTCGCTATGGAGAAGTCAGATTTTGAAGAGGTGGGAATTAGATTAATAACCTTGCATAAAACACCTTTTTGGTTGGCTTCGCCCCTATTTACTGTTATAAATGGATGTTTAAAGATTTCATTTAAGGTAAGATCCAATCCCCGTTTAGGAAGCATAATAAAATCCTCAGATGTAACCTTAGTAGATTCTCCTTGTTTATATAACAATTTCCCGTATTTGGTTGGCATATTAATAAAACTGATATCTACATCCAGTTGTATTTGTGCATCATAGGACTTAATTGAATCCATACGCTTTTTTATTTGAAGGAGATCATTATCAATCTCCTGCCCGTTAATAGGATTCAGGCTTATTAAAAATATCGATAAAAAAAATAATCTTTTCATCCGTGAATGTCCCTTCGTTTAAAAATTAGTACGCCAATTATCATGGCAAGTATGGAATAACCCAACAACATTAAATTTTTAAAGTAAATAGTAGAATACGGTATCTCATAATAGAAAAAATACTGCCAGCTATCTGTTAACTTAGAAAAAAATAACTCATTGATGACTTCATTTTTAAAGTCGATTTTTAACAACAGGTTACTGCATATCAAAAAAATAGCCGATACAATCCAGGTCTTTGTAGCATCCTTTAAAATAACAGCTAGCGTTAAACTTATAACCGAAAAGAAAATCATAGTATTGGCGCCGGAAACAAATGCGCATATCAGTCTGAAAGAAGCATCGTCTGATTTAAAAAAATTCAATCCGTCTAAATACACAACTAAATCCCCATGTCCAAAAATCCAATACGAAATAAAAAAGGAGCTAACCGCCAAAATAAGAACAATTAAAAGCGTAAAGGCTATCGAAACGATATATTTACTCAATATAAAATACAACTTACTCACCGGTTGAAGCATAACTGTCTCCACGGTCTTTTCCTTATATTCAGAAGTCAAAAATCCCGAAATAATAATCATTAGTATTAAGGGGATATGAAACCACAACGAATTCAGGATCAGGTAAATAATTAAATTTCCATTCAAAAGATTTCCTCTGAACTCAAAAGAATCTTTCAGATTATCTAACAAAAGGTCAATTATTCCAGCGCCCTGATAAAAGGCACTCATAATAACAAATCCTTCAATAATAAGTATAGCGGCCAGGGCATATAGTGTTTTGCTCTGTTTGCTAATTTTATAAAATTCTGAACGGATTAACGATATCATACTTGTTCCCTTCCAAATAGGGCTTTTAAATCTGTTTGTGGAATACAGGTGGTGACCTCCATCCCCTCTTCAATCAGTTTTTGCAGAATCTCAGAAATGCTTGCACGTTTCGGAGAAACAAGGACCGATTTATTTAAAAATATAGCATCTTCACTTTTCAATACCTCAGACAATTCCAGATTCTTTCCTGTAATTTTAAAGGTGGTAACACTTTCCTTTAGCAACTGAACAGCTGATCCGGATTTAATTATTTCACCGTTATTAAGAACATAAAGAGTATCGCATAGATCTGTTAATTCACTAACAATGTGAGATGAGATAATCACGGTTATTTGATTCTCGTTGCTTAGCTTTTTAATCAACTCATGCAGAGCAAAAATTCCCATAGGATCTAAACCGGAAAAAGGTTCATCTAATACAATGCATTCCGGGTTATTCAATAAGGCTATGGCCAGACCAAGGCGCTGTTTCATCCCAAGAGAATAATTTCTTATTTCATCTTTCCGCGTTGGAGAAAGACCAACCTGTTGCATGGATTGGTGGAACAATTCTTTGGTAAGATTCAAACCCTGAATCTGGGCAAAAACTTTTAAATTTCCGAAAGCAGATAAATATCCGTATAAAGCAGGTTTCTCTACAATACCACCAATTGGCTTAATTCCTTCAGAATCTATCAGGATACTTCCGCTATCTTGTTTTATAAGTCCTAACAAGATGCGAAATAAAGTAGTTTTACCAGCGCCATTTGCTCCGATGAGTCCGTAAATTTGTCCCTTATGACATTCTATGGTCACATTTTTCAGAACTTCAAGAGAACCATAGGATTTGCAAATGTTCCTGGCCTCAAGTATCATATTGCTCTCTCAAGATGTAGTTTCCTATAGTCAAATTTAGATTCATAAAGCTTTTCGAGAAATGTTCTTTCCCAAAAGTAATTTCGAAATAAAAATAACGGGTCTTGAATCACAAAATAGGGTAAATAATGAAACCATTTTATTCCTTTGGAGCGAAAATGGTTCACTATTTCATCTTTATAACCTAATTCTTCTGCAGCAACTATTGCGGCATTTCGCTGACATTTTGAGCCAAGGTACATGTCGCCAATCTTAGAATTAAATCCATGAATAAAAAAAAGGTCTTTAGCCCTTTTGTAATTTTGAAATCTTGACCATCCGTCCATTATCACCAGGAAAATATGAACAAAAGAAAAAAGAAAACAACCAAACCAAAAAGCTACCAAAAATAGGTAAGATCGCTCCAAAGAAGCCTCAAATTGAACCCAGTAGAACCATGATTCCAATAAAAACAGTATCAAAGACCAATGCAATAGTCTTCCTACACGTAAATATGATACCAGCGGATGAGGTTGACGTGGAAGTTCCAAATAATTCATACGCAAAGATAACTAAAAACGTCGCAATTTATTATGTTTGGTAGAGCTGGCTTAAGTAATTTATTGCCTTTTTTTAAGACACTGTTCTTATGCGATAATTACTTTTTGTACATTACAATGTAATTAAACTAAACGCGAAAGTAATGGAAGGATTATTAGATTTATTAAACAGTCCCATCGGGAAACAGGTAATAAGCGGTGTTGCAGGACAAACCGGGCAAGCTGAAAACAAAACAGCTGATGTTTTGAGCATGGCTATGCCTTTACTATTAGGGGCAATGAAAAAAAATGTATCCACTCCGGATGGCGCACAGGGGTTGATGAATGCTTTATCATCTAAGCATGATGGAAGCATTCTTGATGATCTGGGCGGTCTTTTTGGAGGGGGTGTGGATCAAACCGTTATGGATGATGGAGCGGGCATTTTAGGGCATGTATTTGGTGGCAAGCAGGCAAATGTAGAAAATGCTTTAAGCCAGCGATCAGGAATAGATACAGGATCTGTTGCTAATATTTTAAAAATTGCAGCTCCTCTTGTTATGGGTATTTTAGCAAAACAAACCACTGAAAATAAGGTTAATGATGCAAGCGGAATGAATAATCTATTGGGTAGTATGCTGGGTGGACAGCCGGAACAAAACCAAAGTCTTCTTACTTCGCTTTTGGATGCAGATGGAGATGGCAGTATTCTTGACGATGTGGCCGGAATGGTTATGGGTGGTTCTAAAAAGAAAGGTGGTATCGGAGGCTTACTTGGTGGCCTTTTCGGTAAGTAAATTCGAAGCTTTAACATATTAATTAACAAAACCATTTGCAAAAACAAATGGTTTTTTTGTACTTTATTATTTCAAATAAATTTCAATGATACTTAAAGTTTTAACTAGAAGTTTTTTAGGTGTAATTATGGTGTTATTTATTATGCAATGTTCTGGTTCTAAAAAGGTTGCTGATATTTCTAAAGAAGAAGAGGAAGTATTTAATCAAAATACGGGAGACACGATTACCATTGAGAATGATAGCTTAGAACATAATATAATAATTATAGAAATAGGTTTCTACACCTGGCTCCGAAGTACAGCAAAACCAAGGGGATATTATACGCAAAAATATATGGAAAACAGAAATCGAATTTATGTTATAAATTGGAATCAACGTGTTCAAGAACCTTTAAGGTTTGATCCTAATTTATATAATTTGCAGATCTACTATGATCCCAACATTGATTATGGGTATGAAGTGAACTATGTCCTTTATAATTATTTTATTTATTTTCAGCGCAAATACGACCAACGCCTTGGACCATTTGTGCCAAGAATAAATTGAATATATTTGCTGCGATTTTCTTATTTATGGATAAACTTAAAAAACGCTGGGGAATAGAATCTAGTTATCAACTCATCATAATTCTTATTGTATTCTCAATTACAGGATCAGCAGCAGTATATATTGCAAAACCATTTCTTGAATGGATCGGTTTGCAAAGGGGCAACTTTCCAGAAACCTGGTGGAGTGGTTGGGTATACTGGACTCTTAGAATATTGCTGATCTTCCCATTCTACCAAATTCTTTTGGTCTTATTCGGATGGCTTTTTGGGCAGTTTAAATTTTTCTGGAACTTTGAAAAAAAAATGTTGGATAGACTCGGATTTGGTTTTCTTTTTAAATAAATTAATCTTTCCTTAACTTATCTCGATCACTTTATTTGATTACTTTGTAAAGTGTTGAATCAACAAAAAAATATATCATTTTCCATCATTTCATTGGTGCTAATAGTCTTTTTGGCACTTCCTTCAGTTATTCAATTGATGCATTTGTCTAATCATTTAGAAATAAAATGCGACAATGTCTTTGAGTCTCATATACATGCTAAAGAATTGGATTGTGATTTTAATAAGTTCTATTTTTCTCATCACTTTTATTTACCCTTTTTTAAAATACAATTAGTAACTGCGGTTACCATAAAAAATGAATTCTCACTCTATTATAATTATATTCAAGAATCTTATCACCCTCTTTTTTCTCTTAGAGCTCCCCCTTCGTATTCATAACTCGATTTATTAGATTTTTTTTAATTTAAAAACAGGTTATGAAATATTTATTTTCAATACTTTTTATATCATTTTATTTTAACAGTAACGCACAGTGCACACTTCAAGGGAGTATTTCAACGGAAGACTCAAATAACCCTTTAGATCAGGTTTCTGTGTATATGCCTCAATTAGAAAAAGGAAGAGTAACAGGAAGCAACGGAGAGTTTGTTTTGAATAATCTTCCGGTCGGGACTTACAAAATCGTGGCGTCCTTTTTGGGTTATCAAACATATTCTTCGGAAATAAAACTTACCGAAGGAATAAATACCTTAGACATTGTCCTCTCCCCAAGTGCCATAGAAATGGAAGAAGTAATTGTATCTACGCCATTCCATAAATTACAGCGCGATAACGTAATGAAAGTAGAACAGGCCAAAGTTGAAACATTAAGAAAAATGGGTGCTATAACTCTATCCGATGGGATCACGAATATTCCCGGCGTGGAAAGTGTTTCTACAGGTATTGGGATAGGAAAGCCGGTAATCAGAGGTTTGAGCTCAAACAGGGTTTTGGTATATTCTCAAAGTATACGACTGGAGAACCAGCAATTTGGTGATGAACACGGCCTTGGAATAGGTGCTGCAGGCATAGAAAGTATCGAAGTCATTAAGGGTCCTGCATCACTTCTTTATGGATCGGATGCCCTGGGTGGAGTACTCTATTTAAATCCAGAACAATTTGCCAATATGAATTCTACCGGAGGAGATATTAATTTAAACTATTTTACCAATACACATGGCATAGATGTTAATGCAGGTTTCAAGACTTCTGGTGATAAATTCAAATTCCTGGTACGCGGTGCATATACATCTCATGCCGATTATAAAGGTGGAAATAATTTAAGAGTAACTAACTCCCGTTTTAATGAATTTGATCTTAAAACAGCTCTTGGATACCAATTCGGAAAATTTAAAACGGAGTTGCGCTATAATTTAAACAGTTCAGATTTGGGTATTCCCGAAGAAATTGGAATACAGGATTTAGAACGAACTCCAATTTCGCCCTATCAGGAAATAAACAACCATATACTAAGTTCAAAAAGTGATTTGTTTTTTAGCAATTCAAGCCTGAGAATAACACTTGGCTATATCTCCAATAGCCGTAAAGAGATTGAGGAGGAGGAAGATTTAGAAATGTCTTCGCTTAACCTGGATGAAATAAAACCAGCTCTGGACATGAAACTTTCTACAATTAGTTATAATGTCCAATATAATTTACCAAGTTTTGGTCGCTGGCAAACTATCACAGGCATTCAAGGAATGAGCCAGAATAATAAAAACTTTGGAGAGGAAGTTTTAATTCCAAATGCAACTACTAATGATATTGGCATCCTAGCAACCTCTCATGTCCACTTTGAAAGCAGCGATATCCAACTAGGTATCCGATTTGATAATCGGTCTATTATGGGAGAGGAAACCGGCATTGCGGGTGAAGAAGGATATATAGCACAATTGGACAGCAATTTCAATAGTTTTAATGCAGCACTGGGATATCGAATTGATTTTTTAAAGAAATTTATTGGTCGAATTAATCTTGCAAGTGGCTTTAGAGCCCCTAATCTGGCTGAACTTACTTCAAATGGCGTGCATGAAGGAACTAACCGCTTTGAAATAGGTAATCCAAACCTTAAGAATGAAAACAATCTGCAAACAGATATCTCACTGGAATACAATAGCCAACATTTTGAATTCTTTGCAAATGGTTTTTACAATAATATAAACGATTATATTTTTATAGAACCAAACGGAGAATTTGAAGATAATAACCCGGTGTACAATTACATCCAGCAGGATGCCTATTTATACGGTGGAGAAATTGGTTTTCATTTCCACCCACACCCACTAGACTGGTTGCATGTGCAAAGTAGCTTTGAATCGGTGATAGGACAGTTAGACAATGATGACTATCTACCTTTGATACCAGCAAATAAATTAAGTAATACAATTCGATTAGAATTTAATAATTCACAAAAATGGATAAAACATAGTTATGCCTTTATCACTTTAAACACCATATTTGATCAAAATAAAGTAGCGGCCTTTGAAACTTCATCTGAGGGTTATAATCTTTTAAATGCTGGTTTAGGAGCAAATCTAAAGCTCTTTAAACAAGATGTTGAATTGGTGTTTTCTGCCTTAAATATTCTGAACAAAGATTATATTTCCCATTTATCCCGGCTAAAGATAGATGATATTTCAAATATTGGAAGGAACATTAATATAGGACTAAGTATTCCTTTATAAGAAATTTTGGTTCAAGTTATAATATGAAATAAAATGGGTAGCTACAGGAAATTGAAATATAAACAGCCTAGTTTTCTTCAATAGATATGGTCTTATCGCCCTTAAAAACATAGGTATAAAGCCACATAAGGGTGAAAGAAGGAATCACATCTAGTCCAGGCACAATTTCTTCGATAAAGGCAATCAATCCGGCTATTTTCCCTGGATTACCTTTGTACATTCTTGTCATTAACCAACCAGCTATGGGAGCCCAAATCAAGTCTGTGAATTCCCCTATACCTGGTATCATAAAGGAAAGCATTCCTACCCCATCAAAAAGTAGTCCTAATAAAAGGAGTCGATACTTTTTATTTTTGATCATTTAGAAATTATAAAAAAGTGTCCTATTTAATAAGTTTAGCTGCTTAAGTAACAAAATTAAGATAGATTTGAACTAATTAATTTTAAAAATTCATTACGAGTTTCTTCTTTTTGGAAAGAGCCTCTAAATCCTGATGTTGTAGTAACGGAATTCTGCTTTTGAACACCGCGCATCATCATACACATATGTGCGGCCTCAATAACAACAGCAACTCCCTGAGGCTTTAAAGTTTCATTTATACAATCTAAAATCTGCTCGGTCAAGCGTTCCTGAACCTGCAACCTTCGTGCAAAAACATCTACGATTCTTGGTAATTTACTCAACCCTACGATCTGTCCGTTAGGGATATAAGCAATATGAGCTTTTCCAAAAAAAGGCAACATATGATGTTCACAAAGAGAATACAATTCAATATCCTTAACAATTACCATTTCGTTATAAGATTCTTTAAACATTGCACTCTTCAGAATAGCCGCGGCATCCTGTTTATATCCCTGAGTTAAAAACAACATTGCTTTTGCCGCTCGTTCTGGAGTTTTAATTAATCCTTCACGACCAACTTCCTCCCCTATTTCGTCAATAATTCCAGAGAAACGTTCCGTTATTTCATTGGTAATCTCTATATTGTATTCTTCCAGATTGTGGTACGATGTCATAATTTATACGTATAAATGACTTGATTAAAAAGTAATTCGAATTTAAAGGTTTCTTACTTAAAAATCATAAATTAATGTATTATTAGTAAAATGATAGCATCTATAGATTTCTACTACTCATCTGTCGATAGATTCCCCATCCCTTACATTTTGAAGTGTTAAGGGTATTGTTTACTTTCATGCCCTAATTATTTAATGATGATTAAGGCCACTAATATCCAAAAATATTTCGGAGAACTTCAGGTTTTGAAAGGGGTAGATTTGCGCATAAAATCTGGAGAAGTGGTTTCTATTGTAGGGCCCTCTGGCGCCGGTAAAACAACCTTTTTACAAATTTTAGGCACATTGGATGCCCAGTCAAACAAAAAGGAAAGTGAGCTAGAAATTAATGGTATTGATATTACTTCATTAAAGGATAAAGCACTGGCTGCATTTAGAAATAATCATATTGGATTTATTTTTCAATTCCACCAATTATTACCAGAATTTACTGCCATAGAAAACGTATGCATTCCGGCATTTATTAAAAGAACAGGAAAGACAGAGGCAGAGTCCAGAGCAACGGAACTGCTAAATTTCCTAGGGCTTTCCAATCGCATGCACCACCGGCCTAATGAGTTATCCGGCGGTGAACAACAACGCGTGGCAGTTGCAAGGGCTTTGATAAACAATCCAAGCATAATACTTGCCGATGAACCAAGTGGTAATCTGGATTCGGAAAGTGCAGATAAACTGCATCAACTCTTTTTTCAATTGCGAGATGAATTTGGGCAAACTTTTGTTATTGTAACTCATAATGAGGAACTAGCTGATATGGCTGACAGAAAGCTAACCATGATAGACGGACAAATCACAAAATAATATTTCGAGGGAGTTTGGAGAGTTCTTTAAAAATCCTTTATATCTGAATGACCTTATCAAAATGATACATCTTTGACATCAAACGAACTAAGAGATTTTTTGGATGCAAAAGTCATCCAATATAATAATCCTCAATTTCTGGATTCAGATCCAATTCAGGTTCCTCATTTGTTCACTAAGAAAGAAGATATTGAGATCAGCGGGTTTCTCACATCAACAATTGCCTGGGGTAATCGAAAAAGTATTATTAAGAATGCCTTTTATTTAATGGATTTATTGGATAATGACCCTCATAATTTTGTCTTATACCATAAAGAATCAGAGTTAATTAAGCTTGAACCATTTGTTCATCGCACTTTTAATAACGTTGACTTGGTATACTTTATAAAAGCTTTGAGAAGTATATACAGACAACACGAAGGTTTAGAAGTAATTTTTAGCCAACATACCACAGATAAATCAACACAGCCGGCAATTTCTAAATTCAAACAAACCTTTTTTGAGTTAACACATCCAAAAAGAACAACAAAGCATATTTCTGATCCATCTAAAGGTTCCGCAGCTAAACGTATAAATATGTTTCTTAGATGGATGGTTCGAGATAATACCACCAAAGTAGATTTCGGGATCTGGAAATCCATCTCCCCTGCCCTTTTATCCTGCCCCCTGGATGTTCATTCGGGGAATGTCGCCAGAAAGCTTGGGTTATTACATCAGAAACAAAACGATTCTAGAGCTGTGAATGAACTTGATTCTTATCTTCGAAAAATGGACCCATCAGATCCGGTAAAATACGATTTTGCACTATTTGGACTGGGCGTATTTGAAAAGTTCTAGAATATTTAATACTCAACCTGATTAGCCCAATTTGTTATATTATTACTTATAAGAGTATTTTCTCAAATAAATTTAGATTATTTACTAAATTTATACTAATAGTAAATAAATACACCTTATTCTGCTATAACAACCTAGCCGCAAAATTAAGGATCGTATGAGTAGTCTATACTCAATTAAGAAAGAAGAAAATTATCTGGTAATGACTATTTCCGGAGATTATTCTTATGCAGATTTTATAAAGTATCCAAAGATCATTAGAAATCAATGTCTGACAGAAAAAAAATATAAAATTTTAGTGAATGTAATTAAGGTAGTTAAAACTGAAATTCCTCTTGTTGAGCTATATTTTCTGGGCGAGCACATCGCTAATGTTTTAAGAGATCATATTAAACTTGCCCTGGTTTGGGATGGCGAAAACCACAATAGATTCTTACAAAAAGTGGCCACCAACAGACGTGCATTGATACGCACTTTTGAAACAGTTGAAAATGCGAAAGTTTGGTTAATTCACGACAGGGAAGATGAACCATTTTTAGACTCAACAACCTAAATCAACCATTGTATTATAATAAAAATTAATTCGGGTCAAATCCTCATAATAATCAACAAGGTCTAAGAAATATAACTTTAATTCGCTAGAGACCCATAGCACCTAATTTCAAATCAATTTTTGAATTTCCTTTCTCAATCGATTCGTAAATAGCTTCAACAATAATCATATCCCGTTTGCCCATTTCGCCGGGAGCAACATTTGGGGTATCATTTAAAATATGTCTTGCAAAATCATCCATCTGTAATTTTTGCTGGCGTTCATGCGGGAAACTCAAGTCGCCGCCGGATGTTTTACCTGCCAAAGGACCATAGGAACTAGCAGGATTTAATTTAAACCAGCCCTTATCACAAGAGGCATACATTCTATTTACATTCGTATTATGTGATGTCATGATATTACCAAAAGCGCCGCTAGAAAATTCGAATTGTGCGGTGATAGTTTCATCGGTATCCTTAAAATAAACCGGCCTCGTACTAAACTCCTGTGCGCATACGGATATGGGGTTTTCTCCGGTTCCATAAATTGCGCTTTGGATCGCATAAACACCCATATTCATTAAGGCTCCTCCTCCGGAAAGCGCCTTGTTTAATCGCCATTGATCCGGATTAGCAACAGATCTGTAAGCAGCTTCTGCGGATATATACTGTACATTTCCAAAAACCTTTTCATCAACCAA
>CAZHWD010000116.1:0-6201 GCA_964536335.1 uncultured Eudoraea sp. | reverse complement strand
TACCGCTTTCGTGAAGCAAGTCAGGAACTAATGAATCTTGCCCGCCTGGGTAATAAATATCTGGCAGACGAAGAGCCTTGGAAGGTCATCAAGGAAGATAGAGAAAGGGTACAGACTATTATGTTTGTAGCACTTCAAATTACGGCAGCACTTGCTGTTCTTGCTGAACCTTTTTTGCCTTTTACCTCGGCAAAATTAAAAAGAATTTTGTCTATCTCACAAAGCACATCTTCCCGGAGTTCTGATCTAGTGGAGCTCTCCTGGTCCGCTGTTACAAAAAATGAACCTCTTCTGCCAAAAGGTCTCCAAATAGGCGAACCTGAATTGCTGTTCCGAAAAGTAGAAGATGAGGAGATACAAACACAACTAAGTAAACTGGAAGCCACAAAAAAAGTCAACGAATCTGAAAATAAAACTGTTATGCCGCAAAAAGAGACTATAAATTTTGACGATTTCACCAAAATGGATTTGCGTGTGGGCACCATTTTAGAAGCCGAAAAAATGCCAAAAACTAAAAAGCTCCTGGTTCTTAAAGTAGATACAGGAATAGATACCCGGACAATCGTTGCAGGCATTGCCGAAAGTTTTAGTCCTGAGGAAATATTAGGCAAACAGGTAACCGTTTTGGTGAACCTAGCTCCACGTGCTTTACGTGGTGTTGATAGCGAAGGTATGATCTTAATGACCGAGAACAGTGATGGTAAATTAGTATTTGTGAACCCTGATGAAGATGGCGTTGTGAATGGGTTGACCATTAATTAGTCTAGAATGCAACTCATCCCCTACCTAATAAAACACACCCAACTACCTGAGAATGGCATTGTAAACACCGTTGAACTTTTAAACCAGGATTGCACCGTACCATTTATTTCCCGTTATCGAAAAGAACGCACTGGAAACTTGGATGAGGTTCAGATTGGCGCCATAGTAACATTTAAGACCCAATTCAAAGCCTTGGAAAAACGCAAGGCTACAGTCATCAAAACCCTGACAGAACAAGAAGTACTTACCAATGAACTTCGAGAAAAAATCAATCGGGCTAGCGACTTAACAACGCTGGAGGACATTTACCTTCCATTCAAAAAAAGCAAAAAAACAAAGGCTGAAACTGCACGTAAAAATGGATTGGAACCTTTGGCCAAGATCATCATGGCACAGAACAATAATGAAATTGATCTTGAAGCGTCAAAATTTATAAATGATTCGGTTCTAAACGAAGATGAGGCACTGGAAGGTGCCCGACATATAATTGCCGAATGGATCAATGAACGTTTAGATATCCGCAATCAAATACGTTATCAGCTTGAGAAATTCGCCCAGATAACCACAAAGGTCATCTCCACCAAAAAGGATGAGGAAAAAGCCCAAAAATTTAGGGATTATTTTGACTGGAGTGAATCATTGAACCGCTGTCCATCGCACAGATTGTTGGCCATACTACGAGCTGAAAACGAAGGTTTCATTCGAGTTAAGATTGAAATTGATGCCGAACGCGCCATCCAAAAAATTGAAGACCGCATCATAAAAAGCCGTAATGCATGTGCATCCCACATAAAAATAGCCATTCAGGATGGGTATAAACGATTATTATTTCCTTCCTTATCAAACGAAACCTTGAAGAAGGCCAAGGAAAAAGCAGATGATTCCGCGATTCAAGTATTCTCCAAAAACCTTAAACAATTACTATTGGGCTCGCCTTTGGGTGAAAAACGGATATTGGCCATTGACCCTGGGTTTAGGACAGGCTGTAAAATTGTATGCCTAAGTGCACAGGGCGATTTGGAGCATAATGAGACTATTTATCCACATGCACCTCAAAATGATAGCAAAGGTGCCATCAAAAAAATAAGTTCCTTGGCAGATGCTTATAAAATAGAAGCTATTGCAATTGGTAACGGAACTGCTTCACGAGAGACCGAACAACTTATTAAACACCTTCAGTTTAGAAACCCTATAGAAGTTTATGTAGTAAGTGAAGCCGGGGCATCAATCTACTCCGCTTCCAAAATAGCACGTGACGAATTCCCCGATTATGATGTGACCGTTCGTGGTGCCGTTTCCATAGGCAGAAGGTTGGCAGATCCCCTTGCGGAATTGGTAAAGCTTGACCCAAAATCGATAGGAATTGGACAATATCAACACGATGTGGACCAAAATAAACTAAAAAAATCGTTGGATGCTGTTGTTGAAAGTTGTGTGAACTCTGTTGGGGTTAATATAAATACGGCGAGTGTCCCTTTATTGAGTTATGTTTCAGGAATAGGTCCTAAACTGGCTGAAAACATTGTCGCCCATAGAAATAAAAAAGGGGCGTATGCAAGTCGGACGGCAATTAAAAAAGTAGCTCGTTTAGGCGGTAAGGCATTTGAACAAGGAGCTGCCTTTTTACGTATTAAACAGGCCAAAAACCCTTTGGATGATTCAGCTGTGCATCCTGAAAGCTATGGTATTGTTGAAAAAATGGCCAAGGACCTTGGAAAAAGTGTATCGGACTTAATCAGAAATAAAGAAATGCTACAGGGTATTGATTTAAATAGGTATTGTACAGAAAATATCGGTCTTTTTACCCTAAAGGATATTGTAAAGGAATTGGAAAAACCAGGTTTGGACACTCGGGAAAAAGCCAAAGTCTTCACTTTTAATCAAAATATAAAATCGATTACCGACCTACACCAAGGTCAATTGCTTCCGGGAATAGTGAACAACATCACCAATTTTGGTTGTTTTGTGGATATAGGTATCAAGGAAAGTGGATTGATCCATGTTTCAAACTTATCGGATTCTTTTGTAAAAGACGTAAACCAACATGTTAGTTTGCATCAACAAATCATCGTGAAAGTACTTGACGTTGATATACCAAGAAAGCGCATTCAGCTTAAGCTATACAAGCAAAACTCTTCTAATTTAGCCTAATCATGCATTGGGATTCCTAAGTTAATCCGAAAATATTATAGCATACAATTCTAATAGTCATTGAAGGACAACTTTTATTATAATTCGATTTTTCTTATATTAACTAGCTTGTCGTAAATCTTACCCTTAATTTAATACCACTAGGCAAGCACTAAAAAGGCATTTTTTGTATTTAAATTCAATTTAGATGAAAAATACGACCCAAATTCAACTTATTGAGCAACTTGAAAACCTTAAAAGACCCATTGAGGATAGTAAGGAGTTAACAAACCTTATTCAGCAGCTTAAATGGAATTTTAACAATACAACAGCAATTTATGATAGGCTATTTGAAAGAATGTCTTTAGGATTTGCATTATGTGAACTTATTCTTGACAAACAAGGAAAACCTGAAGACTATTGCTTTCTTAAGACTAATCCTGCATTTGAAAAACAAACAGGACTGAAGATTAGTGAAACTATTAGAAAAACGGCTAAAGAAATATATCCTGATATTGAACAAACGTGGATTGATCGATATGGCGCTGTTGTAATTAATAACAAACCCACTCATTTTATCGACTTCAATCATAATACGAACAGATATTATTATGTTAATGCCTTTTCTCTTTCAGAAAATAAATTTGTTATGATTTTTGAGGATATTACTCAAAAAAAGGAAACCGAGAATAAATTAAAGGAGAGTGAAAATAGATTAAGAGAATTTATTGAATCTGCAACAGTTGGTTTTATGCTTTTTGATTCAAAATTAAATCAAATTGAGATTAATGAGGTTGCGCTGAAAATGACCAATCAAAAAAGAAAGAATGTAATTGGAAAGAATATATTGGACTTAGTGCCTGACGTTAAGACTTCTGGAAGATTTGCCCAATATAAGAAAGTTATACAGACTGGAAAGCCATTTATTTTAGAAGAATTAATGCCCCATCCCAAGTTTGGAAATAAAATAGTGATCCTTAAGGCCTTTAAGGTTGATGGGGGATTGGGCATGATTATTTCAGATGTCACAGAAAAAAGGAAATCACAAGTGGATCTGGAGAAGAGTGAGAAGCAACATAAATTGCTTTTTGAATCTATGAAGGAAATGGTTGAGATTATTGAACTTATTTATGATAAAAATGGCGAAGCTATTGATTTCTATATACGTGAAATAAACGCTTCTTTTGCAAAATTTCTTGGAAAAACCAAAGCCCAGTTAGTAAATAAAAAAGCTACATCTATTATTAATACGATCGAAGATTATTGGCTCAAGGCCTTTGCCAAAGTCGATAAAACCGGAGAAGAAGTTAGTTTTCAAAATTATGGTGTTGAATTTGACAAATATTATAATGTTGTCGCCTGGAAAGTTTCAAAAAACAGGGTAGGCGTTTCTTTTATAGATATAACAGAAATCAAGCAGACGGAAATTGAACTTAAAAAAGCCAAAGAACAAGCAGAAGTATCTGACAAGTTAAAATCGGCTTTCCTTGCTAATATGTCTCATGAGATAAGAACGCCAATGAATGCAATATTAGGTTGCACTGAGCTGCTGGCTGATGAAACTCTTGAAAAAGAGGACAAAGAAGCATGTATGGCACATATAAAATCTTCCGGCAAAAGATTATTGACCATTATTTCTGATATTGTTGACATATCTAAAATTGAAGCCAATCAACAAGGATTGGTTTTTGCTAATTACAATCTAAATAAACTTATTGATGATTTACATAAGCAATTCAATCTTTTAAACAACAAAACCTCAGTAAAACTGAAAACAGAAAAAGCATTTATAGACGCTAATAGCAATATTAAAATTGACGAGACCAGACTAATACAAGTTCTTTCCAATTTAATAGAAAATGCACTTAAACATACATCTAGCGGGGAGGTCATATTCGGGTATGATCTACATAAAGATTTTTTGCAGTTCTTTGTTAAGGATACGGGTATAGGTATCCGAGAAGAAGACCAGGCATTGATTTTCGAAAGGTTTGGGCAGGTTATAAACGGCCAAACCAAAGTTACAACAGGCACGGGACTTGGAATTGCTATTGCCAAGGGGCTTGTAGAACTTTTTGGTGGCAAAATTTGGGTAGATTCAAAATTTGGTCAAGGAGCCAGTTTTTATTTTACAATCCCCTATGTTTCCACTAATAAGACCGAAAATAATAATGAAAATAATAAAGTTACAGTATTGATCGCTGAAGATGAAGATGCCAACTTCTTTTTACTTCGAACTTGGCTAAAAGATATTTACAACATTATAAGGGCCAAAAATGGAAGAGAGGCTATAGAACTCTTTAATCAGCACCCCGATTTGGATTTAATACTTATGGATGTTAAAATGCCATACATGGATGGGATTGAAGCGACAATAGAGATACGAAAAAAAAATAAAAACATCCCAATTATAGCATGTTCGGCTTATGCAATGAATGAGGAGTCTATCATAATTAAAAAATCAGGTTGCAATGACATTTTAACCAAGCCGGTAGAAAAAGAAGAGTTTTTGCATATGATAGTTAAATATTTAAATTAAGATAGTGCTGAAAATTGCCTATCACCCTATTTACAATCATCCTTTGCCGGTAGGTCACCGCTTTCCAATGATCAAATACGAGCTTCTTCCTCAGCAGCTCATACATGAAGGGACCTGTACTCCAGAAAATTTTTTTGAGCCCTCTCTTCCAAATGACAAATACCTGGTAGCGGTACACGACCCCGAGTATTATTATGATCTTCTAAATCTTAAAATTCCATATAAAGAAGCCCGAAAAATTGGCTTTCCTCTAAGTTACCAATTAGTGGAGCGAGAACGCATCATAGCAGACGGTACATTGAAAGCCTGTGAATATGCACTGGAACAAGGCATTGCAATGAATGTTGCAGGTGGCACACATCATGCCTTTTCCAACAGAGGCGAAGCCTTTTGTATGTTAAACGATCAGGCAATCGGGGCACGTTATCTCCAATCTAAAAATCTAGCCAGTCAGATTCTTATTATTGATCTTGATGTGCATCAGGGGAATGGTACCGCTGAAATTTTTCAGGATGATCCCTCAGTCTTTACTTTTTCTATGCATGGCGCCAAAAACTATCCCTTTAAAAAAGAGACATCAGACCTGGACATCGCATTAAAAAAAGGTACAACAGACCAGGAATACCTGGCTGTTTTAAAAGATACCCTCGCCGGAATTCTTAAGGAATTTAAGCCCGATTTTATCTTTTACCTTTGCGGAGTAGATATCCTGGAAACGGATAAATTAGGGACCCTATCCCTTTCGTTAGGTGGCTGTAGAAAACGTGATG
>CAZHWD010000115.1:0-7089 GCA_964536335.1 uncultured Eudoraea sp. | reverse complement strand
GGCCTCCAATCAAATCCGATCGTCAGAGGAAATTTAAAGGAATATTCCACTCCGAAATTGCCAGCGATATTAAAATCAAAATCATTTTCAAAGAAAAATTCAGGTCCTACGCCGGGGTAAAATTTTAGTCCCTCTGGCCCGTCAGTAAGTGCAAACATCCAGTCAAAGTAGGTGCCTACACCGAAATAATCCAAATATACAGTGGGGTGAAGCCTTGGAGAGATGCCAAGAGGTATAGTTGCGTCTATGCCGGTATTATCCCCAAAACGAACACCCGCTTCAATATTAGAATTAGATTGAGCATGTGTGGTTATACTATATGTTAAGCATAGTATAATCATTGCATATAAAATATTTAGTTTTTTCATTAGGATAAGGGTTAAGTTATTGATTCATTTTAACGGGGATAAATTTAGTAAAAATGGATCTCTTTGTAAGGAAATCTTGGAGAATTTCTGCACGATTTGTAAACAGCTGTCAGGCCGTTAATAATTATGGGTTATTAACAACTGATCCATCCGGGAAGCCGCTTTTGAATGACATCTGATTTCTCAACTCCCGCAAAGTCACATAATTCCTCTAGAGTAAACACACAGGTGCTTAGCATCAATAATAACAGCTATATCGGATGTATTAAGCGCAGTTTGTAATTCAATTGCTATTTGGCTGGTTAGTCGTTCCTGTACCTGTGACCTCTTGGCAAAATATTGAACTATGCGGTATAACTTAGAAAGGCATATAACCTTTCCTGAAGATATGTTGGCCACGCGTGCTTTTCCAATAAGCTTTAAGAAAAGGCTCTTTATTAAAATTAAAGATAAAATGGCATCAGCCAGTCCCATTGCGGCAAAACCACTTTTATTTCCTTTTAAGATGCTTTGAAATAAAATTTAAAAGTTATCCCTTTTTAGCTTTTTTAATTCTTTTGGCTTCTTTTTTTTCTTTTGCAGTTAAGAGCGGTTCTTTTTTGACAGCTTTCTTGGAGTCCCTACCTTTTGACATAATTAAAGTTTCTATTAATTATAAAGTTAGGAATAATTATTAAGCGGAGTTAAAGTTTATTTTGCGGCTATGATAATTTCTATTTTCCTCCATACAATTTGTATACTTCTGAACCAGCACTTAAGAAGGCTCCGGTTCCGTACACTTCGGTCTTATCTGCCCAAGCCTTGCCGGGAGCCGCTCCAATGGGCTGCACATAACCTAACATTCCCTCTTTTGTTACAAAGCTAACCATGACTTTCCATCCCTTTTTAACCGCTGCACCATAATTTGCTTTATCTAATATTCCTTTGTTTATTCCCCAGGCCAAACCATATGTATAAAATGAAGTGCCGCTTGTTTCAGGTGTTGGATAAAACTCCTGCCCCAATAAACTCATTGCCCAATGGCCTGCCGGTGTTTGAATTTCAAGCAGTTTTTTTGCCATTTTTTTATAAAGACCTAGGAAATACTTGTATTCCTTACTCCCCGGATTCAACTCATTCATTATGTTCGTGAGTCCTGCAAATACCCAACCGTTTCCACGCGACCAAAATATTTTAGTGCCATTGTCCAATTTGCCCATATAACTTTCATCCCGGTAATACAGGTTTTCCTTTTTATCGAATAAAAAGTCCGTTGTGGCTTTATATTCAGCCATCATAAAATCGAGATATTTTTGTTCTCCGGTAATCTTGTAAAGTTTTGCCCATACCGGAGGTGCCATAAACAAGGCATCGCACCAATTCCAGCGGTCCTGGTGGTATGGGGTCTTCCACTTTAATGAAGTTTTTGCGGGATGAAGCATGATAAAATTGAACTGCTCTATAGTTGGTTCAATCATATTTGGGTCCTGATACTTGCGGTAAAGTTCAAGATACATCTGACCCACAGTTTGGTCATCAGCAAAGTATTTACGAAAGTGCAATTTCCACTCATATTTTTCCCCGATACCTACAAGCCAATCATAATACTTTTCGTCATCAGCCAGTACGGCCCATTTCACCATGCCAACGTACAATGCACCGTTCGTCCAATCCAATGGGTGATGGGGCTCTTCATATCCGCTGTATAAATCAGTGAAATGTGCTATCTGCCAATCGGCCACCCGTTCCATGATTTTTTTTACCTCATCGGGCCTTATTTCCTGGGCCCGAGACGGGTATGTCATTGTAAACAAGGCAAGGATTACAATAATTTTTAAAGGTTTCATTTATCGTTATTTTTCTCTTCTTTAATTCTTTCAACTTCTTTCAACTTCTTTTAACAAAAGAGGAAATGCCGGTTCGGTCATACCATGGCCATAACCATCTAACTCATAGAGAGTGGTCTCTTTATGACCTGCAATTTTCATCATTCTCATTAAGTATGCATTTTCCTCATACCTTCCCAAAAGTTCCAATTCCCTGTCGCCCGTAATGAGTAATAACGGAGGGGCATCAGGACGAACGTGATAAAGGGGGGCTAAACTGTCGACTATGGGCTGGGTTCCGGGGATACCCCTTTCTTCCCTGACTGTAAAATGAGTAATAGTGTGGCCGCTAAATGGGATTAAGCCGGCAATTTTATCTGCATCAATGTCATATTTGTTTAACCAGGACCTATCCAACCCAATCATACTAGCCAAATATCCTCCTGCGGAGTGCCCGGATACAAAAATCAGAGAAGGGTCCCCACCCAAATCAGCAACATTTTTAAAGACCCAACTAACGGCAGAAGCAGCATCATCAATATATAAGGGGGCCTTTACTTTTGGATACAAGCGATAATTGACAGCAACTATACAAACTCCTTTTTCCATAAGTTGCGTGGGAATATCTTTTTTACCACCGGTTAATCCGCCACCATGGAACCATACAATTGTGGGAAAATCTTTTACATTTTTCGGGTAATAAATATCTAAAACACAACGCTTATTTATGTATTCATTAGCCTGATTAATCGCGGCATCGTAATAAGGGATGTTCTCTTTGGTTTCATATTGAATTTCCTGTGAATAAGCGGTCAGGCCAAATCCGAAGGCTAAAATTGATAATATCTTTATCCTGATACTAGAGGAAATTTTTACAAAATGAAACATATTAAACTTTTAAAATAATGATCCTCCTAAGATAGAAAATCTTAGGTTTCTTCAGTATTGTGAATAATTGTAAGATTCAGTCACTATTTTATCTAAAGTAAATATGAAAATCGACCTGACGTTTAATTTCACGAATTTCGACTAATTAAAACTTTAGATAAATAATTGTTACCATTGGGACATGGAATATAGGGTTCCGTAACTTTTCGTTTGGTTCAGAAACAAACTACAACTAGAATAGCACATCATTAAAAAATTTTTCTGATTTGAACAAATTAGCTATATTCAGAAAGCGTTTGAGTATTTATTATGAATGCGGTTTCAAATTAAAATTTACTTTAATTCTAAATTACTTTTGAATGGACTACTTAGTTCTAGAATATGTAAACGTTTTAGTAAAAATATTTTATGGTTTGCAAAGTAACCAAGCTCCTGTTGAACGTTATTTTACACTAGAAGGACTTAGTGAATTGGTAACTTTACTTCTCCTTTTTTGTATTATATTGATTGTTGTAGTTACTCCGCTGCTGTTAATATTTTTCTGGATTCACTATTCAAGGGAATATGTGAAAAAATACAGGAACAATAAAGATTTAGCACATTCATTAACGGAAAATGGGCTTTCTTATAGTGATGTTTTAACAAAATCAATAAAAATTGAATACAGCAAAACATACAGTAAAATGTTTGGATTTGGTTTGAGTATTATAGCCTATGGAATTTCCAGTAATGTCTATATGTTTCTTACTTTTAGCGAATTCAAGGAGGCTTTAATTAATTATTTTAGTTTTCCATTTAGAGTTTTCAGTAGCTTAAAGATCCTCGAAAAAATTCCTACAGACAGTATACCACTTATGGAGGTTTGGAAAGGAATGCTGCTAATTGTAGCCATATCGGCGGCCGTATTTATAATTGGGTATTTTATAGGTAAAATAATTGTAGCCATGAGATTGGGTGAGGAACCACAGGTAGTCTAATCTTTTCCGATTAAATTAGTGGTTCTTCTGCATCACTTGATTTTTTCACTGTCCTTTGCTTATTCCAGGACAACAATCTCATAATAAATGCGTAACCGTAAATGATTAAAACAATAAGTGTAATTAATATTCCAATCGGTTGCAGATCAACAAAACATTTTATTCCTAAATCACAAGAGTATATGTTTCGCCAAACCCCTGAACATACCAATTCTTTCAGTAGATTATAATCGGTAATAGGACTGGTAATAAATATAATTAGTATTAAACTTATGATCAGTACTTTTAAAACCTTCGCGATTTTTGAGCTTAACTCTTCCTTTAAAAATTTCCATTGAACAAAAACTAGCCAGATAAGGGTTGCTACACATACTGTTATAATTACAAAATTTATAATATATGCTAAACAAGAATTTGTGGAATCTGAATAAAGTATACTTAATAACCATCTGATTTGAATCGCAAAAATGAATGGGGTGAAAAAATAGCATTGGATATATAGTAACCTTTCAATATTTACCCTTGAAAAGGTGTTTGAGCGAAATAATTCAATAAAAAATGCAAATGACATTGGGATGGCCATAAATATAATTCCCCGGACCATTCCTTCAGAACTTTGAAGTGCAGTAATAATGCTATCTGGGTCAGGTTTAAGGGTGCTTTTATCCGGAAAAATCGCATAGGGTACCAGAGCAATAATTAAATAGAGTAAAACTGGTGACACATAATCCAGGTACCTGGGCGTTTTTGCATTTTCTTCAGAAATGTAACCAGGCACCCAACTAGGATCCCTAATGATCTTTATAATAGTTTTGGGAATATAAATAATCAGGAGTAGGAGCTGAACAACAAGATTTTCTATTCCTTTTAAAATATCAATAATGTTCATAGTATCCTATATGTTGGTTGGCTACACCAATTTAGGGAATAAAAAATTACTGTTTTGAATAATCCGGATTTTCCATTTTAAATGATTTACTATAATCACCAATATATTATTCATTCCTAATGACCTTAATCATTTTAAACGGTTAACATCTGTGAGATATTTGTATTGGTAATATCCCAAACCATTTAGTTCGAAATGAATGATTAAACGGCTAAGTGAATAGGCATATTTCTATTTAGGAGGATATAACAATTATTTAGATGATAGATGATATGAATACATTGGAAAGTTATTCTTTGCCCCAAATACAGAATTCTCAAATACCATTGGCCTTTCCGGTTAGTAAAAATACCGCTAATGTCAATGGCGCTATTATGGCGGGAGATATTGGGGCAACAAAAACAAATCTGGCACTTTTTGATATCCATAAAGGACACCTAACTTTGGTGAAGGAGAAAGCATATCACACCAAAGAATACAATACTTTTATAGAAATGGTGCATGATTTTCATAAGGATAAGTTGCCTGTAATAGATGGGATCTGCCTGGGCGTAGCCGGCCCGGTTACCAGGGGAAAAGTGAGAGGAACAAATTTTCCGTGGGAAATAGATAGTGAAGTAATTAGCAGGAAACTCCGGGTTAGAGAAGTATCTCTCATCAATGATATGGAGGCCAATGCATACGGCTTGGCGTTACTCCAAAATAAGGATTTTGAAATTCTAAAAAAAGGATCTGATATACCGGGGAATGCCGTTATAATTTCGCCGGGTACAGGCCTTGGAGAGAGCGGACTTTATTGGGATGGCGGACATTATCATCCCTATGCCACCGAAGGAGGGCATTGTGATTTTAGTCCTCGCAACGATCTGGATTGGGAATTATGGAAATACCTGCATAAAAAGCATGGGCATGTAAGTTGGGAACGAGTGGTCTCCGGCCCTGGAATTGTAAATATCTATAAATTTTTAAGGGGTTTCAGGCGAAACCCTGAACCCAAATGGCTTCAGGATAAAATCCAACGAGGAGATGCAGCAGCGGTAATTACGGACGTTGCCCATGAAAAAAGCGACCCAATTTGTGTAGAGACCCTGGATTTATTTGTACGATATTTGGCCATAGAAGCTGCCCAGTTTGCCTTAAAGACCAAGGCAACCGGCGGCATTTATATTGGAGGTGGTATTGTTCCTAAAATACTAATGATGATAAACCGAAAAGTTTTTTATGAAAACTTTGTTGCGGCCGGACGTATGAATCCCCTGCTTCAGCAAATACCGGTACAGGTAGTTTTAAATGATAAAACACCACTCCTGGGAGCGGCTTATTATGGTGCTATGTCACATACGAACTAGTTGTAAGCCGTTATACAAAGTGCCTTTGGATTCGCTTCAGAAACAAAAAAAAGCCAGTAGATTTCCACTGGCTTTAGTGTTTAGGGTAACAACTAATGAATCAATACGTAATTTCACCTTCAAGTCTCCAGGTAGATATAGAGCCTTCAAATCTTGCATCAACAAAGACCATATTCCCTGTGGCGCCTTCAAACCTCCCGCTGCCACCGACTATCTCTATAGTGCCTACAAAAGTTCCGGTGGGACATGTTGGGTCATTAGGATCATCACAAATAATTGTAGTATTTTCCAAAGTGCGAATTTCGTCCCCGTGGGCCCCTATGTAATTCACATCATACGTGGTTATGAGTATACCGGGCCCTCCAAAAGCACAGGATGTTGGTCGGCCAAAACTTCCAGGCTGAATTTTTCCCAGATGGCCCATGTTCCCATAAATAAAATTCGCAGAAAGCGGAAATCCGCAATCTGTATTAGGGGGTAAATCAGGATTTGCATCATTGTTAATTTTTGCTCTGATGGCCCTTGTTGCTACTGCCGCATTACTCGATTTAGCAGAATGAGCTTCCAGGTTTTCTGTTTCGTCCATGGCCGTTTCCGGACTGCAGGAAATTACCATCGTAATTAGTGCCAGCATAGCCAGAAAAGAAATTGCTTTCAGATTGCTTTGAATTTTTGTTTTCATAATTAATTGTTTTGGTGTTACATTAATAAAAGGATGCATAATCAATAACGGGGGATAATAAAATCCGTCTTCTTTTAAAGATGGATTGGGAAATAAATTTTACTGGGACCGAATAACTGAAGGGAACGCCG
>CAZHWD010000114.1:0-29696 GCA_964536335.1 uncultured Eudoraea sp. | reverse complement strand
TTGATTTCGTAAGTAGTCCTCAATATGAGGCTTACAAGGAACACGTTATAATAAAGGAAGGGACGTTTCTTTTAAAAAGTTCCTTCTTTACTAGCTTCTACGGTGCTGGCCTTGAAAACAAAATATGGATTTTCAGTGCTTGCGAGTTGGGACGCGAAAATGACCTGGTCTATTCTATTGAAAATATACTAGAAAATGGCCACTTTTTTTATTGGCTCAATGAAGTAAGTGCCCCAGACGCGTTTAGCGCTTTTGAAAAATTTTACGAACTTTTGGTTGATGAAGGATTGGATGCTACGGAGGCTTTCAAGGAAATCCCAAGTAACTTAAAGGAGAATCTGCCTTCGCAAATTAATGACTCCGTTCCTATACCAGCCAAAACTAGATTACTACATAATCAAACAGGAGATCCCAGGCATGGAATCGAAATAATTGAAATGCAGAATCTGGAAGAAGAAGATCAGCGCCTGCAGACAGGAGATTTTTATCCATTAGTAGGCGATTTTGGAGATGGCAACGATGAGGCCCTAACTTTAAAAGTCCAGTTAATTGGCTATACCCGTCAGGAGTTTGAAGAGAAGCAGATGCATTTAGGTTTAAAAGTAGATGATGAAATCGTTTTGTGGAATAAACCTTTTTTACCTGATGAAGAGAACGATGATATAGAAGTTGAAGACCTTGAAGACAAGGACTATGGCATAGAGGTTACCATAGCTGATATTGACATCCCTGATGTAGGAGACAAGGTGCAAATTACCCTAAAAGCCTATTTGCATTTTGATAATGAACGCTACTCTATCCACAAAGAAGAAGTGATCATAAAGGCAGAAGGAATAAGAGCTACAATAAAGGGTGAGGGCAAAACAACAACCCTGACATATAGTGAAAAAACAAAGGCAATGAGAATAGAGACTTCAGGGAGCAGCAGTCCTACCTATATGGATAAAGAGGGAGGGATATATAATTTTGACGATGATTCTGGTTGGATGCGTATGAATTTAGGAGGGCTTATGGGCAAGAGTATGGGAGGGATTATGCAGGATAATCAAAATCTTGGAACCTTGGACAAACTATTCGCAGGGGGGCAATTAGAATCGGAAGATTATTTTCAGGCCACCTCTACAGAATCCTTTGGAGACAAATTCAATATGGGAAGTAGTAATTTCTTTTTTCCCATGGTTGAATGGGGCATTAGGTTCAGGGCCAGTGCGTTTGAACGTAATGATAGTTTTAAAAAACAAGAGGTAGATTGTGGAGAACCGACCCCCTGCAACAAATTTGTGGGATTAGCCGGTCAGGAAAAAGGTGTCCAGGCCACCTTTGAACCGGGAGGAAGATTGAAAAAACTACTGTATGGGGGTATGACCATTGATTACAAATACGGCGATTTCCAGGTAGAATTACCGGAGGCGAAGGAATTTGAGTTTCCATTTTAGATACAAAAGGTAATAGTTAACTCCGTAATTATGAAAAATTTATAATAAATATGGGCACATGAAAAAAGTCGTTACGTTGTTGATTGTTACAACAGTAGCCCTTTTATATGGTATGTTTTCTGCAACCGCACAAACCAGAAGCACCATGGAAGCAAAAGTAATACTGATAGTCAATGTAAAGTCCAAAACTATTGATCATATGGAACTGTTAAACACCTTTCAAAAGAGGACTCAGCAAGAAATATTGAAAGATTACCCTTATAGTAAATTTTATTATGGTCTGTTGAGTGGAAGTTATGAATTGATAAAGAATATAATTATACCCTTGAAAGGTGCTACAGTAACTATGTATTCGGACCAACAGTTTTATGTAGAGAAGGAATTATTTTCAGGCCAAAATTATTCAGCCGGAAATGAAATTTATTTAGGAGAAGTGAAAGCCAAAATAGTATCAAAAAACAAAGGAGAATTAATTTTTAAAACACAGTAATATGAGAGCATCAGTAAAATATATTTTAGCAGCATTGGTATTAGTAGCCCTAAGTTGTAAAGGCCAAACTCCTGAACAGAAAAAAATGATGAAGGACATGATGGAGGACATGGAGAAAAAAGGCATGGAGGCCCAACGACAATACGATAGTATTATGAATACGCCGGAGATGAAGAAAATAGCGGAGCAAAATAAGGCATTTGAAGCCCAGGCTAAAATAGACAGGGATAAGAGAGCAGCTGAAAAACAGGTAAATAGCCAGAAATCAGTTAGTCCAAAAAATGATTTGGAGGACTATTTAATAAGCAAAAATAATACCAAAAAATTTGATAATTGGTCCTACGGTGAAGCAGATATTATGATGGGGGGTTTTGCTAATCGCCAAACGGACCCTGGGTATAATAAAAAAATTGGCACTGTAAAAGCCGATGGCAGTTTTAGCTTACAACTACCTGCCAAAGTTGTTACTGGAAAGAATGGTATAGTTAATAACAGGTGGCTGAGTTGTGGATATTTTGGAGACAAGGGTAAAATTGAGTATAGCAATACAAGTACAGGGGTTAAGGTAGGGTACATTCATATCAAAATCAATGACAAACTCATTGGGCGACTTACCATGGCGTCTTCCGTAGAGCTCATAGACGGATGGAATCCACTGCAGTATCATTATCATGATATTCCCGGATATAGACTGGAATGGTTCTATGCCAGTGGAGAAACTTCGGCTAATGGTCGGTGTGTTAAGGAAAACAGATATGGGGAAGGTAAAGACTTCGATATAACCACCGTATACGATGCGCAATTAAAACCAGGTTGGAACTTGGTAAAAAGAGAATTTGACGGCCCTCGCATTTTTGTAGACTGGGGAGACGGAGAAAACAATAAGCATTCTTATTATAAGGAAGAAAAAATCACAGTAGTTAATGATATACCTAATGATGCCAAATGGGTTTTCAGTAAGTCATCTTATTAATTAACAAAATAACAAAATGACACCTCAAAGAATAAAAGCCAGTAACCTTGTATTTTTAGCCATGATAGCTACGGTTATCGCCATGTTTGTCACAGCCTTAATTTAATGAAAGGGAGAGACAAAATACAATATGGATAAGGCTTATGATGGTAAAATTGAAACCTATTCGAATATTTTAAATGGTAAAGTGGAAGTCGTTATTGGTGATACAAAACTTTTAATTACTGAGTTTAATGCCAAAAATAGTACTTCAGTAGTGTTTTTAAAAGATGGGCTGCAGTTTAAGATCCTGGATAATAACAATAGATCGGTATTGGTGAATATGTATGCACCCGGGCTTCTGGACAGGACTCCTTTTACTATTAACAGGATTATTGAATCGCTCTCTGCCGAAGAAGCAAGTAAAAGTAATACCAAAGGGAAATTGGAAATCTTATTACCGGGAAAAAAAGCTTCAATGGAAGATTTATAAATACTATATAAGGGGAGTATGACCTTAACAGAAGCGACAGACCAAAAAATTGTAGTTGCCTTTAAGGGCTCAGAGGTAAAAGGGGACACTGAAGTTAGTAAGCGGGATGAAAATCAATTCCCTATGGAAGGTGTCATTGAAATCAACAATTTTGAGATTAATGATATGCGAAATTAAATCGCGTAAAATTTTCCCGAAGCCATTTCCGGATGATTAAAAACTGATTCTTAACTTGAAATAGCTTACCATCAGGGTTTTAAATCATTAATGATTGAATTTTATATTAAATAAACCAAGAAGTATGTTTTATTATACTTTTTGGTTTAATTTTTCCTGGCCAATAATGACATATTTTTTTTACAAAAACTAACTTTTCTAAAAAGGCAGCAAACATCACTGGCGAAGCTAGATTTCAACATACGGTGTTAAAAACTTTGGGTAGTATTTAATAAAACCTCCTTTACAATTTGATAACATTTTTGAATCTTTGTTAGCCCCAGCACTTAGGAAATTCCATCCTACATTAACACTTATAAAAATAAAACACATGACTGCAGCCTTTGAGCCAATTTTACAGGAAAACGACGATCGATTTGTGATATTTCCCATACAACACCATGATTTATGGGAATGGTACAAAAAATGTGAGGCTTGTTTCTGGACTGCTGAGGAGATAGATCTTCATGAAGACTTAACGGACTGGAACAATAAACTGAATGATGATGAGAAGTACTTTATTAAGCATATCCTGGCATTTTTTGCAGCTTCAGACGGAATAGTAAATGAAAACCTTGCGGAGAATTTTGTGAATGAAGTGCAATATTCAGAAGCAAAATTCTTTTATGGATTTCAGATTATGATGGAAAATATCCATTCTGAAACCTATTCCTTATTGATAGATACCTATGTTAAAGATGAAAAGGAAAAGGGAATTTTGTTCAGAGCAATTGAAAATTTTCCGGCTATCAAGAAAAAGGCAGATTGGGCTTTAAAATGGATAGATTCTCCAAGCTTTGCAGAAAGATTAATTGCTTTTGCGGCGGTTGAAGGTATCTTTTTTTCCGGGGCCTTTTGTTCTATATTTTGGTTAAAGAAGAGAGGCTTAATGCCGGGTCTTACTTTCTCTAACGAACTAATATCGAGAGATGAAGGGATGCATTGCGATTATGCTGTGCATCTTCATAATAAACACCTGGTTAATAAGGTTCCAAAAAAACGAATCACAGAAATACTTGTGGATGCCCTAAATATCGAACGGGAGTTTATTACTGAATCACTTCCTGTAAGCCTTATTGGCATGAATGCAAAACTCATGACTCAGTATCTGGAATTTGTTACCGATAGGTTATTGGTGGAATTGGAATGTGATAAGGTTTACAACTCTACTAATCCGTTTGATTTTATGGATATGATTTCTCTGCAGGGGAAAACAAATTTCTTTGAGAAACGTGTTTCCGAATACCAAAAGGCTGGTGTCCTGAACAAAGATAAAGACGTAGATACGCAAAAAATCAGTTTCGATGCTGATTTCTAAAGTATAGATCAACGTATTATACCCTATTTCTATAGGGGTTTTTATATCATTTCATTAGATGATTTCGCTTATATAAGCTTTCAATAACCAACATAGCACTTAAAACAATTAGAATCACATGTATGTAGTAAAAAGGGATGGAAGAAAAGAGCCGATGATGTTTGATAAGATCACGGCAAGAGTACGCAAGCTTTGTTATGGTCTTAACGACCTGGTGGATCCTGTAAAAGTTGCCATGAGGGTAATTGAAGGTCTGTATGATGGTGTAACCACATCCGAACTGGATAATCTGGCAGCAGAAATTGCAGCCACATTAACTACGGCACACCCGGATTACGCCAAATTGGCTGCCCGAATTTCTGTCTCTAACTTACATAAGAACACAAAAAAGTCTTTTTATGAAACAATGAAGGATTTATATGAATATGTAAATCCCAGAACTGGAAAAAAGGCCCCATTATTATCGGATGAAGTCTTTAAGGTTATCTCTGAAAATGCGGATAAATTAGACTCCACTATAATTTATAATAGGGATTTTGGGTATGATTATTTTGGCTTTAAAACCCTGGAACGCTCTTACCTACTTAAATTAAATGGAAAAATAGCCGAAAGACCACAGCATATGCTAATGCGTGTGGCCGTTGGTATTCATCTTAATGATTTGGAATCGGCAATAGAGACTTATGAGCTCATGTCTAAGAAGTACTTTACGCATGCAACTCCTACATTATTCAATTCAGGTACTCCTAAACCACAAATGTCTTCATGTTTCTTACTGGCAATGAAAGATGACAGTATAGATGGTATTTACGATACGCTAAAGCAAACCGCTAAAATTTCTCAATCGGCGGGTGGTATAGGGTTGTCAATACACAATGTACGAGCAACAGGGTCTTATATTGCCGGAACAAATGGTACGTCTAATGGAATTGTACCCATGTTGCAAGTGTTTAATGATACAGCCCGTTATGTTGACCAGGGAGGTGGAAAGCGCAAAGGGAGTTTTGCAATATATGTTGAACCCTGGCATGCAGATATTTTTGATTTTTTAGACCTTAAAAAGAATCATGGGAAAGAGGAAATGAGGGCAAGAGACCTTTTCTATGCCATGTGGGTACCCGATCTTTTTATGAAAAGAGTAGAAGCCGATGCGGAATGGACATTAATGTGTCCTAATGAATGTCCTGGCTTATTCACTAATCACAGTGAGGAATTTGAAACATTATACTCTGGTTATGAAGCAGCAGGAAAAGGGAGGAAAACTATCAGGGCACGTGAATTATGGGAGAAAATACTGGAATCGCAGATAGAAACCGGTACCCCGTATATGTTGTACAAAGATGCAGCGAACAGGAAGAGCAATCAAAAGAATTTAGGGACAATCCGCTCTTCCAATTTGTGCACAGAAATATTGGAATACACTTCGCCTGATGAAGTTGCTGTTTGTAACCTCGCTTCTATTGCATTACCAATGTTTATAAAAAATGGAGAATTTGACCATACGGAACTCTTCAAAGTCACAAAACGTGTTACCAAAAATCTCAATAAAGTAATTGATCGAAACTATTATCCTGTAGAAGAGGCCAGAAATTCAAATATACGCCACCGGCCTATAGGTTTGGGTGTACAAGGTTTGGCAGATGCTTTTATAATGTTACGCTTACCTTTTACAAGTGATGAAGCCAAGCAATTAAATCAGGATATTTTTGAAACTCTTTATTATGGAGCAGTTACTGCTTCAATGGAACAGGCAAAAGAGGAGGGAGCTTATTCAACATATGAGGGATCGCCTATTTCCCAGGGTCAATTTCAACACAACCTTTGGGGTATTGAGGACGATGAATTATCTGGCAGATGGGATTGGGACAAATTGAGGAAGAAAATAGAAAAGCACGGTGTACGTAATTCTCTATTAGTTGCACCAATGCCTACAGCTTCTACTTCACAGATCTTGGGTAACAATGAATGTTTTGAACCCTATACGTCTAATATTTATACCAGAAGAGTACTTTCAGGTGAGTTTATTGTCGTTAATAAACATCTGTTGGAGGATCTTGTTAAACTGGGATTATGGAATGAGAATCTCAAACAGGAATTGATGCGTGCCAATGGTTCCATTCAACATATTGATAATATTCCGGAGGATATTAAAGAGCTTTATAAAACCGTTTGGGAATTGAGTATGAAAGACATTATTGATATGTCCAGGCAACGGGGCTATTTCATAGATCAAAGCCAATCTTTAAATCTCTTTATGGAGAATGCCAATTATGGAAAACTTACTTCTATGCATTTTTATGCCTGGAAGAGTGGCCTTAAAACAGGAATGTATTACTTGCGCACTAAGGCTGCGGTAGATGCAATTAAGTTTACTTTAGATAACACTAAGAAAAAAGAGATCCCAATTAGTGTTGCTGCAGAGGCGGAAGTTGCCGCTGCAACGGCGGAAGCTACAGTAATATTACCAGTTGAAACCACACCCGTTAAGCAACAGGAAACAGATGTAGAGCCAATGTCGAAAGCTGAAATGAAAGAACTGATCGCACGATCCAAAGAAGGACTTGCAGATGATGATTGTCTGATGTGCGGTTCATGAACGTAACCTATTCTGAAATGCAATTGGCTGAGTATATTATAACGTGTCAGTTATAGTGTAAATAGTGTTTATTGATTAAAAGACACCTCGGGTAGGTCTACCCCATTTTAGGACCTCTCAGCAGGTGTTTTTTTATGGATTGTGCTTTCAGGTTCAAATTTGTTGAACAAGGAAAGAAAATTATTCGATATTTAACAGCTGGAATTAGCATTTAAGAATACAAGATTTAATTGAAAAATGATTTTTAATTTTTGAGGTAAGTCGCACTTAAAAGCCTATTTAATAAAATCTTAATAAGGCTTTTGGTTCTATTTTTTAAAAATAGGTCTCACAACATTGTACGAAATAAGAATCAATGCTGCGTAAATCAATAAAAGGATAAAATAGTTGTCCATTGTCAGGGGAATAATAAAACTTCTAACAATCTTATATACGCATTAAAATGATATTCAGATTACCAAATTGTAGAAAAAACATATAAAAAATGTTAAAATCAACAATTTAATTGCCAAATAGTGACCAATTTCCATATTCATTGGATTAAAAAGACTTACTCCTCATGTATAGCTTATTAAAATATTAAGAAAAGCAGGAAAGTTTACATAAAAGCATCCACCGTTTTATAGGCATTTATTACAGCTAATTCGCCTTCTTTATCTGGTCGAGAATTCCCGTGTTCCATACCCATAACACCATTATAACCTTTTTCATGAATGAACTTGAAAACATTTTTATAATTAATTTCTCCCGTAGTAGGTTCATTTCTGCCAGGGTTATCCCCAATTTGAAAATAGGCAATTTCATCCCAGCAGGCTTCTATATTAGGGATAAGGTTGCCTTCCTGGATTTGTTGATGATAAATATCAAAAAGTATTTTGCATGAAGGAGAATTAACCGCTTTACAAATTTCATAGGCCTGAGGAGATTCTGTAAGAAATAGGCCGGGATGGTTTCTGAAATTCAGAGGTTCCAGTACCATGGTTAAATTATGTGGTTCTAACAAGGCACTGGCTTGTTTCAGGGATTCAATAACATTAGCTGTCTGGTACCCCATAGATAAACGTAAGTCCACATGGCCGGGCACAACAGTCATCCATTTCGCATTAACTCGCTTGGCTACAACAATAGCTTTTTTTATATAGTCTAAGAACTCTTCTCGTTTCTCAGTATCCCCTGATGCTAGATTTGGTTCTGTCCAATAAATTTTATGCGCTACAAAAACACCCATTTCAATGTTCCGGGCTGCCATGGTCATTGCTATTTCTTCCTGCAAAGCAACGGAACGCTGCATCATTTCGTTGTCCTCAAAAGCAGTAAAACCCTGGTCTGCCATGAAATTAAGTTGTGCTATTGGGTCTTCACCGGCACTATGTTTGAACATTCCAAGATGTGGCGCATATTTCAGATGAAAGACATGCTTTAAAGGTGCTTTAGAAATCCAACCTAAGGCAGAAAACCCTGTCAGGGACAGGGTACTTGCGGCCCAAGCTGATTTATTTATGAAACTTCTTCTTTTCAATTTAATAAGTTATAGGGACCAATCTTTGCCCCCTGTGAGTTCATTAAGATCGCCACATCCAATATATTCTCCGGGTACCGGTAGATATGCAAGTACTTCCTCTCCTACGTATTCCGAAGTTTTATAACCCCAAATCGTCATATCTCTTAGATTCCTTGAAAAGGAATATCTAACTACTTCATCAGCAAAAGCCGTATTTTCTCCTTTAGCCATTGCCGAAGTATTTTTAATAGTCAGTTCCGAATTCTTTATCTCTCCTTCTTCTGTGACTAGCAGGGCAGCTGCGAAGACCGGTTCCAGGTCTTCAGAAGTTAAATAATCTGCTTTCTTTTTGCCGGAATCCTGTAAGGCCGTCTCAATGAATTTTTCAATAGACACTTTGATCATCGCTTGTTGTCCATCCTCCATAACCTCATTCGTAAAACGATCTATGAAAACATGTACATTCACTTCAGTGGCCGAAGGCGTGTCTGTTTTGGGTAGGATGATATCTACTAGTTTGTAAAGTACGTTGCCCTCTTCTTTAGTAAAAAAATCAGGTTTCCAGTCAATTGTATTAACATCATTACATCCTTGAACAAGGCTTAATAATGTGGGGGTGGCTACTGTAAATCCCAGGGCAAGCCCCATATTTTTTAACGCTACTCTTCTCTCCATTATAATAATCCTTTTTTAAGTTGTTCGGCAGCATGGTCGGCAGCTCGTGCCGTAAATGCCATATAAGTCAATGAAGGGTTTACGCAGGCAGCAGAGGTCATAAATGCCCCATCTGTCACATATACATTTTTGACGTCATGTATCTGATTGTATCCATTCAGGATAGAGGTTTTGGGATCTCTTCCCATCCTTGCAGTTCCCATTTCGTGGATACCTAACCCAAGGGCCCCTGACCTGTCATAAGCATCAACGTCTCGGAGACCGGCTTTTTTTAGCATTTCATACGCCTGTTCTTTCATGTCTTCCCGCATCTTCCACTCGTTTTCTTTAAACTCCGCATCAAATGTTACTGTTGGTAATCCCCAACCATCTAATTTGTCATAATCTAGTGTCATCCGGTTATCTTCATAGGGCAATACTTCGCCAAAACCTTCCATCCCAAAGGTCCAGCCACCTGGTTTTAAGATAGCCTCTTTAAGGTCTTTTCCATGCGATAATTCGGAAACGGCATCTTCCCAATTACCCCTGCTACCACTTCCCTGATAACCATATCCGCGTTTAAATTCTTTCATATTAGTATCCCCGCCAATATTCCGGAAGCGCGGCACATAGATACCATTAGGTTTTCTACCCTTGTAAAATTTGTCTTCATAACCATCATATTTTCCTGCGGCGCCTACCCCCAGGTGATGGTCCATAATATTTCTACCTAACTGATCAGAATCATTCCCCATTCCATTGGGGAACCTATCTGATTTTGATTGTATCAATATTGATGCAGATGCTATGGCAGAGGCACAAAGGAATATTACTTTTGATTTAAATTCAAAGGTATCTTTGGTAACCCTGTCTATTACTTTTACTCCGGTTGCTTTTTTGGTATCGGGATCGTACATAACCTCATGAACAATAGAATCGGCTCTCAGGGTCATATTTCCTGTGGCTTCTGCTGCCGGCAAGGTAGATGAATTACTGCTAAAATAGGCGCCAAAAGGGCATCCCCGAATACATCTGTTTCTGAATTGACAGCGGGTTCTTCCATCCCCTGCAAATTGTTTAGCACTGTTAATATGGGCCACTCGGCCAGAGGTGATCACCCGCCCTCCAAAATTATCGGCTACCTTTTCACGGACATGTTGTTCTATACAATTTAGTTCCATCATTGGCTCAAACTCACTGTCTGGCAATTGTGGAAGTCCTAAACTTTCCCCTGTCACCCCTATATAAGTTTCAACTTTGCTATACCAAGGGGCTATATCTTTATATCGGACCGGCCAGTCTACCGCCAGACCATCCTTTTTATTGGCTTCAAAATCCAGATCGCTCCAACGGTAGCTATGGCGCCCCCAAAGCAACGATCTCCCGCCCACGTGGTAGCCACGCATCCAGTCAAATCGTTTTGTTTCATTATATGGATGTTCTAAGTCATTGACGAACCAAAAATTATGTTGCGCTTTTACGGTATAGCCTGTACGCCCTTGTTTTAACTGTTTGGATACTTCTTCCGGAGGCAGTTCACCGTTATTCGGAAAGTCCCAGGTATCCATATTTGCTGTGGGATAATCTTCACGATGCTTTACCATTCGCCCTCGTTCCAGAACAAGTGTCTTTAGGCCTTTTTCACACAATTCTTTTGCTGCCCAACCACCGCTAATACCGGTACCTACAACAATAGCATCATAAGAGTCCTGTGCTTCATTGTAATAAAATTTGCCCATGTAGTACTATTGTTTACTTGCTAAAAGTATCAAATATAAAATTAATTTTCTACATTTAAAGGCGTATTAACTTATGGAGTCTGCATTAGAAACAAATGTAAACTGAGAATATAATAAAGCTATATTTAATAATGGTTAAACGACAGTTTTGAGGCCTAACACCATTGAAATTTCTTATCAAAAAATTTTAGAAACCATGGTGTTATGCAGTATAATAACTAATTAATAAAAACAGACTTATGAAAAGAAGGAACTTCATTAGAAATAGCACCCAGGCCGGAATAGGTTTTTCTCTACTTGGAATTTATTCCTGCAAGGATGAAAAGAAAGCTGGAAAAGAAGAAGAAAATGTTGAAAAGGATGCCCTCATGACCACAGCCCCTTTTTTTAAATTATCCCTGGCACAATGGTCTATTCACAATATGATTATTAATGATGGTGTTGATCCTTATACTTTTGCTGCAAAAGCAAAGAATTGGGGATTTGAAGGATTGGAGTATGTAAGCCAGCTATATAACAAAGAGTTAGAGCCCGCTAATTATTCAAAGGAGGCTATGCAATCTTTTGTTGATAAATCTAACGCTGAAGCTGAAAAACACGGTTTAAAGAATGTCTTGATAATGATCGATGGGCAAGGAGACCTGGCAACTTCCAATCCAACAAAACGCAAAAAAGCTGTTGAAAATCACTATAAATGGGTTGATGCCGCCGCCTCTATGGGTTGCCACTCAATTAGAGTAAATCTTTCGGGGAGTTCTGATCCAATTGAATGGAAAGCCAATTCTATTGACGGCCTTTCTCAGCTTTCCACATATGCAAAGACTAAAAACATAAATATACTTGTGGAAAATCACGGAGGACTTTCATCAAATGCTGCTTTGCTCTCTGAGGTGATGACCCAGGTTAATATGTCAAATTGTGGCACCTTACCTGATTTTGGTAATTTCTGTATAAAAAGAAAAGATCCGAAAGATTACACTGCCGGCTGCGCAGAGAATTATGATATTTATAAAGGTGTAAAGGAACTTATGGTGCACGCCAAAGCAGTAAGCGCTAAATCGCACGATTTTGACGCAAATGGAAATGAGACTGAAATAGACTACGTTCATATGCTACAAATTGTTAAGGATGCCGGTTATACGTCTTATGTTGGTGTTGAATACGAGGGAGGTAAGTTATCAGAAGAAGAAGGGATTATAGCCACAAGAGATTTATTGCTTAAAGCATCTATAGAAGTTACCTAACCACTCATCATTTCCTATGAAAGTTTTTTTTAATCAACTTTTTGATTACAATTTTTATTGCAATAAAAAGCTTATCGAGGAATGTATTAAGCTCGATAAGGTTCCGGAGAAAAGCATATTGTTATTCAGCCACATCCTTAATTCGCATAATATATGGAACGCAAGAATTCTTGAAAAACCTGCTGATTATAAAGTTTGGCAAAATCATCCTATTAAAAATTGGGGAGATATTCATTATGAAAACCAGCGAAGTTCTTTTGAAATAACCACGAATGCTACAGATTTTGAAGTGAGGATAGACTATGATAATGAAGAAGGAAGGCTTTTCACAAGTACCTTACAGGATATATTATTTCATATTATAAACCATTCTACACATCACAGGTCCCAAATAGCAATGAATTTTAGGGATAATGAACTGGAACCTCTTTCATTAGACTATATTTTTTATAAACGCTAGCGGAAAACTTCATGAATAAAAAGATTCAGGTTCAACTTTCAGTAATGATGTTCTTGGAGTTTTTTATTTGGGGTAGTTGGTTTGTTACTATGGGTATTTATTTACCAAATAGTTTGGAGGCAAGCGATCCTGAAATCGCCATGGCTTATTCTACACAATCCTGGGGGGCAATTATAGCTCCATTTATTATCGGACTTATTGCAGACCGTTATTTTAATGCAGAAAGGATTTTGGGAGTACTACATCTTATTGGGGCAATTTTAATGGTACAGTTGTCTTATGCTACTAGTTTTAGCGGGTTTTACCCTTATATTTTGGGTTATATGATATTGTATATGCCAACCTTAGCCCTGGTTAATTCAGTTTCCTTTAATCAAATGGATAACCCGGCAAAACAGTTCTCTTTTGTTCGTGTTTTTGGAACTGCAGGTTGGATCGTAGCCGGTTTATCTATTAGTTATTTCTTTCATTGGGACTCTATGGTAGGTTTAGTCAAAGGCTATCTTAGAAATACATTCTTAATGACTGCAGTTGCCTCTGGCTTATTGGGATTTTTTAGTTTTACCCTACCAAAAACACCTCCTTCGATAACAGGGAAAAGAAAAATTAGGATAGCAGATATTGTTGGATTGGAAGCCTTAAACCTATTGAAGAACAGAAATTTTTTAGTGTTTTTTCTGGCTTCGGTACTTATTTGTATTCCTTTGGCCTTTTACTATCAGCATGCAGGACAATTCCTGGGAGAAATTGGGGTCTCAAACCTGGCAGGTAAAATGACCATTGGTCAATTATCAGAGATTTTGTTTATGCTTCTATTGCCATTCTTTTTTAAGAGGTTTGGCTTTAAAAATACAATGATAGTTGCCATGTTGGCCTGGACGGTGCGCTATCTCTGTTTTGCTTATGGAAGCGCCGGAGAATTTTCATTCCTTCTCCTTCTGGGGATTGCCTTACATGGGATTTGTTATGATTTCTTTTTTGTATCGGGCCAGATATATACTGATAGCAAAGCGGGACCAAAATATAAAAGTGCAGCCCAGGGATTGATTACCCTGGCTACTTATGGAGTTGGGATGTTAATGGGATTCTGGATAGCGGGTAGAATAACAGATTATTTTACCATGGAAGACGTCTCACATAATTGGGATATGATCTGGATGTTTCCTGCGGCATTTGCACTTGGGGTTTCTGTATTGTTTGCGTTCTTGTTTAAAAACGAGAGAATTGCCTATAAATCTTAGATAATTTACATAAATTGAGCCGACTATTTAGGTTTATTCAAGAGATTATGAATCTAGAGCAAATGGTATATTTTGCTAAAGGGTTTAATATAAAGGTGGATATTAGAATAATAAAAATGATGTAATAAATGGCAAAAAAAATTAGATTAGGAATAATAGGCGGAGGAGGAGATTCTCTTATTGGTGTATTGCACAGAGTAGCATCGCATATAAATGATAATTACCTAATAGTGGGTGGAGTATTTAATCCCGATTTTGAATCGAACATGGAATTTGCAAAAGAAATTGATGTTCCAATAAATAGGATCTATAAGGATTTTGACACCCTTATTGAGGAGGAATTAAAGTTGCCTGAAGAAGAAAGAATACAGGTTTGTTCGGTTCTCACACCAAATTTCCTGCATTTCCCAATGGCCAAGAAACTATTGGACAATGGGTTTCACGTGATCTGCGAAAAACCAATGACGACTACTTTGGAAGAAGCAAAAATTTTACAGGAGGCTTATAAAAAGGCAGGGACGGTTTTCGCCGTAACACATACTTATACGGGCTATCCAATGGTACGTCAAATGCGTGAGATGATCAAGGAAAGGGCGTTGGGCAAGATTCATAAAGTAGATGCCAGATACTACCAGGGATGGGTTAACACAATAATCCACGACAAAGAGAAGCGCTCATCAGTCTGGAGGCTGGATCCAAAAAAGGCAGGAATAAGTTCATGTATGGGAGACATAGGGGTACATGCCTTTAATCTTATTGAGTATACTACAGGTTTAAAAGTGAACTCCCTGTTGTGCGACTTCAATTATCTCTATGATGATAACCAAATGGATGTAGACGGTACTGTATTATTACGTATGGGAGAACATATTAAAGGTGTCATTAGGGGAAGTCAGGTGGCTACAGGTGAAGAAAACGGATTGGCGATTAGAATTTATGGTGAGAAAGCCGCTTTTGTTTGGGAACAAGAAAGACCTAATTTTCTGTATAAGTTGAGTGATACAGAACCAACTCAAATATATAAACCGGGGCATGGATATAATTCTAAGCTATCTCTTGATGGAACTAAATTACCACCTGGACATCCCGAAGGGATTTTCGATTCTATGGCAAATATTTATTTAGGAGCTGCCCGGGCTATTCGTGGAGAAGATTATAATGACGGCGAATTCCCAACTATGTTAGATGGTGTGCGGGGGCTTAATTTTATTGAAGCCACCGTAGAATCTAATAAAAAGGGTAATGTTTGGGTTAATATGGAATAATCATAACTCTACTTTATAATATAGAGCCGCTTTGAGCGGCTCTTTATATTAATATGTCTTTTTCTTTTATTGTATTGGCCGTATCATATAACTGAACGATAGATTGGCAGCAGGTATTTGATATTCCTTATGTGGCATTAGCCCCCAACTATTATCTCCCCCAACTCCCATTTGACTTTGGTCTATATTGATGTTGATCAGATCTCGTTTTGGAATATCAAATGTGTGGCGTTGCTGTTTCTCTTCTCCTTCATCAAAATCTGAAATGAATTGGTGATGCGCACTAAACCCAAAAGTAGTAGGGGCGGTAATTAAAATTCCCTTGCCATTGCCATTGGTAAAAGAAAGTGTGCGTACATCGGTGCGATTACCATTTTCTTGTGGACGAATGTATTCAAAATATAAATCTTCAACTTTTGCCTCATACAATCCCACTAAGGCCGAAGTCTTACGGTCCTGGTAGTTTTCATGGGCTCCCCTGCCATACCAGGTTACATTTTCGTAGGCGTTATCGATAACGAAATTATTACCAAATCGTGGTAAAATAGGAAGAGATTCATCAATACCCGTTAGCTGAGTACATACCAATATTTCCCCTTTGTTGTTGATGCTATACGTAATAGATGCTTGCCCTTCAACGGCTGGCAATTCATAGGTTGTGGTCAACTGAAAATCATTTTTGACCTTAAAAGGATTGCTGGTCAATTTTACCGCATCTATTACTTTTTTCCCTCCATTGGAGTTCACCTGTAAAGCTACTAGATTTTGATTATCGGTAGCTTCCTTCCACTTTTTTAGTTTCAAAGGCATGTTGTAGCCAAAATCATTGTCGGTTGGTGCACGCCAGAAATTTATGCGCTGTCCTTTTTTAATAATGTTACCTTGACCGTAATCCAAAGTAACAATTGTACCATCACCACTATTGAACCCAATTTCAAATCCATCGCCAAGGACTTTGATGGTGTTATTTTCTTTCCTTACTGATATTCCTTCTATAGTATTCTCAAAAATAGCGGGTGTGTAATCGGTTAATTGAAATTGTTCATAGGCTATTAAAAAATGCTCAGGGATTAAAGCAGAAGCGGTTTTGGTGGTTGCAAAAATGTTTAAAAAATATTCTGCGTTTGTGATTGTAAGTTCAGGAAGTTTTAGCTGTATTTCTTTTGATGCATAGGGAACTACATCTACCACAGGAAGGTTCCCCTTCGCTATCTGAATTCCATTTTCTATCAAGCTCCAAGAAAAATCGTATTCCGAGAGATTTGTAAAATCATATTTATTGGTCAGAATAATTTTCCCCGATTTTGGATTTTCAGAGTCAAATTTCACGTATTGGTATACTTTTTTCACCTCATATAAGGAAGGATGTGCAGACCGATTAGGATTTACGATTCCGTTCAAGCAAAAATTATTATCATTTTGATGATCTTGCCCACCAAGATCCCCACCAAAAGCGTAAAATTCAACTCCATCCTCATTTTTGGTTTTGAGGCCTTGATCTACCCAATCCCAAATAAATCCACCTTGTAATACATCATACTTCTCTATTGCATCCCAATAATCCTGAAAGTTGCCAACGCTATTCCCCATAGCATGGACATATTCACATTGTATAAAGGGACGTTTTGGATTGTTTTCCGCATAGGCTATGCTTGTCTCTATGGTGGCGTACATAGGTGCCTGTATATCAGAATTCGCATACTTTGTTGCACCTTCATATTGCACTGGCCTTGTGGAGTCATGCACTTTTAACCAAGCGTAGGTGGCCTCAAGGTTTTGACCGTTACCCGCTTCATTTCCTAAGGACCAAATAACAATGGAGGTATAGTTTTTATCACGTTCGAACATGCGAATAGTACGGTCCAGGTGCATGGCTTTCCATTCCGGTCTATAGCCAGGGTGAATTTTTTTGGCCTCTTTGTTTTTATCAAGGCCTTGATTGGTAGTACCCATTCCATGGATTTCTATATTGGCTTCATCTACAATATAAAAGCCATATTTATCTGCCATCCTGTAAAAGAATGGATTCTTGGGATAGTGACTACAACGGATCGCGTTTATATTACTACGTTTCATCACTTCCATGTCTTTTAGTGTAAGTTCTTCACTAATAACGTGTCCCGTTTCTTCATCATGATCGTGTAAGTTTACCCCTTTGATAAGTACAGGTTGCCCATTGACCAAAAATTGGTTGTTTTTGATTTCCACTTTTCGGAAACCTATATTTGAACTTATAGCTTCGGTAACCATTCCTTTTTTGTTCTTGACCACAAATAATAAGGTGTAGAGGTAGGGTTTTTCAGCGTTCCAAGTTTTTATTTGTGGTATCTTCTTTTCAAAGGTTAGTGTATTGTTCCCTTCTGTAAGGTCAATTTTTTTGGTTTCTGCATAGATTTCGGTATCACCATCCAATAACTTTACCTGTATTTGATATCCTTTGGCTTTTTTGTCAGAAGTATTGATTTGTAAATTAAGGTTGAGCTTACCATCGCTATAGTTATTTTCTAAATCAGCAATGGCCCTATAGTCTTTAAGGGTTGTTTTATTAGTAGTATATAGGTAAACATTACGGTCTATACCACTGAGACGCCAAAAATCTTGATCTTCCATATAACTGGCGTCTGACCAGCGCAATACTTGGACAGCGAGAGAATTTTTCCCCTTTTGAAGGTATTGTGTAATATCAAATTCAGCAGGTGTTTTACTACCTTCACTGTAACCGACCTTTTTTCCATTTATCCAAACGTATGTAGCACCACTTACACCCTCAAAGTGTAAATATATATTTTTCCCGATCCAATTTTCCGGAATATCAAAATTACGTTTGTAGCTTCCTACAGGATTTTCATCATGGGGAATAAAAGGAGGGTTTTTGGGGAACGGATAAACTATATTGGTATATATAGGAATACCGTGTCCTTCTAGTTCCCAGTTGGAGGGAACAGAGATTTTGCCCCAGTCGGAAGTATCAAAATCAGAATTGAAAAAACCAATAGGTCTTTCAGAGACACTTTCAACATAGTTGAAATCCCAATTTCCATTTAAAGATTGATAGAAAGGAGAGTTCTCCCAACTTTCATTTTCTAGTGCGTTCTTAACGGTTTCATACCGATAAAAAGAAGCTGTTGGTGCTTCTCGATTAATTTGAAATATTTCAGGATTCTCCCATTCAGCATTTTCCCATTTTGGGACCTGGGCGTTTGAAGCCAGGAAAAGAAAGAGACCTATTAGAGTTACAGAAAACCTAAAACTTTTCTTATTGGATACTAAAATATGCATGAATGTGTTCGTTTAAAAATGGATTCTCCAAGATAAACAAACTTCTAAGAAGAAAACCGTAGTTGTCTATCTTTCAAATACTTTTTCAAAATATTCACATACGACAATCATACTTTCTCTTGGGACTCGCCCATATGCTTCCAGTTCTCTGGTATATTTATCCCAGTGTTTATTTTTCCAGTATGCTATGGAAGAATCGCCTTCCCCTTCAATTTTAGAATAAGATTCCCTAATACTAAAAAATGGTTTAAGACGCACAGCTACCGTTCTCAAAATGCATTTGGCTACTCCTTTCGAATCTGTGAGTACGGTAAAATTGCCAATTTTGGGAAGCGGTTCCTTTCTATATTGAAGCCCTAATAAAGAATGGGAAGTAGCTCTTTTTTTTCCAGATAAGATTAATTTAAGCGTTTCCTTTACTTCTTTTTCATTTTCACCAATTTGTGTTACTTTGGGTTCATGTGAAAAGGCGTACTCCAGATGATTATCTAAATAGTCTCCCCACAAATTTCTAGCTGATGCATTTTTCATACTCTATACACTTTTGGTTTAAGAAAATTCGCCTCCATTAATTTCTTTTGCCGCATGCTGGACTGCCCTGGCGGTAAAAGCCATATAAGTAAGGGATGGATTAACACAGCTGGCAGATGTCATAAATGCTCCGTCTGTTACATAAATATTAGGTACATCATGAACCTGATTATGTTGGTTCACGACAGAAGTCCTCGGATTCCAACCCATCCGGGCTCCACCCATTTCATGAATGCCAAGACCTGGACCTGTAGTTTCGTCAAAGGGCTCTATGTCTTTGAATCCTGCGGCAGTAAACATTTCCGTTAATTGTCTGATAATATCTTCCCTCATTTTATATTCATTTTCTTTAAATTCAACATCAAAGTCTAACTGAGGCAATCCCCATTGGTCTTTTTCCGTTGCACTAAGGATAACTCTATTGTCATGGTAGGGTAGCATTTCGCCAAATCCGGTAGCACCAATTTGCCAGCTTCCTGGTTTTAGTACTGCTTCTTTTAAGGCCTTTCCATAATTGAGTTCTGCTACTGAAGCGGTCCAATCCTTTCTGCTTGCACCACCCTGGTAACCAAAGCCCCTCAGGTAATCTTTCTTTGAGGTCTTAGCATCTATATTTACAAATCTGGGAATATAAAACCCATTAGGGCGTCTGCCTTTATAATATTTGTCAAGATGTCCTTCTACCCTGGCAGAAGCACCCAATTTATAGTGATGATCCATTATATTTCTGCCCAATTGGTCATGCTCATTGCCAATGCCATTAGGAAAACGATCTGATTGGGATTGCAGAAGGATTCCTACGGAGGCCATTGCCGAAGCACATAAGAATATCACCTTTGCCTGAAATTCATATTTTTCATGGGTCTCCTTATCAATAACCCGTACCCCTGTAGCTCTTTTGGCATTATCATCATAAATAATTTCATAAACGATAGAATTTGGCCGTAATGTCATGTTTCCTGTTCGCTCGGCTGCGGGTAGAGTAGAAGAATTACTACTGAAATATCCTCCGAAAGGACATCCACGCCAACATCTATTTCTGAACAGACAAGGGGTTCTACCCTCAATATTTCGCTCTTTATCAGTAATATTCGCTACACGCCCTATAGTGAGTAGCCGGCCATCATCGAACTCCTCAGATAATACATCTTTCAGGTCTTCTTCAGGACACATAAGATCCATTGGTGGATGAAACTTACCATCGGGGAGTTGGCTTAAACCCAGCTTTTCTCCACTAACACCTATATATTCTTCTACTTTATCATACCATGGAGCGATATCCTTATAACGTACTGGCCAGTCTACCCCAATATTTTCTTTTAGGTTGGCTTCGAAGTCAAGATCACTCCATCGGTAACTTTGGCGTCCCCATGTTAATGATCGTCCTCCTACATGGTATCCACGAATCCAGTCAAAACGTTTTGTCTCTACATAAGGATGCTCCAAATCATTCACGAAGAAATGCTTTGTGTCTTGATTAGGTGCCCAGTTTACCCTTCGTTGCTTGTGGTATTTTTTCCGGTCTTCTCTTGAAAGTTCATTATTGTTAGGAAGATCCCATATGTCCATATTCATTGTTGGATAATCTTCAATATGCTTTACCATATGTCCTCTTTCAAGAACCAGAGTTTTTAGACCATTTTCACATAATTCCTTGGCAGCCCATCCTCCACTAATTCCGGTACCTACAACTATGGCGTCATATTTCTCCTTCTGATTCATGTTATATTGTTATTTTAATTCTGATGTAATTGCTATATTTAACACTTACCAAGTGAAGAAATAATAGTTGAATTTTTACCCATTAAATATAGGATTTAATTCTTGAAACTTAATAAAATACAAATTTGATTAACCAATAAGGACCGTACCATGAAAACAATTAAAGGACCCGCCGTTTTTTTAGCCCAATTCGTAGATAGTAAAGCCCCGTTTAATTCGCTCGGTGGTATGTGCAAATGGGCATCCGACTTAGGCTATAATGGGATTCAAATACCCACATGGGAAAGCTTTTTAATTGATTTGGATAAGGCTGCTGAAAGTCAGACTTATTGCGATGAATTAAAGGGAATTATTAATTCGTATGGCTTAGAGATCACTGAACTATCTACTCACTTACAAGGGCAGTTGGTGGCTGTAAACCCTGCATATGACCTTATGTTTGATAATTTTGCTCCTGATCCTGTAAAAAATAATCCAAAAGCGCGCACTGAATGGGCAATAGATGTTGTTAAAAAGGCGGCTACTGCAAGCAGAAGATTAGGAATAAGTGCACATGCCACATTTTCTGGGGCATTACTATGGCACACTTGGCATCCATGGCCTCAGCGGCCACCCGGATTGGTAGAAATGGGCTTTGAAGAACTGGCAAAAAGATGGCTGCCAATATTGAATCATTATGATGAGGAAGGGGTTGATGTATGTTATGAAATTCACCCGGGAGAAGACCTCCACGACGGGGATACTTTTGAACGGTTCCTAAAGGCAACAGGAAATCATAAGCGGGTGAATATACTTTATGACCCAAGCCATTTTGTTTTGCAGCAATTAGATTATATTACTTATATAGACCATTATCATGAATTTATTAAATCTTTTCATGTTAAGGATTCTGAATTTAACCCCACTGGCAAAAAAGGAGCTTTTGGCGGCTATAATGACTGGGGCGACCGTGCTGGACGGTACCGTTCCCTTGGAGACGGACAGATCGATTTCAAAACCATTTTTTCGAAACTAACACAATACGGGTGTGATGTTTGGGCAGTAATGGAATGGGAATGCTGTATAAAAAGCCCGGAACAAGGAGCCCGTGAAGGAGCAATTTTTATACAGGATCATATCATTGAAGCTACCGAAAAAACATTCGATGATTTTGCCGGGGGTGCCATTGATAAAGAAATCCTCAAAAAAATCTTGGGAATTTAAAACAATACGAAAATAAAAATTATACTAAGCACCATGTTATTTGCCAACCTATTAATAGGTTGTAAGGAAAAATAAAAGAACTGTAATTATGAATAGATACTATTTGTTATCTCTTATACTTTTAATTATAAGCTGTAAGCAGGGATCGCAGGATACGCCCGTGTTTCATGAAGATACTTCTGATGAGGTAATAGTTTATAAGGAATACATGGGGGAAGAACCCACAGAACCTGAACAGACGGAATTCTATGAACCTGTTCCTCCCATAGTAAACCCAACGGGAAATAAAGGCGTACCAAGCGATGCTATTGTTCTTTTTGATGGTAGCGATTTTGAAAAATGGGAGATGGTAGAAGATAGTTCCTCCGTAGTTTGGCATCTGAATGATGATAGCAGTATGACAGTAAAAGATTTAACAGGTAATATACAGACCAAACAGAAATTTGGGGATGTTCAGCTACATATTGAATGGAGGTCTCCAATAGAGATTCAAAGAGATGGCCAGAACCGCGGCAATAGTGGGATATTTTTATCGGGCTTGTATGAAGTTCAGGTTTTGGATAATAATGATAATGACACCTACGTAAATGGCCAGGTGGCATCAATATACAAACAGTCTGTGCCCCTGGCCAAAGCTTCGGTGCCTACCGGAAAATGGAATACCTATGATATTATCTATCACGCGCCTGAGTTCAATTCGGAAGGTGGTAAAACTAAATCAGGGACAATAACTGTTATTCATAATGGCGTATTGGTACAGGATCATGTGGAAATTAAAGGAACTACTCCTTATACAGGTTGGCCTAAAAACCCACCTCATGGGAGAGGTCCTTTGATGCTTCAGGATCATAGTGATAATAGCCGTGTAAGCTTCAGAAATATTTGGATTAGAGAATTGTAACGAATTAGGTTGAGTTCTAAAAAATCACCTATAGATTTTAGTACCTTTATCAAAATTAAATAAACTTTATGATCCAATCCATGACAGGGTTTGGGAAGCATGTGGTGCAGCTTCCGTCTAAAAAAATCACCATCGAATTAAAATCCCTTAATAGTAAAAATCTGGATATGAATGCCCGTATGCCCTCAGCCTATCGGGAAAAGGAATTGCAACTTAGAAATACAATTGCTAATGTGTTGGTAAGGGGTAAAGTAGATTTTAATTTATATATAGAGATTACAGGAGACGAGGCATCTTCTGTTGTAAATGAAGGCGTTATTAGACAATATATAAAGCAACTAAGATCTATCGCAGATGGAGATGATATAAAACTCATGGAAATGGCACTCAGATTGCCTGACTCTCTTAAAACGGATAGGGAAGATATTGACGATTCGGAGTATAAGATCATACAAGATGCCCTTGGGAAAGCTTTGGAAGAAATAATTAATTTTCGTGCAAAAGAAGGACTAGTACTTGAAAAGGATTTTACTGAAAGAATCTCATCAATAAAGAGTCTTTTAAATGAAGTAGTAAAAATGGATCCTGATAGGTTGGGTACTATTCGTGAGCGATTGGAAAAAGCGGTAGCTGATTTGAAGACTGAAGTAGATGCTAACCGTTTTGAACAGGAACTGACTTATTACCTGGAAAAATATGATATTACAGAAGAGAAAGTTCGATTGGACAATCATTTAGACTATTTTATTGAGACAATGAAATCTGCCGATTCCAATGGTAAAAAACTGGGGTTTATTAGCCAGGAAATAGGGAGGGAAATAAATACAATAGGATCGAAGGCTAATTACGCGCCTATGCAACAACTTGTTGTACAAATGAAAGATGAGTTGGAAAAAATTAAGGAACAAATGCTCAATGTACTTTAATGAAGGGAGGTAAACTTATAATTTTTGCGGCTCCCTCCGGGAGTGGTAAAACAACAATAGTAGAACATTTATTGAAGCAGGAAGAACTTAATCTGGCCTTTTCCGTTTCCGCCACTTCAAGGCCAGGAAGAGGTGCAGAAAAACATGGGGTAAACTACTATTTCATGTCTACAAGTGAATTTAAAAGGCACATAAAAAATGATGATTTTCTGGAATGGGAGGAAGTATACAGAGATAATTTTTATGGCACATTAAAAAGTGAAGTAGAGCGTTTATGGGCCGAAGGAAAAAATGTCATATTTGATATTGATGTTGCCGGGGGATTACGAATCAAAAGAAAATATCCTGATAAGACACTGGCCGTATTTGTAAAACCCCCAAGTATTGACGAACTAAAAATCAGGCTTAAAAAGCGCAGTACAGAGAGCGATGATAAAATTAATATGCGAATTGCAAAGGCTTCAGTAGAATTAGCCACAGCGCCTCAGTTTGATAAAGTAATTCAAAACTACGATTTGGATATGGCACTTAATGAGGCACATGAATTAGTTGCAAATTTTATTGGGTTAGAGAGAAATTAGTTCCTGTAGTGGGAATCCTTTGACTTGCTTTAAACATTCTCCTGTGATATACTAAAATGAATAGCATATAGAGGTTGCTCATGAAGAAAATCGGACTTTTTTTCGGGACATTTAACCCAATACATATTGGACATTTAATAATTGCGAACTATCTGGTTGAGTTTTCTGATCTTGATGAAGTATGGTTTGTGATTACGCCACAGAGTCCTTTTAAAGTTAAAAAGACCTTACTGGATAATAACCATCGTTACCAAATGGTGTTTGAAGCCGTAAATGATTATCCTAAACTTAAGGCAAGCAAAATAGAATTTGATTTGCCTCAACCAAATTATACTATAAATACTTTGGTTCATTTAGGAGAGAAGTTTGGTAATGACAAGCAATTTTGCCTGATAATGGGGGAGGATAATTTAAAGGGATTCCATAAGTGGAAAAATTATGACGTGATATTGCAAAATCATGACATCTATGTTTATCCCCGAATTTCTGATGGTTCTTCTGATCACCAATTTAAAGGTCATCCAAGAGTTCTTACAGTAAATGCGCCCATTATGGAAATCTCTTCCACATTTATTCGCAAACAACACAAGATGGGTAAGAATATTAGACCAATGGTACCAGAAGCGGTATGGACTTATTTGGATGAAATGAATTTTTATAGATAGCGCTATAACTTAAAAAGGCCTGATGTTCAAGACACCAGGCCCTTACAACTTAGCAACATCAGGGGTAAACTTTAATTACTAATGCTTCAGGAATTATAGAAATTCTCCTTCTTCACTCATCATCACTTTCATTGTTTTATCCCCATTTTGTAACTTTATCTTAAAGTTTTTTAAGGCACCTTTTCTATCCTCATATCTAATTCGATAAACATCCTGGACAATTTCCCAATTTGGGAATCTATCCTGAAGCGCTTTACTTACAGCAACTGGCAATGGAATGTCTTTGAATTTTTCAATGGTTCTTAGAATTTTACCATCAGGATCATAAACAGCAACTAATTTTCCGTCGGGAATTACAAATGAAACAGTGTAATAATCATAATTGTCCTGATAATAATCCTTGGTAGTTACATCATAAGCAGCTGCCTTGCGTTCCAACATTTTAACAGGCACTGCAGCTACTTTGTTATCTGAGGTATTTAAATACTTGTAATTTACAGCTTCAATTACAACTTCAGATAACTCCTCTAATTTGACCTCTTGTGAATACACGAAGCTAATTAGACCTATAGCCAATAAACTTAAAATAAATCTTTTCATGATATTAGATTTTAGATGTTATTAAATAGCAACTTCATTTTGGTTCTATTGTAATGAAGATATGCTCCCTATTATTCTCGTTAAATGAATTTTATCGGTTAGAATTTATTTTGGTTTTTGAATTGCTAAAGGAAACTACTAAAAATAAAAGGTTCTATCCATATCTGGGACAGAACCTTTTATTTCGGTATTACAGCTACCTTAGGTAACCATAATCAGATTGAGTTAAACTAATTTCTACAGAAACTCACCATCTTCGTTTACCTTAACCTTCATTGTTTTATCCCCATTTTGCAATTTGAGTTTATAAAGCTTTTTGGCACCCTTATTAGCTGAATAGGTAACCCGATAAACATCGCTGATTACATCCCAGTTTGGGAAACGCTCTAACAATGCTTTAGAAACAGCGGTAGGGAGTTTAATGTTATCAAATTTTTCAATGGTCCTTAAAATCTTACCATCAGGATCATAAGCGGCTACTATTTTACCGTCGGGAATATAGAATTCAACAGTATAGTAATCGTAGTCATCCTGGTAATAGTCTTTTGTAGTTACATCATAGGCGGCAACTTTACGTTGAAGCATTTGAACAGGTATTGCAGCCTCTTTATTATCTGCTTGATTTAAATACTTGTAATTTACTGCCATAACTACAACTTCAGATAATTCTTCCACTTTGGTAATTTGTGAATATGCCTGGCCAGTTAGGCCAATAACCAATAAACTTAGAATAAACTTTTTCATGATTCCAGATTTTAGATGTTGATAAATTTTACGCTTTGTAGCATAACTCTGGTTAAAAGTATAAAAGTCAATATTCTTATGAAATGATCTTGGTCAGTTCAATTATTGGGATCAAATAAGGTAACCTGGTAAGAATAATCCATTAGCTCCCCGTTAATCTCAACATCTTTAAGGGTAATTGTATACGATGAGTCCGAAGTCACATTGGTATTGATGTTTTCAGGTATCCAAACAACGGTAGGGTCGCCGTAAGAATTGTTTAATACCTCAATTTGAAGATTTATATTATTGTTATTTGCATCCAGCATTGAAATTGTAGTGGCAGAAAAATCGGACCCTGCTATAGAGAATGACCATCTCGGAAAAACAAGCCTATCCGGGATATAACCCTCCGGTGGCCAGGAGACAAATTCAGGTGTATCTGCCTGTGGGATACCCGCATTTCCCAATACCCATATAGCATTGGATCTGTTTGTATTGCCAATACCTATTTCTTGTAATCGAGGCCATAACAACCATCTTCTATGGCCTACCGGGCCATTATCTGCTCCCTGATCTCTAATATATGAATCAATAGCCTCAGCATTTTTTGTCATAGTCAATAGAGAATTACCAGCACCTTCTTTACCTTCAGTAGTGTAACATTTCCATGATGATGGCGGGTCGTGGTCTAGCTGATTATTAGCATTCATAATTAAAGCCGCCAACTGGGCTTTATCGCTTTTAGAGATGTTCTCCGAAATTATATTATTTAAACCTACCACCTTTCTGTAATAATCCAGACGTTGCCGTATTTTGGCCTTTGTGGGTTCCGGAACGTTTCCTGGATTGCAGGAAGGCTCATCGCCAGTCCATGACATGTCTGATCCGGAAGTCTGAGAAGCCAGGTAATAATTCAAATAAAGATTCTTTGCTTCTAACCGGGCAACATTGTCAATCGGTATTTCTTGTTCGGTTTCTATCAGCTGGTTGTTATCCTGTTCTGTTTCATCCTTGCTGCATGAAGTAATAAGGGTGAGAAAGCATATAACAATTAAGAAATAGAAGATCAATAAAGAAGATGGAAACTTCATAGTAATGACTTGTTGCTTTCCAAATAACGAAGTCACTACCAAAATGGTATTTATTTTTCGATGAACGGATCAGCCATGTTACTTAGTCTGTTAATGTAGATGTTTTGGTTAGGGTATCCGTGCCTAAATATTTATCATTTGTATTGACGTACCATGCCATTATTTTTGGGATCTTAATCCCTTTAATTTCTTCCTGACCATTAAGCATTATTTATTCGCGATCATTTTTATTTTCAATGTGATAAAACTTATAGACTTAGAGGGCAGAGGTTGAGGGATCAAAATAAAAATACCATATACCTTTTCCTATGGGCTCATTATAGGAAACCTTAAGAACATTATACATTTTTCCTTTAAATGTTTTGTTGTATACTTTTCGATCTATTATTGTTCCCCGGTCTTTTAGTTTTATTGGCAGCCCATATAAGAATGTATATGGTGCCAATTATGTATGATAATAAAAAAAATGTTTGTTAGTAGGTTTTAGTCAATTCTCCCTATAAGTTTTGGGAATTTTAAAACCCATGTCTAAATTGTTTTCATTTTGTTGTACTATTGATGTTTAATGTTTGTAATGCTTGTGTAGGTAGCTATTATCTGCCTATAATCTGATTTTAGCCAGAAGGGAAAGCCAGGAATTAATCTGACTGAATAAAGTAAATTCATTAATGACCTTGTTTCTTCCATTAAAAGCCCATTGATCCCTTTTCTTAGGGCTGTTTAACATGTGTTCCATGACCTTGGCCAATTGCTTAATATTAGTAGGATCGTCATTAATAAGTCCATCTACATTATGATGTACCTGAGATCTGAGGCCCGAGGCACCAGAAACCAAGACCGGCCGTTGCTTCCACATGGCTTCCGTGACGGTGAGACCAAATCCCTCCTGGATTGAATTCTGCACAACGATACTGGAACTACGTTGAAGAGCATTTACAATTAGTGCATTCTCCTTAGGATTATCGAGTGGTAAAAGCAGAATGGCAATGTCGTCCTGTAGATCTGAACCTACCGACTTATATGCCGTGATCAATTCATCGAGGACCTCCATCCCCTCCGGATCGTCAGATACAAACGTAGGATCCGGACCCCCAAATACCAATCTGGTATATTTAATTCGCTTGTAGGTCACTACGGATTTATCCTCTTTCATTTCATTGTTTTTCTTCATTATTATAAACGCTTCCAGCAATTCTTTAAAGCCTTTGAGTCTGTCCCACCTGGAAATTTGCAAAATTACCGGCCGGTATATAATATCCAGGTTGCTATGATGATTTACCTTGTTAAAACTGCCATCGGGCATAACACGCCTCACTTGGTGTTTATAATAGGGATAGAGCAACGGTTGGTGATCATTGAAAATACCCGATTGCTGCAGGATACCAACACACTTGGCCATCCACAAGGTCCTGTTTTTATGGCTTAGTGGATCAATAGCAGGAGGAATAATCGTAGTTCTGTCCTTAATTTGCTCCGGTACATAGGCCGCAAGACTGAATATGAAATGGTCGTACGCTTCTAAATAAGGCATTAAGAACTTCCAAACTCCTCTGGTAGTGTTGTTATGCTCTTCCAAACCAATATGGCACCGCCATAAGGTTTTTACTTTCTTCCTCTTAGATATTAAAGTTGCCAGTGGCAGAGGTTGTGGATCGTGAATTACCACCAGGTCGCCATCCTGAATAGCAGCCACCGCTTTGGCCACATTGGCTTGGTTCACTTTTTCGTAAATTGCTCTGTCTTCGTCAGTAAACCTGCCATCGCCACTGCCGTGAATGGCATTGTGAATTCTTTTGGTAAGATCGAAAAAATGATGATCATCAGCCTCAATCACCATCCACTCAATGTTTACGCCCAGGGTTCTTA
>CAZHWD010000113.1:0-2438 GCA_964536335.1 uncultured Eudoraea sp. | reverse complement strand
CCCTGCCGAATGTGTGAAACCGCTGGATATTGGGCAAATATTTCTAGATTCTATTTTGGGGCAAACATAGTTGATGGTGGTTCTCCTCAATACTCTTCATGTTAATAAGGGATGAACGAAATTGCATAACAAGACGGATGCACCTGACAGGAATAACTTGCGTGGTATATCGTAAAAGGTATTGGGTCATCCAAGGCTTGAACGTCTGCAGGTGATCCGCAACGTTCGACTCCAGATACTCTCCAACCTATTTGCATAGTCCCCCAAGCTTTAGTACCTGAGATATCATTTTGAAACCTGGATAAAATAGTGTCTGTTTATCCACGGATTGCAGCTATTCCCGCTCGACTTTATTCAGCATAAAAATTGTGGATTGATGATTCAAATCAACAATGAACCAGGGATCTTCTGGAACTATGGATGGAGGCACGAAATCCACACTTTACCCAGATTGTGGATTGGTCAGGGGAAATCCACAACTACCGGGAATTTTATATTGGTTCAGCTAATTTTAACATTTTGATCCCATGATTATTGTGGATTGGTTTATTTAATTTAAAATCCCGTAGAATCCTCGTAATGTATTTTGAGGTCTCATGTCACATTTTTCAGGCAAACCAGAATTTGTTACCTCAGTTGACTCATTATGCAGCCAGGCACCTCTTGCACTTAGGATGCACAGTTGATGCTTGAATCGACCAAAATTTTGAAATATCGATTGAATCTCTGGTGTGATTCATGTACCCAGATTCTATCTGAAATAGTTTCCTATGCGTGTGGACAAATTATTTCTGTATTGAACTATGGCAAGAGTTAAATGAAAAACAAAAGCAGTGCCATAAAAAAGCCAGGAGTTACAAAAGGCTTTTCGACTTTAACCTTTAATCTTCGTTTTGGATTGGCCGATGACGGTGCCAATAGCTGGGACCATCGAAAGAAAGGGCTGCCGGCGCTATTCAAAAAATATCATCCTGATTTTATTGGTCTACAGGAAGCCAATGATTTTCAAATTGATTATTTAACAAAAATTCTGATCGGTTATGAGTTCATTGGAAAGCGTAGTCCTGCACCACCTAATTGGCAAAACAATGTCATTTTCTTTAAACGCAAGTGGGAGCCTGAAGTTTACCAGCATCTTTTCCTAAGCAAGACGCCCACGATCCCTAGTAAATTTCGAGATAGCCGCTGGCCACGTCAATGCACCATAGGTATGTTTACAAGCAATAATAGAACTTTGATATGCATAAATACCCACTTCGATTTTGCTGAAAATGTACAAACACATAGCGCTGTCCTAATTATGGAACAACTGTCCAAGCTGCCCCCAAATGTTCCGGCCATCATTTTAGGTGATTTTAATGCCACCCCTAAACAGAATTGCTACGGTGTTTTCACTGGGGAAAATGATAAATATTCGCTCAAAGGGCCTTGGTTCAAAAATGCTGCTACAAAACCTTTTCTGGGTACCTACCATGGGTTTAAAGGTCGCACCAATGGCGATCACATTGACTGGATTCTATACCGCGGCAACATTGCTCCTGTAAATTACAAAGTAGTGGTGAGCACATTCGAAGGGATCTACCCCTCTGATCATTTTCCGGTTTATGCGAAATTTAGATGGATTGATAAGTTCTGATAAAGAACATTAACCTATGAGAATCGGTCAGGGTTATGAAGAATAACTACTTTCCGTTTTTCTATTATGTCAGAAAAATTCTCATGCTCTTTTGTGCACATATGCCAGCCCGCATCGCGTGAGCGGTTCGTGTTGGGGGGCGGGTTTTCGACGTTCTGCAAATATTCCTATCACCATGCGTTGTGAATCCAGAGTCGGGTGTCCGTTACCTACTTGATTTTTCATATAAAGTGTGGCAATTTTGTAGAAATTTACAATTATTCGGTTCAACCTTCAAACAAAAGGGCGAGCGTATGGATAAATCATAAAAACCCTGTTTCCGGTAATGGAGATGGGGTTTTTATTTTGGATATCCATAACATATATGATTAATTGCAATTTTTCACATATTGGCAAATCGACTGCCGGGACTTGTTTAACTTGGGGTTGATTTAGAGCATATCATTAATTTTGCCGAATCTCAGATCATCAATTTATCAGAAATTTCACGATATTTGGATTTTGAGAAAATTTTAGCATGAAAAAATTTTCAAGAAGAAAATTCCTTTTCATTATTGGTTCTTTGTCATTTTCCTATCCCCTATCTATTGCGGCTACTTCTTCAAGAGAAAATAAGATGGATAAAAATGACAATTTCCCAATAACTATTGCTGTTCTAAACGCCGCCTATGAAGCAGAAAAGGTGGCATCTGACCATTATGTTGTTTATTCCCGAAAAGCTGTTGAAGAAAGATATCCCAATATTGCTTATCTTTTTGCCGCATTTGCAGTTTCTGAAAAAATCCATGCAGAGAACTACAAA
>CAZHWD010000112.1:0-3879 GCA_964536335.1 uncultured Eudoraea sp. | reverse complement strand
GGAGGGAATTTTGGAAAATAAGCTCAGGATTGGCCAGAAGCAATTTCTCAAGAACCTTCTCTGCTTGCTGATATTCCTCTCGAAAATAGAGGCTTTCGGCCATCACTTTTTGTAAACCCTTATCAATCTTTCCTTCTAAATCACTTATGGTATTAATAATGCTGTCTAAATATAAATTAGCTATATTTTTTGTTTTTATAATGGCAGTGTTTCTTAATCAATTATTTTTCATAAATCAAATAGGCTGGGTAGCCAGAGGCTCATTTGCGGGAAATAAGTCACCAAAAACAAGGCAATGATCATCGCAATAAATAATGGCAATAGGGGTTTAAATACCTTTTCAATTGTAGTCTTTGCGATTCCCACACCTACAAAGAGCACCGACCCCACGGGGGGCGTGCACAAGCCTATGCAAAGATTCAGTACCATGATGATTCCGAAATGAACCGGGTCTAATCCTAATTTGGTAACGACGGGTAAAAATATAGGTGTAAAAATAAGTACGGCTGGGGTCATATCCATAAACACGCCTACACACAATAACAATAAATTAATGATCAACAGAATCACAATTTTATTGTCGCTCAGACCTAAAAGACCGGAGCTGATATCCTGAGGAATGTTTTCGTAAGACAATGCCCAAGACATACACATTGAAGCTGCAATGAGTAACATTACAATGGCTGTTGTAGAAGAGGAATCCAACAATATCTGTGGTAGTTTTGGCAAGGATATTTCCTTATAAACAAAGCCAAGAATCAGACTATATAAAACGGCAATTGCAGATGCCTCTGTAGCTGTGAAAATTCCGGTAACGATGCCCCCAATGACAACCACCAACATTAAAAGACTAGGCAAGGCATCAATAAAAGTTTTGAAGATTTCTTTTATACTGCTTTGTTTTCCAACCTTATATTTTTTCTTTTTGGCCCAGAATGATGCAACGATCATTAGAAAAAGACCCGTTAAGATTCCCGGGATATAACCTGCCAGGAACAAGGCGGCAATAGAAGCTCCTCCGCTAGCCAGGGAATAAACAATCAACACATTACTCGGCGGAATGACCAAACCAGTAGTGGCGGAAGTAATATTTACTGCCGCCCCAAATTCCTTAGAATACCCTTCTTTTTCCATTTCAGGCCCAAGAATACTTCCCATGGCCGAAGCCGAAGCCATTGCCGAACCGGCAATAGCCCCCATTAGCATGGCCGCAATGACATTGATTAGGGCAAGCCCTCCGGGGAGAGCACCCACCAGGGTTTTGGCAAAAGCGATCAGCCTATGGGCAATACCACCCTTGTTCATCAGTTCACCGGACAGGATAAAGAAAGGTATGGCCAATAGCGCAAAACTATCCAGTCCTGTTGCCATTCGTTGTGAAACTGTAGTAAAAGCAGGCATGGCAGGAATACTGACCAACATAGTCAGCAAGGCCGAAATGGCAATGCTCCAGGCAACCGGAGTCCCTATTGCCAAAAGACCAATGAAACTTATTACTAATACAAGAATAGGAACATGTTCCATCATGATCTTAGGTTTTTCAGGTCAGCTATTTTATAATACATAATTAACAGACCACTAACGGGAAGAATAACATAGACCACCGCCAAAGGTATCTGAAGTGCCGGGGATTGTTGTCCCAGGATATAGGAGATATAGACCAGACGTGATCCGCCAATGACAAAGGCAAAAAAAACAAATAGTATAATTAGTACTGTTACCAATATTTTCAACTTTTTTTGTGTTTTTGTATTAGTCCTTGAAGGCAAAATATCGATAGCCACGTGTAAATTCTTTCCCGAAACGTAGGCAGCTCCTAAAACGCCAATCCATATCATAAGATAACGAGCTAACTCGTCCGTGAAGGCACTGGGATCACCTGTTACATATCTTGTAAAAACCTGCCATAATACGTTGATAACCATGACAGACATGATCAGCACCAGGGTTCTGCTTAAAATATTGTCAATTTGTGTTCGAAATCCCATATTATTTGGTTTCTTGGATTTGTTTTATAAGTGGATAAATCTCAGCATCTTGTTTATAAACTTCATAGATTCCTTTTACCTTTTCAGCAAAAAGGGATTTGTCTGGTCTACTTATTTGCACACCAGCTTTCTGAACTTCGCGTAAGGCTTCCTCCTCAGCTTCTGCCCATAGAATTCGTTGATATTTTACTGATTCGTTTACCGACGCATTCAGCCATTCTTGCTCTTGTTCGTTAAGTTTGTCCCAAACATAGGTTCCAATCAACAATACATCTGGCAGTACCGTATGTTCGTCCAGGGAATAGTACTTACATACTTCATAGTGTCTTGAAAGGTAAAAACTTGGTGGATTGTTCTCAGCCCCGTCTACCACCCCTTGTTGCAGGGAGGTATATAGTTCGCCCCAAGAAATAGGAGTGGGTGATCCTCCCAAAGCTTTTACCATATCAACGGCCGTGACACTTTCCATCACCCTTATTTTTTGCCCTTTGAGATCAGATGGTTTCTCAATGGGCTTGTTCATGGTATAGAAACTACGGCTTCCTGCATCATAATAACCTAATCCCTTTAACCAAAACTTTTCCCCCGTGTTTAACAGTCCTTTCCCAATGGGTCCGTCCAGCACATCAAATGAGTGTTGGCGATCACGAAAAAGAAAGGGAAGTCCCAGGACTTTCATTTTAGGGGCAAAGTTTTCCAAAACCCCAACCGATACCTTGGTCATGTCCAAACTGCCAATCTGCAAAAGTTCCAAACATTCACGTTCCGTACCTAACTGCTGACTAGGGTAAATTTCCAGTTTTAGACGACCACCTGAACGTTCCATTAAATCTTCTCCCATTTTTACCATGGCCTTATGTACCGAATGGCTTATGTCCAGGCCATGACCTAAGCGCATGGTTTTGGTAGAATTTTCGCTGGTACAACCAACAAGCAGTCCCGAGAAAAATAAAAAAGAAAAAATTCTGAAAATTTTCATGTTTTATTTATTTCTTATTGTTTTGATGAGCTTCATCGTTTAGGCGACTTTTTGCCGCAACAGCTTAATCCTTGTTCACCAATTTTTCATTTCATACTAAACCAGGGAAAATATACGCAATTTTCTAGAAGATGGGTGGTTTGGCACAAAGTTAAATTAGGCTGGAACTGGCAGTTAATTATACACCTTGTTGGCATTAGTTTTCTATTTGTTTAATCATTTCTTTCGCAACTATAGCCGAAGAGGGTAGAAACATTGTCGACACGATTCTCATGTCTATTACTACATCGTGTTTATCATTCAAATCACTTTTGGATTGAAATATTCCACCATTTTTCCTCAATTGACTTTCCAACATTACAGGTAATAAAGTTCCTTCTTTAGCCCAGTTTTTAGTAATCTCAGTTGAATTTGGAAAACCGGTCACTTTCTTCCCTTTTACCATGTACTCACCATTCTTAAGTTTGACATTTGCAAAAGCGCCAGGCCCGTGTCCACAACCTCCTACTATTCCTCCATTATCATAAATATCGGCTATAATTGATAATAAATTTTTGTTATTGGCCACATCGAATAATGAGCCATATCCACCACCTATAAAAACAGCTTTATACCTCTTAGAATCTACTAGGTCGGGTGTAAGTGAATTATTAACATTTTCCATAAAATTCTCATACTTTATGGTATAACTACTTATTCCTATCGGATCCATTGAGAAAGGCACCTTACCTCCAGTTGGCGAAACAAAGTCAACTTTATACCCGTGAGTAACAAAAATATGATAAGGAGGTGCAACTTCCCAGAGATTGTTGCCGGCAAAGTGTTTTTCTGGGTCGCCCATGTCCTCTGTGTTTGAGACGATAATTAATATTCTACCTTTTTCGGTATTATCATTTACACAAGAAATAAGAT
>CAZHWD010000111.1:0-10322 GCA_964536335.1 uncultured Eudoraea sp. | reverse complement strand
CTTGCCATCTCTTTTTGAGCGTGCATCTGCTGCTACTACCCAATAATATGGTTTTCCTTTTTTTCCGTGTCTTTGTAATCTAATTCTAACTGGCATATCACATTAATTTTGTAGGGTGCCCGACCCTCGATTATTAATTCTTTATTTTTTCCCCTTAAAATGGGGTGCAAATATAAGTGTTTTCTATAAACCACCAATACTTTTAAACTAATTCCTTTTATTCTATTTCTACCAATTGATCCTGACCTAATACCAATTTGGATCTGTGTTGAGAAATAAGTGAATTAATCTCTTTAATGATATTCGGATTTTCATTGGCTATATCGAATCGCTCTTCCGGATCAGTACTTAAATTATATAAAATTGGAGGGTTGTGCGCTTCTTTTTTACCAAATTGGCCATATTCTCCCTCGGTAATATAATGTGCCTTGTAATCTCCTAAACGCACGGCATAAAGATCGGTTCCCCTGTAATAAAAAAGCTTTTCCCGCGGACTTGGTTTCCCATGCAGCAAAGTTTCACTTAAATCGTACCCATCAATTATTCTGTCGCCTGGAATTTTGGCTCCAGCCAAACTGCTAAAAGTAGTAAAAAGATCCATCGTAGAACCAAGTCCGATTATCAATCCTGGTTTAATTAAGCCCGGCCCCCAGAAAATTCCTGGTTCCCTCATACCGCCTTCCCATGTTGTTCCTTTTCCGGCTCTTAAAACTCCGGCACTACCCCCATTAAGCTCAAAGCTGAGCCATGGACCATTATCGGAAGTAAAGACAACTATTGTATTATTTTCGAGGCCTTCTTCCTTTAAAACGGCAATTATTTTACCAACACCATGGTCAATTTCTTCTAGTACATCGCCGTATAGCCCCCGCTTACTTTTGCCTTTGAATTTCTTTGATACAAATAAGGGTATGTGGGGTAAGTTGTGCGCTAAATATATAAAAAATGGGTTTTCCTTGTTTTTCTTTATAAATGAAATAGTTTCATCGGTATATCTGCCGGTAATGGTATTCTGATTGGCCGGACGTTCTATGATCTCTGTATTCCGCATTAATGGAACATTAAAATGAGTTGTTTTAATAGCTTCATTGGGTTGTTTCCAATACTCCCAATAAGGAATATCAACCACCATATTCATGTCATTGGAATATGGAATTCCATAATAATAATCAAAACCATTGTTGGTTGGGAGGTATTGCTCCTTATGCCCTAAATGCCATTTTCCTATACATGCGGTTTTATAACCCACCTGCTTAAGCTGTTCGGCAAGGGTGATTTCAGTTGCAGGCAAACCCTTGCTGGAATTCGGATAAAGCACTCTTCTTTTATTACTAGACATGCCACTTCTTACTGTTAATCTTCCAGTAAGTAACGCCGCCCTGCTTGGAGTACAAACACTGGCCGCCGCATAAAAATTAGTCCATTTTTGACCCTCGTATGCCATCCGGTCCAGGTTAGGCGTTTGAATAGTAGGATGGCCATAAACCCCAAGATCTCCATAACCAAGATCATCTGCAAAAATTATGATAAAGTTGGGTGGCCGATTATTCTTATCTTGCCCTAGGGATTTTTGTATAACTGATGAGCAAATCAAGACATTCAAAATCAGTAGTAAATTTGACAATTTGATCTGAAGTTTCATTTTTATTTAGCGTTTGAAAGTCTTAAAAATATATCTCTCTAAAGTACTTAAAAAATAACATCTGCACTGGCGTTAATAACTCGTGAAAACTCTGCTGTTTCTTAATTTTGTTTTTGATTATTTTTAGCTACTTTTTTTCAAGTTGAAACCAAACAAATATGTACCTCATTTTTGATACGGAAACTACTGGTCTGCCAAAGCGGTGGGATGCTCCGGTTAGTGACACGGACAATTGGCCTCGTTGCATTCAAATTGCCTGGCAATTGCATGATGCCCTGGGAAATTTATTAGACCAGCAGGACTACCTGATTAAGCCTGAAGGCTTTAACATTCCTTATGACGCGGAAAAAATTCACGGAATTTCCACTGAACTAGCCCAGAAGAATGGAAGTCCTTTGGCAGAAGTATTGAAGAAATTTAATGACATACTAATTAAAACTAAATTTGTTGTCGGCCAGAATGTTGGTTTTGATATTAACATTATGGGGGCTGAATTTTATCGGGCAGATCTAAAAACGTTGCTAGGAGAATTACCTGTTCTGGACACATGTACCGAACATACGGCCAAACTCTGTGCACTTCCTGGAGGACGAGGTGGTAAGTTTAAGCTTCCTACGCTAACTGAGCTTCATCAATATTTGTTTAAAACTCCCTTTGCTGAAGCGCACAATGCCACAGCAGATGTGGAAGCAACTACCCGTTGTTTTCTGGAACTCGTAAGAAGAAAGCAATACGCCAAAGAACAATTGGATGTACAACCAGATTATTTTGAAAAATTTACCGAAGCCAACCCACAGGAAATTCAATTTATAGGTTTAAAACATATTAACTTAAAGAAGGCCTCTGAAAAAATAGCCAAACATCTGAAAAATTTAGATATTATAGATGTTTCCGAGGAGGACCTGAGCAAAAATATAAAGTCACTTGAAGATGCAGAATTTATACATCTGCATAACCACTCTCAGTTTTCTGTACTGCAGTCTACCATTAAAATAAAGGATCTGGTTGCAAGTGCTTCTGAGAACAAGATGTCTGCTGTAGCACTAACAGATCACGCCAATATGATGGGTGCTTTTCATTTTGTCAAAGAGGTTAAGGCCCACAATAAAATGGTAGAAGAAGATAAGGCTAAGGAAACTGAAAATGAAGACACCATTCAAAGAAATTTTATAAAACCAATTATTGGTTGCGAATTTTTTGTTTGTGATGACCATTCTAATAAAAATGTAAAGGATTATGGATATCAGATGGTGTTGCTGGCTAAAAATAAAAACGGTTATCACAACCTGGCAAAAATGTCTTCTCTTGCTTATACCGATGGATTCTACTATGTTCCCAGAATTGATAAAAGTATTATTGCCCAATTCAAAGATGATATCATTGTCCTCAGCGGAAACCTTTATGGTGAGGTAGCTTCCAAAATATTAAATATTGGTGAAAATCAGGCAGAAGAGGCTTTACTGTGGTGGAAATCTATTTTTAAAGATGACTTCTATCTTGAAATAATGAGGCATGGTCAGGAAGATGAAGAAAGAGCTAATAAAGTATTGGTTGAATTTGCCAAAAAACATCAGGTAAAATTAGTAGCCACCAACAATACTTATTATTGTTCAAAGGAAGATGCAGATGCACACGATATTTTGCTTTGTGTGAAGGATGGTGAGAAACAAGCCACGCCAATTGGCAGGGGCCGGGGCTACAGGTATGGCCTGCCCAACCAGGAGTACTACTTTAAGAGTGGGTCTGAGATGAAGGAATTGTTTAAAGACATTCCTGAATCTATTCTGAATATTCAGGAAATAGTAAACAAAATTGAAACTTTTGAACTGGCTAGGGATGTACTGTTACCCGAGTTTGAAATTCCAGTTGAATTTAAGATTAAGGAGGACGAAGCAGACGGAGGAAAACGCGGTGAAAATGCCTATCTCAGACATATCACCTATGAAGGCGCCAAAAAAAGATATGGCGAGATTACAGATGAGATTGGGGAGCGCATTGATTTTGAATTAACAACAGTAGAGAATTCTGGTTATCCCGGCTATTTTTTAATTGTAGAGGATTTTATCAGGGAAGCGAGAAATATGGACGTTTCTGTGGGTCCCGGAAGAGGATCTGCCGCCGGTTCTGTGGTAGCCTATTGTCTTTGGATAACCAATATTGATCCTTTAAAATACGACCTCCTGTTTGAGCGTTTCCTAAACCCAGATAGGGTTTCAATGCCTGATATAGACATTGACTTTGATGATGAAGGGCGCGCAAAAGTTATGGATTATGTCATCAATAAATACGGGGCTAACCAGGTAGCTCAGATTATTACCTATGGTACCATGGCTGCAAAATCTTCTATCAGAGATACCGCAAGAGTTCTTGACCTGCCTTTAAATGATGCGGATCGTATTGCAAAATTGATTCCCAATATGTCTAAATTGAGCAAAATATTTGGCGTACCCGAAGCTGATCTTAAAAAGCGGTTTCGCTCTGACGAATTGGAGAAAGTAAATAATCTGCTTAATATATCGGAAGGAGATGATTTAGAGGCACAAACAGTGAAAATGGCCAGGGTATTAGAAGGATCTTTGCGCAATACCGGAATCCATGCATGTGGGGTAATCATTACTCCTGATGATATAACTAATTTTGTACCCGTTGCCACGGCTAAAGATTCTGACCTTTATGTAACCCAATTTGATAATTCTGTGGTTGAGAATGCAGGCTTATTGAAAATGGATTTCCTGGGTCTGAAAACACTGACCTTAATAAAAGATACCGTTAAAATTGTAAAAGCCAGGCATAATATTCAACTAGATCCGGATGAATTTCCCCTGGATGATACAGCCACTTATGAGCTATTTCAGCGAGGGGATACGGTTGGCATATTTCAATATGAATCTGTAGGAATGCAGAAGCACCTGAAAGATCTGAAGCCCTCTGTATTTGATGACTTAATAGCCATGAATGCACTCTACCGTCCGGGACCAATGGAGTATATCCCCAGTTTTATAGCGCGGAAGAATGGCGATGAGGAAATTGCCTATGACCTCCCGGTTATGGAGGAAAACCTTAAAGAAACTTACGGAATAACCGTTTATCAGGAACAGGTGATGTTATTATCACAAAAGCTTGCTGGGTTTTCGAAAGGTGACGCTGATGTTCTCAGAAAAGCTATGGGTAAAAAAATATTTACCCTACTTCAGAAACTAAAGCCACAGTTCCTTGACGGGGGCGAAAAAAATGGCCATCCAAGAGAAATTTTAGAGAAGATCTGGAAAGACTGGGAAGCTTTTGCTTCCTATGCATTTAATAAAAGTCATTCTACCTGCTATGCCTATATAGCCTATCAAACAGCCTATTTAAAGGCACACTACCCTGCAGAATATATGGCTGCCGTTTTGTCTAACAATATGAACGACATTAAGCAGGTTACTTTTTTTATGGAGGAGTGTAAGCGAATGGGACTGGAAGTTCTGGGTCCTGATGTTAACGAATCCTATTATAAATTCGCGGTGAATAAAGACAATGCGGTTCGTTTTGGCATGGGTGCTATAAAAGGGGTAGGGCGTTCAGCCGTAGAGACAATTGTTGAAAACCGGAAAGAGAACGGGGCATATAAATCAGTATTTGATTTAACCAAACGAATAGATTTAAGAGCAGCCAATAAAAAAGCATTTGAAAACCTTACTCTTGCCGGCGGGCTTGATTCATTTGGAGATACACACAGAGCGCAATATTTTCATAAAGAGGGAGAAGGCAGTACCTTCCTTGAAATGGTTATAAAATACGGTTCCAAATTTCAGGAAAGTGAAAACTCATCTCAAGTGAGCTTGTTTGGTGACACCAGCGAAGTACAGATTCCGGAACCTGAAGTACCGCCTTGTGGAGAATGGGGTACCATGGAAAAACTCAGAAGAGAAAAAGAAGTGGTTGGTATTTATATCTCCGGGCATCCACTAGATGATTTCAGAACAGAGATTAATGCCTTTAGTAATGCCAATGTTTCATTATTTAATTATTTAGAAGATTATGTAAACAGGGAGCTTTGCTTTGCAGGAGTTATTACGGATGTGCAACACAGAGTATCCAAAAATGGTAAGGGATGGGCCTTATTTACCATGGAAGATTATACAGACACATTCGAGTTTCGCATTTTTGGAGAAGAATATTTAAAATTCCGACACTTTTTGATGATTAATTCGTTTGTATTTATAAAAGTATTTGTCCGCGAAGGATGGACAAACCGTGATACCGGTAAAAAAGGAGATGCACGGCTGCAGTTTGTCCATTTTATGTTGTTACAGGATACTTTGGAAAATTTTGCTAAAAAATTGACGATAAAATTGAATATCGACCAGCTTAAAGAAGAAAATATTTACGAGCTAAAAGATACTCTTATCTCCCATAAAGGGAACCATCCGCTTAATTTTGTTATTTACGAAATGAAAGAAGAAATTAAAGTTAACCTATCCAGTAGAAAACAAAAAGTAGAGATCACCAGTGAACTATTGCACACTTTGGAAGAAAAGGACGTACACTATAAATTAAATTAAATAAGCTTTTTCAATAGGGTAATAAGAAAAACGAATACTATTGGAGTAATGAACAAGTAGAATAATTGACTAAATTTGCGTAATTATAAATAAAAACAATATGGCTTTAGAGATAACCGATGCTACTTTTGACGAAGTAGTTTTAAAAAGTGACAAACCCGTAGTGGTTGATTTTTGGGCAGCATGGTGCGGTCCTTGTAGAATGGTAGGACCTATTATTGATGAGGTAAGTACTGAATATGAAGGTAAGGCCGTAGTAGGAAAAGTTGATGTTGATACCAATCAGGAATTTGCTGCAAAATACGGGGTACGAAATATTCCAACGGTCCTTGTATTTAAGGATGGTGAAATTGTGACCAGACAGGTTGGAGTATCTCCAAAAAAAGTATATACCGATGCAATTGAAGCGGTTCTTTAATTAAAAAAGAAACTTCTATTTTAGAAAAGGTTTAGCAATTGCTAAGCCTTTTTTAGTTTATCTTGGTCCTATGGATTTGCGGTCAGAATTACATAGAGCGCCTTTATTTCAAAACCTCGAATTATTGGCGAAACAGATAGTTGAAGGCTTTATCAGTGGAATCCATAAAAGCCCCTTTCATGGTTTTTCCGCGGAATTTGCCGAACACAAAATATATAATACCGGAGAGAGTACCAAGCATATAGATTGGAAGTTGTATGCAAAAACTGACAAGCTTTATACCAAAAGATATGAGGAAGAAACCAATCTTAGGTGTCATATGATATTAGACAATTCGGCTTCTATGTACTATCCGGAAATGCAGAAGCTTTCAATCAATCATTTAAATAAAATTGGGTTTGGGGTACTTGCCATTGCTGCTTTAATGAACATCCTTAAAAAGCAGCGGGATGCTGTAGGCCTAAGCGTATTTTCCGATGCCTATTCCTTCTACGCTTCTGAGAAAGGGAGTGAAAGGCATCACCAAATGTTACTTGCCAAGCTTAGTGAATTAAGCCTTGATAGAAAGCCGGCCAAACAGACCGAGATCTATTCCTATTTACATCAGATAGCAGAGAAGATAAAAAGGCGAAGTCTTGTTTTTCTTTTTACAGATATGTTCCAGACATCTACCCCAGATGATAAGCTTTTTGATGCATTGCGGCATTTAAAATACAACAAACACGAAGTAGTCTTATTCCATTTACTGGACAATGATACCGAATTGCATTTTAACTTTGAAAATACCCCCAAAAGGTTTATTGATGTAGAAACCGGCAACCATATAGACCTCTATGCAGATACCATCAAAGAGGCCTATGAAAGCGGGATTAGTGAATATTTAGATGACTTAAAATTAAAATGTGCGCAGTATCGCATAAAATATGTTGAGGTAGATATCATGGAACCCTTTACCAAGGTGTTAAATACTTTTATGATAGAGCGCCAGAATTTTTTATAGCCCAAACCGAATTTTAAAAAAATTGTTTGTGGAATTCATTTAGCAACGTATATTTGCACACGCTAAACGCCACGGTCTGGTAGTTCAGTTGGTTAGAATACCTGCCTGTCACGCAGGGGGTCGCGGGTTCGAGTCCCGTCCAGACCGCTCGGAGAAATCCAAATTATTGCAAAAAGCCTGTAAATCAATGATTTACGGGTTTTTTCATTTTATTTAATACCAAAAAACACCATCTAAAACCATATAAAAAGGGCGGAAATCGGTGCGTCTTTTTACCCTCTAAAAACCCGCACCGAAATCGCTGTAATTAACTGTTAAAGAAACCTTTACAAAGAAATTTTAACATTTGTTTTTCGTACCTTCTGGTGAGGATTTAAAACCCGCACCTATGTATGGCAAAATGAACATACTTTTTTACCCTAAAAAATCAGAAACAAATACTGACGGAATGGTCATCCTCTATGCGCGCATAACCATCAATGGCAAGCGAGGTGAGTTTAGTCTGGGTCGTCGTGTAGATGAACAGCGATGGGACTCACGAGGTGTTAAGCTCAGAGGTTCTTCCATAGAGGTGTCCAACTTCAATCGGTTTCTAGACAACGTTAAAAACCGTTTGTTTGAGATTTATGATGACCGCTTAAAAGAAAAAAAGGATATTTCCGCTACAATTATCAAAAATACCTATTTAGGCAAAGAAGGAAAAGAGTATATGGTTCTGGAAATCTTTCAGGAGCATAACGATGAAATCGAAAGCTTACTAGATAAAGGTTTTACAAAAGGAACCCTACAACGTTATAAAGCTGCTTTTAAGCATGTATCGGCATTTATCCAACACAAGTACCATAGAAATGATATTCCCGTACGCAGGGTCGACCATAAATTTATTACAGGTTTAGAATTCTTTTTGAAATCAAAAAGAAACTGTGAACATAACACGGCCATTAAATATGTGGTGAACTTCAAGAAGATTATTCGAATTGCCTATGCCAATGAATGGATAGCAAGAGACCCTTTCTTTCATTGGAAGGCGACTTGGAAAACAAAAGAAAAGCAGTATCTGACCCAAACGGAACTGGATAATATTAGGGATAAAAAGTCTTTTTTGCCACGTCTTGATTTGGTAAGGGACATATTTGTTTTCTGCTGTTATACTGGTCTGGCTTATTCTGATGTGAAGCAACTAAAAAAAGAGCATATTGTTATTGGAATCAATGACGATAGATGGATTAAAATGCCTAGAAAGAAAACCAAAGCCATGAGCAGTATTCCCTTACTCCCTCCTGCGGAAGAGATTATCGAAAAATATAGTGAACATCCATATGTACTAGATAGAAAAGGTGTTTTACCTGTTTTGACCAATCAAAAATCCAATGCTTATTTAAAGGAGATTGCCGATGTCTGCGGTATAAGTAAAAATCTCACCACGCATTTGGCAAGACATACGTTTGCCACAACAGTTACTTTATCAAATGGGGTGTCCATTGCAACAGTAAGCAAAATGCTTGGGCATCGTTCTTTAAAGACCACTCAGATTTATGCGAAGGTTCTCGATAGCAAAATTGCCGATGAGATGGAGCAACTAAAAGAAAAGATAAAAACAAACGAGGTTTCAGTTCCCAATGATGAAAGTACCATTGAAAGTTGAATTCACCCCAAATCCTTACCCTTAACTTTTGCGCATGGTTCCTGGTTCGATTTTATAGTGTTCCGGCAGAAAAACGCCTGCCCCGCCATAGCGGGGTTGATAAAATCGAATTAGGGCGCATTCTACTTTTTGCATTTATGGTACAGAAAAGTTTTCTGAGTTCTGTTTGCTAAACAAACGAAAGAAAAGCAAGAGGATAACATGCTGGCGCAATGTTATTGTTTATAATCAATTGAAAAACAATTGATTATAGTTTTTAAAATTAAGTTTTTAATCCATTTTTCAAGTAAAAATCTTCGCAGGCCTTATTTTATGGCAGTTTTTTAGAGTAAAAATGAATTTTTTGTTTCTAAAAACACCTCGCAAGCAGATTTGTTCGGTAAGGTTTTGGGACTTGCAGCACGAAACTTCGTTTCGCTCGCTTTTCCCAATCAGTGAGTTATATTCTTAGCCGAAAGGCATTCTTCCTTTTGCGACCCGCCGGGAGCAAAACAAGTTTGTCTTTGTGGCAACAAAGACACATCTTGAACTTCCTGACATTCCATTTTTATTTGAGGCTATATATTGATTTCATATCTAGTACTCCGCCCTCCACCAATAGGTTTGAAAATGCCTTTTTCTACCAAGTCTTGTAAGTCTCTTGTAGCTGTTGCTTTTGATGCACTAGTTAAGGAAACGTATTTTCGAGCATTCATACCACCTTCAAAACCTTGATGTCCTTCTTCCAACATTCTACGTACTACTTTTTGTTGTCTTTCATTAAGCTCATCTTTATGACCGTCGAAGAACTTTGTTTTCTTTAAGGTAAATTCAATTTCCTGCTCGGCATCGATTTGAGCATCCAAGACCGTTCTGACAAAGTAGTTGATCCAATCGGTTATTTCATTTGAACGTTGAGCAGCTTTTAAAGCATCGTAATAATTGTTCTTATTGCTCTCTATGGATTTGGAAAGACTGAACAAAACAGGGCGGCCAATGCTTTGGGAAAGTGCTTTTTCAGCCACAGCTCTACCTATTCTACCATTACCATCTTCAAAGGGGTGTATTGATTCAAAATACAGATGAGCGATAGC
>CAZHWD010000110.1:0-1842 GCA_964536335.1 uncultured Eudoraea sp. | reverse complement strand
ACATTACCAATACAAAGCTTAAAATCATAAGGCTTTGTAAATTTATTTCGTCATCGATAAAATGTGATACCCTTAATATTTTAAACGATTTTTTGACTATTTGACAAAAATTATACTATTTATTTATTATGTATGTTTTTTATAGTGGTAAGTTTTAACAATACCTATAAATATGTATATATTGCCCATTCAAAAAATACTACACATGAAGTACTTTTTTACTTTAAACGTGACTATGGGTGGTAATTTTGGTGGTCCAATAGACCCTGCTTTTACACAATCTACCATGGAAGTAGATTACATAAGGGTATATCAATAATTTGCTTTATTTAATTTGTTTAGCAGAAAAAAGGTTAGCTGGTTCCCCTAACCTTTTTTTGATTAAATTGCGCGGGATAACGATGTTCGTGCTCTTTAGGCTGCAACAAGGACTCAAGAATTACCTAAAAAAGTATTATTGAATTAGTTATTTTACTGGAATCTATTACAGGGCATCAAATTATCAAGGTAGTATTAATTTGAATCTAAATGGCTATTAAAATGGAACAAATAAATAAGCAACAGATGGTTAATAGAATAGCGGCTATGCTATCATTATCACTGTTATTGGTTAATTGCTCAACCAAAGAAAAAGAATCGTCCGAAAAATTGGTTGCAGAACCTGAAATGAAAATTATATCTACTACAGACATGAATGCCAGCATTTATACTACAGCCCATAAGACCGATCTAAAACTTTCTGAGACAGGGGCATTGACATTCAGTGATTTTAAACAACCTTTAGAGACTGAAATTGACGTACTTGTTGATCCTTCCAAACAATTTCAAACCTTATTAGGAATTGGTGCGGCTTTGACCGATGCCGCGGCAGAGACTTTTTACAAGCTATCAGAGGAAAATCAGAAATTATTTTTAGAGGCCTATTACAGCAAAGAAAATGGTATCGGATATTCTTTAGGGAGAACTATTATTCATAGTTGTGATTTTTCCACCGGGAGTTATACCTATGTAGAAGAAGGAGATGCTGAGCTAAAGACTTTTAACATAGATCATGATAGACAATACCGATTGCCATTTACCAAAAAGGCGATTGAAGCGGCAGGCGGAGAATTAACTATGTATGCCAGTCCCTGGAGTCCGCCGGCTTTTATGAAAACGAACAACAATATGTTGCAGGGCGGGAAATTAAAGCCGGAGTTTTATCAGCCCTGGGCCAATTATTATGTAAAATTTATAGAGGCCTATGAGGCAGAAGGCATTCCTATTTGGGGCCTTACAATACAAAATGAACCAATGGCCGTACAGCGCTGGGAATCGTGTATTTATTCAGCAGAAGAAGAACGTGACTTTTTAAAGAACTACCTGGGACCTACATTGGAAAAATCTGGTATGGGAGATAAAAATATCATTGTTTGGGATCACAATAGGGATCTCCTTTTTCAGCGTGCAAGTGTTATTCTAAATGACCCGGAGGCGGCTAAATATGTTTGGGGAGTTGGCTTTCACTGGTATGAAGATTGGAAAGATGGTATTCCAATGTTCGATAATGTACAAAATGTTCATGAGGTATTTCCGGAAAAGAATTTGATTTTTACTGAAGGCTGTAACGAAGGTTATGATATTACCAAAATAGAGGAAGTAAGACTTGCAGAACGATATGGAAGGTCTATGATAAATGACTTTAACAATGGTACCGTTGCATGGACAGACTGGAATATTTTATTGGATGAAACAGGAGGGCCCAACCACGTGGGTAATTTATGTTTTGCTCCGGCACATGGAGATACGAAAACAGGAGAACTTACATTAACTCATTCTTATTATTATATAGGACATTTTTCA
>CAZHWD010000109.1:0-31916 GCA_964536335.1 uncultured Eudoraea sp. | reverse complement strand
TCTATCCAAAAAATATGGTCTGACCATTGATAATCTATTAGAAGCCGATATGGTTTTGGCAGATGGTTCTTTTGTAACGGTTAACAAAGATCAGAATAAAGATCTTTTCTGGGCGATACGAGGAGGTGGAGGTAATTTTGGCGTTGTAACTTCCTTTAAATTTCAGGCACATCCTGTGAGAACGGTTATTGGTGGCCCCACATTATGGCCTATAGAAAAAACAGAAGAAATTATGTCATGGTATCATGAGTTTATATTAAATGCACCGGATGACTTGAATGGTTTTATTGCTACCATGGTTATCCCGGGACCCCCTTTCCCAGATGAACTACACAATAAAATGTTTTGTGGTATTGTATGGTGTTATACCGGAGAGCATTCAGACTTTGATAAACTATTTCAAGAAGTCAGAGACAAAAATCCCATATTTGAGCATGTGGGGGAGATGCCATACCCTGCCATTCAAACTCTTTTTGACGGATTATTTCCATCTGGTTTACAGTGGTATTGGAGAGCAGATTTCTTTAATGATTTTAGCGAAGAAGTAAAGGCAGCTCATTTGAAATATGGATCCAGTATTCCAACCCCATTATCGCAAATGCATTTATATCCCATAAGTGGAGCAGCCAGTAGAGTGGGCAAAGAGGACACACCTTGGGCCTATAGAGATGCCAAATACGCCGGAGTCATTGTTGGGGTTTCACCGGAGCCGGAAGACGCTCCAAAGATCACAAAATGGTGTAAGGACTACTGGGAAGCATTGCACCCATATTCTTCCGGAGGGGCGTATTCCAACTTTATGATGGATGAGGGCCAGGAAAGAGTTCAGGCCAGTTATAAGCACAACTACGATCGTTTGACCGAAATAAAGAAAACTTATGATGCAAACAATTTCTTTAGAGTAAACCAGAATATAAAACCCAAAGCATAAAACGCTTATTTAAAAATCTTTATATCGGCAACTATCGCAGTAGATATAGGTTTGAAGAGTACTAGGGAAGATGAAGTGAACCCCACTTCTCTTCCCTTTTTTGACTTAAAAACTCAACACTCCGGTTAACAATAAATAGGAAATCGAAACGTTTTTATTCCACGAGTCAAATCAATCCAAATCCTAAATCTTATGAAACTCCTTATCTCTTTATTTAGCAGTCTTCTATTTTTGATATGTATGAACCTTCAAGCTCAAGGACTCTATCAAAAAGGATCCGTTACCTTTAAAAATGGTAAGTCTACCGAAGCTTATTTACAGATGGATTATAAATATCCACAACGTTTCCAAAACTCAATAACCTATATTACGCCTTCAACATATGCCAAATTCTTGAAGAAAGGCAAAATTAAAGGCAGTAAAAAAATCAAGCTAAAGCCTAAAGAGATAGAAGGTTTTCATTTAGATAACGGACAGATATTTAAAACAGTGTCATACGCCGACATTACCGGCAAAGCCATAAAAATGATGCCTAAAAAATTATGCCTGGAACAGCTTGCCAGCGGAGAAATTGACCTCTATAAATTGTACACTAGAACTACAGGCACTATTTCATATGAACTGGCAGATTATGTAAGGAAAGGTGGCCAGGATCTAATTGATTATATTCAGGATAACTTCCAGCTGCTGATTCAAAAGGACTCAAAAAACCCAAGAAATATTATGCATATTAACCTTTTAAATTTTATTGGTGACAAGCATGATATAAAGGATAATTATGATAACAATTACTACGGTTTAAGAAACCAATTTACAGAAAGCCAAAAAGAAGGAAAACTGGTTAATAAGAAGTTCGCAACCTCCTTTGTAAAAATGATTGATGACTATAACCAGCATTCCTTAACTGGGTTATAGACTTTACATATTATTGATTCTATTTCCAAAGAATATGGATAACAAAATTAATAGCACAACCTTTAAATTGAAAACCCAAATACCCACTAAAATGCTTAAAAAAATTATTAGATACACATTCGTTTTAATTAGCTGTTCCCTGTTCGCTCAATCTGAAGAAACATGGACCTCCACTTTTGATAATGAGGTTAATTGGCAGAATGTTAGTGCGCTGGGAAATTATATAGTGCAAACAAATTCTGGTTTGTTCGGAATTGATAATAACAGCGGGGAGGTGATTTGGAGCGACATAACTTTTAGTCGTTTGAATGAAAATTCATTCACGGAACTTGAAAATTCGCCCTTTGCTAAAATTGAGACAGAAAAAGGATTATTTATAATTAATCTGTTTGACGGTACTAAGGTATTCAACTCTTTTGAGCATGGAATAAAAAAGGTAAAACAGCACTTTGTGCTGTACCAATCTAATGCCATAGTTGTAGCGGGGAAATCTGTATCCGGTGAAGATATGGCAATTTCTATTGATATTGCTACCGGTAAAGTACTCTGGAATAAAGAAGGTAGTTTTGGTAAATTAGTAAATCTAATTGAGCTGAATGAAGATGAACTCTTGGGTATAACATTGCTGAAAAATGTAAAAATAAAATCTAAAACGGGAGATGTTATCTGGAGCATAGATAATTCCAATGAGGCCAAACAGCTAAGTAAAATGGGTGCTTTTGGAAATCTCCTTAAGGATGTAGCCGAGGCAGCTTCTGAAGGGATGGAAATTAAGCTTGATTTTAATATGCACCCATCCGAAAATTATTTTATCATAGGCGCAGAACAAAGAAATGAAAATAAATCCATGAGCTCCAATGGAGATAATACTATTGTAACCTTTACATCTACTTATAGAGCATATGATATTGCGAATGGGGAATTGATTTGGAAAGATCCGATTCAGGTTAAGGGCGAGTTGGGACTTACAGCCTGGATAAACGACAATCTATTGGTTCTGCCGTATGGAAAGCAAAATTCCAGGGTAAATCTATATTCTATGGAAGATGGTTCAGGATTATGGGGTAAAAAAGGAAAAGGCATAAGTATAAAAGGGGGAATTTATGATTACACTCCAACCAGAGACGGAATGCTGGTAATCACCAGTAGAAATGATAAACATTTTTTAAATTATCTCGATACTAAAAATGGACTCTTCACATTTGATAAAACCATCAAGGTTAAAGGCCATGTAGGCTATACGCTTACCACAGATCATGGAATACTATATGCCACTGCTGAAGAAATGAATATAGTTAATACGGCTACCGGAGATCTTTTGTGGGATAAAGACCTAAAAACTCATTATAAATTGGTGAATCAAAAAGGGAACCATTTATACACCTATGATTATAAAGCCGGGGCTGTAATAAGTGTTAATCTCGACAGTGGGTCAATTGATATGGCAGGTTTAGAACCCGTGAAATTTGCTGAAAATGAATCTCCAAATACTTTAGAGTTAAGAGAAAAAGGTTTGCTGTTAAGTTCTGATCAAAATTTTGCGATGTACGATTATAGCGGGGCACTTTTATTTCAAAAATATTATTCATCGCCAAGAGAAGAAGGATGGAAAAGAGCATTATTATTTGCAGGAACGGTCTATGCCGGTTATGTCTCCGCAGTAAGTACAATAGCTTCCGGAGCTTTGCAGGAAGCAGGAGCTCAACAAGGCCTCGATACAGTTGAAGGACAAACATTAGCACAATTAGGAACTGCCTATAATGAAATGGGCAAATCAGCAGGTAGTGCTGCAGGAATGGCTTTTAATGCAGCTAACAAAAGATTTAAGGCCACTAAAGAGGCTAGAGACTATTGCATGGTACTTACAAAAAATGAAAATGGAATTGAACTTTTAAAAATAAATAAAGATACTGGCGAAAGTGAAAGCAGTATTCCTCTTGGAAAAAACAGGAAGCCAAATTATGCCATTGATCTGGTAGAGGGAGAGGTGTTTTTAAAGCATGATTCTAATAGGGTAAAACGGTTTATTTTATAGTTTAATAATATAACTTATTACTCCTACTATTTTTTTAGAAGCAACTTCTTATTATTTAAGTGGCTAAATCAAATATGTCCAAACTCCTATTTGGCATAGTCAATCCTTTAAGCATTTTATACTATATTTATAGAGATTTGTACACTCAACTCTATCAATATAAATGAATCAAACTGCACTTGAAAAAGTAATAAATTCGTTTTTTGAGCAAATCTTCTTTTTACACACCCTTGAAAAAGGACAGATAAATTTTGATTATCTCTCCTTTAACCTTAAAAATAACAACTAGAAAGAATTCATAATTTTAAAATACCACTTATGAACACGCAAACACTTAAAAGAAGGGATTTTGTCAAATCTTTGGGTCTTATCTCAGCTGGAACATATGCAACAGGTCTGGGAGCTTTTAGCCTTGGTTCCTGCCAGCCAACACCAGTCTTCAACAAGAGGGAAGCTGTTTTAAATCTGTTGACATCAACAGGAAAACAGGACTATATTCCAAGCGGTTTTTTCGTTCATTTTGGAGAAGGGTATCAATGGGGTGATGCCGCGGTAGCCAGACATTTGGAATATTTTAAGGCGATTGATATGGATTTTATCAAAATCCAGTATGAAGCGTTGTTTCCGGCTATCGATATTATAAAAAAACCGGGAGACTGGGCCAATATGCCTTTTTATAAGAAAGATTATTATGAAAAACAGCTCTATGTGGTTAAGGAATTGGTAAAACAAGGCAAAAAGTTAGCGCCAGTTATTGCAACTTTCTATTCGCCATTCATGTGCGCCGGTCACAGTGTTACCAGCCAATTGGTTACTGAACATTTAAAACAAGATCCTGAAAGCGTTAAAAAGGGACTTGAAATTATCACAGAAAGCGTAATGATCTTTTTGAAGGAATGTAAAAAATTAGGTGTAGACGGGTTTTTGGCACCAACTCAGGGCAATGAAGCCTTTAGGTTTCAGGATCCGAATATCTTTCTGGACTATATTAAGCCTACGGATATGGTAGTACAGAATGAAATTAATGAAGGCTGTATCTGTAATGTTTTACATATTTGTGATTATGAAGGCCCTTATGACGACATAAGCCCATTTATTGATTATCCTGGTCATATCGTGAATTTGAGTGATATTGTTGCAGGGAAAAGGGTTCCCTTAAAAGAATTATACACGATGTTTGGCGAGCGGCCTATAATGGGCGGCCTGGAGAAAAGAGGGCCTATCTTAACCGGAACTGATGAGGAGATTCAACAACAGGTAACTGCAGTTCTTGAAGAGTCTCCGGAGCGTTTTATCTTAGGCGCTGAATGTGCCTTATTGGGCGAAGTGGACTGGAAGAAAGTACGAACCGCTGTAGATACGGGTCATACTGTTTTAACATACTAATTGCTCTGTTTTAACATACTAATTGCTGATCCTATAAGTGAATTACCTAATAGACAAATACAGTAATTGAATAAATAATAGCTTATCATGTATGAAATATAAAGCAAATACTGAAAGGTATAGTAAAATGAAATATAATCGTTGTGGAAACAGCGGTTTACTGCTCCCGACAATATCCCTGGGTTTATGGCATAACTTTGGAGGTGTAGACGTCTATGAAAACGGCAGGAATATGGTGCTGAGGGCATTTGATCTTGGGATTACACATTTTGACCTGGCCAATAATTACGGGCCTCCTTATGGCTCTGCAGAAGAAACTTTCGGGAAAATTCTAAAGGCAGACCTGCATTCTTATCGGGATGAAATGGTCATTACTTCAAAAGCCGGTTATGATATGTGGCCCGGACCCTACGGTGAGTGGGGCTCCAGAAAATATTTAATCGCCAGTTGTGACCAAAGTCTGAAAAGAATGGGGCTTGATTATGTAGATATTTTTTATAGCCACAGGCCGGACCCAAACACTCCTTTGGAAGAGACTATGATGGCACTTGATCAGATTGTACGATCCGGAAAAGCGTTGTATGCAGGTATTTCTTCCTACGACCCGAAACAATCGCAGAAAGCAATAGATATTTTAAAAGAACTGGGTACACCATGTCTGGTTCATCAACCGTCTTATAGTATGTTCAACAGATGGGTGGAAGATGGCTTATTGGATGTACTAGGAAAAAATGGCCTAGGCTCCGTAGTATTCAGCCCATTATTTCAAGGGCTGTTGACGAATAAGTATCTCAATGGTATTCCAGAAGGATCGCGCGCTTCAAAAGCAGATAGTTATTTGCAATCTTCAGACATCACTCCTGATAAGATTGCTAAGGTAAAAAGACTGAATGAAATTGCAGAATCAAGAGGTCAAAAAATGGCCCAATTGGCACTTTCCTGGGTCTTAAGGGATAAAAGAGTAACCTCAGTAATTATAGGAGCAAGCAAAGTGTCACAGATTGAAGATGCTATTGGAATTCTTGATAAATTGGAATTTACAGCTGAGGAATTACAAACAATAGAAGAAATATTACAGAATTAAATTCGATTTACAACTTTTTAAATTCGAAAGTGTGTAAGAATCCCAATGTTACGGTATTCCAGGTTCTATTTTCTAATTGTATTCCGGTATAGGAAAGATTTATTTCAGTCAAAGGCCCCATTAAGTAGCCTATTATAGGTCTGTAATAAATTCCGCCATCGTTACCTTTATTCAATCCAAGGCCATAACCGCCATCAATACCAAAGGAGAACGAATTGGAAGGCCATATTCTTACTGATGCAGCAAGCGGAACAAATTGGACATCAGTTAGTCCTGAAACAATAACATCCGATTGAAAAGATTCCTTAAATCCGTAAATAAGTCCTGTGCTTATCCCCAGGTCAACTACTTCTCCCAGTGCCCATATGTACCCCAGATCTAAACCTGCCACAAGGCTAATTTCATCATTAAAATCATTAATAGGCAAACCTGCATGTATTCCTACCTTTAATCCTTCTTGTGCATACAATCCCATTCCTAAAAATGCGAAAGCTATTGCCAAAATTGTATTTTTCATTTGAAATGACTTTTCATTATACAACGCCAAATCTAGTACCTTCTTAAAAGCAGCTGTCATTTTTGTTGCCAAACAGACTTATATGGTTGTGAAAATCAAATAATATTTCTTTTAGTTCAGCCCAATTGCCCTAATTGAAATTAATAACCAGTTAAATAATACTAACTCCAATGATTTATATATAAAAAATACTTGTAACACTTTTGATTTGATATATGCAGAATTAAAAAAAATAGCATATTTTCAAGGATTATTAAGAACTGAATTTTTTATATCCAGCTTTTCGCTAATTTAAAATTTATTAAACTGTTTGTTCGGAATGCACGAATTATGAAATAGATAGCTTACTTTTTAATAATCACCTAAATTTGTAGACTAAGACCAAAAACTTAATTTCCGAATAAACCACCAGCAAATATGAGAATAGGTATATTAAAAGAAACTCAAAAAGGCGAAAAACGTGTTTCAATCTCTCCCGTGATTGCAAAAAAATTAACTGATAAGGGTTTCGAATTAATTGTGGAAGAAGATGCAGGTGCCTATTCTGCTTATAAAAACTCAGACTACAAAGAAGCTGGAGCAAGAGTAGAAAAACGAGGTGTCGTTTTTAAAGAAGCCCAAGTACTTATAAAGATAAACCCATTTAATGAAGATGATTTAAAATTGGTAAACAAGGGCCAGATTTTGATAGGTCAGTTGTTTCATAAATCCTACCCCGAATTGATTCAGAAAATTGCAGAGCAGGGCGCATCTGCCTTTTCAATGGACGCTATGCCCCGCATTTCCAGAGCACAGGACATGGATGTATTAAGTTCACAAAGTAATTTGGCGGGTTACAAATCTGTTATTTTAGGGGCCTATGAAATGAAAAAAATATTCCCCTTAATGATGACTGCGGCCGGGACTATTAAACCGGCCAGGGTTTTGATATATGGCGTGGGGGTTGCCGGGTTACAGGCTATAGCAACGGCTAAACGTTTAGGTGCTATGGTTAAGGCTACTGATATTAGATTAGAAACCAAAGAGCAGGTAGAATCCTTGGGTGCAAAATTTATTTTGGTAGAAGGGGCCAATGGGGAATCTGAAAGTGGTTACGCCAAAGAAGCGTCAGAAGATTATATCCAAAGACAAAAAGAAGCGGTCAACAAGTCGCTTTATAAAGCAGATTTAGTAATTACAACTGCCGGTATCCCGGGTAAAAAATCTCCAATTTTGATCACTGAAGAGCAAGTTCTAAATATGAAAAACGGTGCGGTAATTATAGATTTGGCGGCCGCTCAGGGAGGAAATTGTGAAATAAGTAAGTTGAATAAGACAGTGGTGAGAAATGGTGTAAAGGTAATTGGTACCAGTATCGCTCCGGAAAGTGTTTCTACTAACGCTAGCGAATTGTATGCTAAAAACACTTACAATTTTATTAAGCATCTTACAGAAGAGACTAAATTAAAATGGGATCTGGAAGAACAAATTACCGATGAAACATTGATAGTTCATAACGGAGTTATTCGAAAATATTAAAATAAAAAAAATGAATGAATGGATAGTATTTATTAGTAATAACCTTGAAATTACTTACATCATCATCCTTTCGATTTTTGTAGGTGTGGAAGTGATCAAAAACATCCCGGCTGTTTTACATACGCCATTGATGTCAGGTGCAAATGCCTTAAGTGGTGTGGTAGTTGTAGGGGCAATAATGGTGATGTTGAATTCAGACCCACAAAATTATTTTGCCTTAACCCTTGGATTTATTGCAGTGGTATTAGGAATCTTAAATGTTGTCGGGGGATTCGCCGTTACTGGCAGAATGCTTAAAATGTTTAAAAAGAAAAGTTAATGAGTATTTCATTGAGTCTTATCTACCTGGTATCTATAATAGCTTTTATTATTGGATTAAAAAAACTGGGACATCCTGCAACAGCCAAAAATGGAAATATAATTGCTGCCTCAGGAATGGGCCTTGCCATCGCAGGAACTATTTTTATCCACGATTTACAGGTTCCAAGATCTATATATATTCTTATTGGACTGGCAATACTAATAGGGTCAATAATTGGCGGCTTAATGGCCATCAAAGTCAAGATGACCAAGATGCCCGAATTGGTTTCCTTGTTTAATGGTTTTGGGGGAGCAAGTGCAGCTTTAATTGGGCTAGTAGAATTCAGCAAAGATGGAGGGGATAAGATGATAACCACCACTATAGTCTCCGGAATTATTATAGGTGCAATTACTTTTTCCGGAAGTATGATAGCCTGGGGAAAATTAAACGGGTCTATAAAAAGTGTGATAAAGATTCCCTACTACAATACAGCAAACAATCTATTTTTAGTTGGGATTGTGGCATTTGCTTTCTTTATGGTAACTGCCGGTGCTAACAACGAGGTTTTGGCATTTGCTTTATTAGCTGCCGGGTTAATTTACGGAATCTTATTTGTACTTCCCATTGGTGGCGCAGATATGCCTGTGGTAATATCATTATTGAATTCATTAACAGGTATTGCGGCAGCCATTACGGGAGTTTTATTATCTAATATGGTTATGTTGATAGGGGGTATCCTTGTCGGTTCAGCAGGTATTATCCTGACAATTGCCATGTGCAAAGGAATGAATAGAACCTTAGGCGCTGTTATTTTTGGAACTTTTAGCGCAACAGACTCAATAGCCGGAACAAACAAAACATTAGGGACCATAAAAAAAACAAACCCCAGTGACTCGGCAATAATGCTAAATTATGCTACCAACGTTATTATAGTTCCGGGTTACGGTCTGGCCGTGGCACAGGCACAACATATTATTCATGAATTGGAAGAATTACTTACAAAGAAAGGAGTTGACGTTAAATATGCCATTCATCCTGTAGCCGGTCGTATGCCTGGACACATGAATGTATTACTGGCTGAAAGCAATGTGGATTATTCCCTGTTGTTAGAAATGGATGATATTAATGCTCAATTTAAGAATACCGACGTTGTTCTGGTAGTTGGGGCCAATGATGTGGTAAATCCGGCTGCACATAACGATCCGTCAAGTCCTATATATGGAATGCCTATACTGGAAGTTGAAAATGCGAAGCATATCATCGTTAATAAACGAACGATGAATGCAGGATATGCGGGAATAGAAAATGAACTGTTCTACAATGATAAAACAGTTATGCTTTTTGGAGATGCAAAAGCAGCATTGACCAGTTTGGTTAGTGAATTGAAGAATATGTAATGACCTGACCTTTTTCCCATTCAACGTATTATTTAAAATTCGTTATAGGGAACAAAAGCAAAATTCAAACGCTTCAATCACTACCAACAGCCCCTTTTTTATCATAAAAAATTAATCATAAGACAATCCGTGTCCATAAGGATATAGAGGGTTTTTAGAATCATAAGGAACATCTTCCATTTGGTTTTCTACGGCTTCCATAGAAGAGGGTATTTCCAGTGGGAGTTTACCGGTAGGTTTAAATTTTCCAAAAATCAATTCCAGAATAATTTCGTCCTCGCATTCAAAATCTGCTATTACTGCCTTACTTGCTTCATTTATATCAGGGACCACAGGTGGCCTTTCCATTTCTAAAATGGTTACTGTTGGTTTTGAATTGGTAAGCTCCAATATTTGACTTTTTTCCTTTTCCTCGAAATCCAGCCGACCTTGATGTATAAATCGCTCTAAAAAGCTATCTCCGGTTGGAGGGGAGAAAGGTGTTGCCAACTTTTGGACAATAATATCCGCATCAGCTATATCAGTAACTATTTGAGGGAATTTATCCGCTAAACCTTCTCCCATTCCTTCAATGTATATTTTTTTATCCTTGTGCAACGGGAGTGTACTATTTTCGTTTTTAAGGAGTACCAATGCCTTACGTTGAGCAACCTTACCTTTTTCAACAAAAGCAGAGTTACCAACAAGCTCCAAATTTTCCTCATCCACATATGGATTGTCAAAGAGACCCAGGCGAAATTTATCCCTAAGAATTCTTCTTAAAGATATGTTTATCCTTTCCTCGGAAATATCGCCATCTTCCAGGAGCTGTAATGCCAGGTCTGTTCTCGATTCCCCACCAAGCATATCACAGCCGGCATCCAAAATTTTCTTTACCCGTTCTTTTTCGCTCAAATGTTCAACACCCCATGCCGAGGCATCCTTTACGCGCATATCTGTTACAATTGCCCAATCTGTACAAACCACACCGTCAAAACCCATCGAATCTCTTAGCAATCCGGTAATAATTTCTTTATTATAAGAAAAACCTACATCTTCACTTGTTTGCCCTACAGGAATACCATAGTACGGCATTATTTGCGCGGTATTAGCCTCAAAAGCGCCTTCTGTGAAGGGAATCAAATGATATTCAAAATTATTTCCAGGATAGGCTTGATCTTTACCAGAGGCAAAATGGGCATCGAGGCCATTTGCCTGTGGGCCACCTCCTGAAAAGTGTTTGGTCATACATGCCACACTTCTATTACCCAGGCTATCTCCTTGAAAACCTAAAACGTAAGCTTTAGTAAGCACAGCACTTAAATAGGCATCCTCACCAAATGTACCGTTATTTCTTGCCCATCTGGGTTCAGTAGCTAAATCGGCCATAGGATGTAGTGCTAATCTAAGGCCTAAAGCCACATATTCCTGGCGGGCAATATCTCCAAATTCTCGCACAAGGTTAGAATCCCGGGTGGCTCCCATCCCTAACTGGGAAGGCCATCTGGAAAAGAATTGTGTCCCAACACTTGTTCCAACATTAAATCCTTTACCATGTCTTGGATCTGTGGCAATAGTAACTGGAATACCTAATCGGGTCCTCTCCGCCATTTTTTGCAAATTATTGTTCCACCTTGCTGTTGCCAGGGCCGTTGGTGTTTCCATAATATTAAAATGGTTCATCTTCTTTTTTGCGATCATTGCGGATGCCGTTTCTAACATTATGGAAAAAGGATTACCCAAAGATGGAATTTCACTAGGTTCACCATCTTCTTCCATCATCAACATATGAATGAACAAAAGGCCTGCTTTTTCTTCCTGGTTCATTAAGGAGATTAAATCGGTTATCCTAAGTTCTATATCTGCCCGGTTATCTTCATAAGTATCCAATTTTCCATTTTTGTTTAGATCCCGGAATTGGAGCCCGTTATAGGTCAGGGTAGGAGCTTCTTCTCCTAATAGTTCTAAGTTGGCAGAAGATTCCCTATGCCACTTAATAGTAAATACCAGATAAATAAGTAGTAATAAAACAAAAAGACTTCCTACAACTATACCTGAAATTTTTAAGAACTTTTTCATCGTTTTTCTATTTAAATATTCATTCTTGTTTTTTATAACTCCAAACAGCCAATCCGTTCATAATAAAGGCGTAGACTAAGGTCTTTGCAAATTGAGGCAGTATATCCGTAAAAGAAGAACCTTTAAGCATCACCATGCGCATAACTTCAACAAAATATTTGATAGGATTGAACTCTGTAATTGCCTGAGCCCATTTTGGCATACTCTCTATCGGGGTAAATAACCCACTCATTAAAATAAAAATAACCATAAAAAACCAGGCGATAAACATAGCCTGTTGCTGGGTATCTGTAAAATTGGAAATAAATAATCCTATGCCTAAAACAACAAAAATATAAACGGATGTATACGCGTACATTAAGGCCAGACTGCCCACAATGGGGATATCAAAAATTAGTTTGGCAATAATAAGGCCGATAGTTAACAGTCCCATACCAATGATCCAAAAGGGAAACAATTTTCCAATAATAAACTCCCTTTTTAGTATTGGAGTAACATTAATTTGCTCGAGCGTACCAATTTCTTTTTCACGTACGATATTCATTCCTGACAGGAACAGCGTAATCATAGTAACAAGCAATACCAATATGCCGGGTACCATAAAAGTTTTATAATTCAAGGTTTCGTTATACCAAAAAGAAGGTATTGTTGTGATCTGGACTGGTTTTACCGAATTATCTGAAACCTGCATCAATTCAGTTCTTAGATTCTTATTAAAACTCTGTATAATCTGGCTTACATATACACTTTCTACACCAGCCGTTGCACCATCTATTGCATTTATGGTAAGGCCTAATATGTTCTGTTTTTCCTTTATCAAATCCCTTTCGAAATAGGGTGGTATTTCCAAAACTACATCCACATCACCATTTAACATTGCAGAATTAGCCTTTTTCCCAGATGCATAGTCTGTCAGAACATTAAAATAGGTAGATGCATTAAATTTTTCAAGCAGTGCACGGGAAGTTGGTGTGCGATCATTATCCAGATAAGCAAATTTGATGTTCTTAATTTCAAAAGTTGCGGCATTTGCCAAAATCAGGAGTTGAACCATGGGCATAACAAAAATTATAGGAAGCATTCCTTTATTTCTAAAGATCTGCTTAAACTCCTTTTGTATGATGAATCCTATAGTCTTCATTACTCTAACCGGATTTTATATTTCTTAACACTCAACCCAATAAAAAACACAGTCATCCCTAATAATATCAGGGTTTCCTTCCAAATAAACCAAAGCCCGACACCTTTAAGCATAATCCCTTTTATGATGATGATAAACCATTTAGCAGGTACTATATTGCTGATAATTTGTAGGATAACCGGCATACTGGATATGGGAAAAATAAACCCGGATAACAAGATTACAGGGAGCATGAGTCCCATTAAACTAATCATCATGGCAGTTTGTTGTGTTTGGGCAATTGAAGAGATTAAAATTCCCAGGGCTAAGGCCGTTACAATAAATAAAATACTTTCCAGACCTAATAAAAACAAACTTCCTTCGACAGGCATTTTAAAAATAAAAATGCTTAATACAACAATAACAATAGCGTTGATAACCGAAAGAAAAATATAGGGTACCACTTTGCCAACAATAACCTGGAAGGGCTTTAAAGGTGAAACCAATAATATTTCCATGGTGCCTAATTCCTTTTCCCTGGTGATGGAAATCGAGGTCATCATGGCCGAAACAAGCATTAAAATAATAGTCATAACGCCAGGTACAAACATAAAAACGCCTTTTAATTCCGGGTTATAAACCATTCGGGTTTGAGCTACTATTTGATACGGGAATTCAGTTGATTTGTTTTGAGTGCTCTGATATTTTTGGAGAATTGCAGTCACATAATTAAAAATGGTATTAGCCGTATTAGGATCTGTCGCATCTGTGATTATCTGCACATACGCCTTACCTTCTTTGATTAACTTCTGACTGAAATCTTTTTCGATATTTAGAACAGCCTTAACTTTTCCTTGTTTAAAAACGGTTTCTATATCAGCTTCTCTCTCAATAAACTGATCAATACTAAAGTATTCTGATGCCGAAATACTATTAATTATTTCTTCTGTTGTCGCATCTTTGGAATGGTCAAGAACAGCAATGTCTACGTTGTTTATTTCATTGGTAATAGCAAAACCAAAAAGCAATATTTGAGCAACAGGCATTCCGAACAGAATAAACAGCGATCGCTTATCCCTAAAAATGTGATAAAACTCCTTAATGACGAATCCTCTAAATTGTTTCATATCATATTCTGTCTTATCCTCTTGCCAATTTTAAAAACACATCGTTCATTGTTTCAGCTTTGTATTGTTCTTTCATCTTTTTAGGCGTGTCCAAGGCTTCAATCTTTCCATTTACCATAATGGAAACCCTATCGCAGTACTCGGCTTCGTCCATATAATGCGTAGTCACAAAAATGGTCGTGCCTTTGCTGGCCGATTTGTAGATCATTTCCCAAAACTGCCTTCTGGTTATGGGATCTACTCCACCCGTTGGTTCATCTAAAAACACGATTTTGGGTTCATGTAATAGGGATACGGAAAATGATATTTTTTGTTTCCAACCCAATGGTAGTGAACCTACTAATTTATCAGTTAGATCTTGTAATCCTAATTCTTGAACGAGTTCACTTGTCTTTTCTTTGATTCTTGCCCTGGTAAGTCCATAAATACCCCCGAAAAAGGTAATATTTTCCCTAACCGTTAAGTCGTCATATAAGGCAAACTTCTGACTCATATAGCCAATATTTTTCTTAATGTCTTCGGCCTGTGATGCCACATCAAAACCGGCAACTTTTGCCTCTCCTGCTGTTGGTTTGGAAATTCCAATCAACATCTTCATAGCAGTCGTTTTGCCCGCGCCATTGGCTCCAAGAAAACCGAATATTTCACCTTTTTTTACATCAAATGTAATGGCACTTACCGCTGTAAAATCACCAAACATTTTGGTCAACCCTTTAACTTCTATAACCTTATTATCTTCCATTATTTGGCTAATTCCATAAATGCATCCTCTATGGTTGGTTCTGTGATTTCTACTGTAATATTGGACAATAATTTTTTCGCTAAATAACGCTTCAAATGGTCCGGATTAAAGGCGGTTCTTTTATCTGTATAATGAACAAATTCACCAAATGGATAAACGCTATGGCTATGTTCGAAAGCCTTTAAGCTTTGAATTAATTGATACATATTATCCGCGCTCACGTTATAAATTGATTTTGGATAATGTTTTATAATGGCTTCGGGTGTATCTATTTGCAGAATAATCCCATCCTGTATTAATGCTATTCGATCACACAATGCCGCTTCATCCATATAAGGTGTGGATACTAAAATTGTAATCCCTTTTTGTTGTAAGCGTTTTATCATTTCCCAGAATTCCTTTCTGGACACCGGATCTACGCCAGTGGTTGGCTCATCTAAAAAAAGTACTGTTGGTTTATGAATGAGTGCACAGCACAAAGCCAATTTTTGTTTCATTCCCCCGGAAAGTTTGCCAGCTCTTCGATTCTTAAAGGGTTCAATCTGCACATAAATATCCTCTATTAACTCGTAGTTTTCCTCTATGGTTGTCCCAAAAATTGTGGCGAAAAACTTCAGATTCTCTTCAACCGTTAAATCCTGATATAAAGAGAATTTCCCAGGCATATAACCCACACTCTCTCTTATGATTTTATAATCCTTTACAAGGTCCAAACCGGCAACGGTGCCTTTCCCTTCATCGGCAAATAAAAGTGTAGTCAATACCCTGAATAAGGTAGTTTTGCCTGCTCCATCCGGACCAATTAAACCAAAGAGCTCACCTTCTTTTACATCAAATGAGATGTTGTTTAAGGCTTTAAGACTTTTATAGGATTTTGATATGGCATCAACAACAATACTCATTAGTTGCTTTTAGTATTTATCCATAATTCTGCAGGCATTCCAATTTTTAATCTTCCATCGTTTACTACTTCTACCTTTACAGCATATACAAGTGCTACCCGTTCTTCTTTAGTCTGGATGATTTTTGGTGTAAATTCCGCTTCCGAAGCTATCCAGCTAATGATTCCTTTAAAAGATTTCATAGCCTCTGCATCATCAATTTTTATCGTAACTTCTTGTCCGATCATAAATCCGGCCAATTGGGGCTCACTTATATAGACCCGTAATTTCATGATACTCAAATCGGCTATTTTGTAAAGCGGTTTTCCAAAAGCCGTGATCTCATTAGACTCCGCATATTTAGTTAAAACGGTTCCACTGACAGGATTAATTATTTTGCTTTTTTCAATCTGATCATCAATTTGCTTTAGTTGCACATCAATACTTTTCAGTTCGTTCACCAAAGGAGCGTTCTGGATTTCAATACTGATTATTTGCTGTTTAATTACATCTATTTCACCATTAATATCATCTAATTGCTTTTGTGTTCCCGCATTATCAGCAACAAGATTTTCAGCGCGTTCTTTATTCGCGTTCGCAGTTTTTAATTTTGCATTTAAAACTGCAATTTGAGATAGCACACCTCTTGATTTAGAGGAAACTACAGCTTTGGAAATCTCCAATTGCTCCTGTTTTAAGGCTAGTGGAATGGTATCAATAAAACCCAAAAAATCCCCTTTATTAAGAATGTCTCCTTCTTTTACATTAAACCGCATTAATTTTCCGCTATTTTCGGCAGAAATTGTGATTTCCGTGGCTTCAAAATTACCGTAACCATCCGCCTTCCCATTGTCACCAATGCATGATAAAATACTTAATGAAAGCGTGACTAATCCTAAAATATACACTGATTTATTTTTCATTTTTGTCCTTGAATTATATTATAGTTTGCTTTTGCAAGTTCTAATTGAATTTTATGCGTGATTAATGTATTTTCGTCCGTGTATAGATTGGTAAGTTCAGTGATATAAGCCGAAGATGTAATTACTCCGTTTCTCAGTTGTGAATCTGCCGCATTAAGTACTTCTTTTCTCAACTTAATGATCTCTATATCTGAAGTAATAAATCCTGAAATCTTTTCAATTTCAGATTGTTCTTGCTGGAGCTCAATATTGGTGTTCAGATTAAATGTATTAGTTTCGGTATCTATGATGTCTTTATTAATGGACAATGATTCTCGTTGCTTTTTAGTGGCATTCCAGTCGAATACATTCCAATTTAATTTTAATCCAACCACATAAAAAGTCTTAAACGCATTCTCCAAAGGGTTTAATCCCGGATTCCCATAACCTCCATCTGCAAAACCATAAATTTTAGGCAAATTTTGCCCGGAGAGTAATTGATCTGTAGTTTCTAACTGTTCTTTCTTAAGTTGAAATAACTCCAACTCCGGACGATAAAGTTCAGCATTCAAGTCGGTTGTTATTTTAGGGTTCTTCAAGAGGGTAGAGGAATTAATTTCCTTACCAATTAGAGATGCTAAGGTTTGAAGCAAACTAGCCCTGTTCAAATCCAATTCTATAAAACCCTGATTTATTTTTAGTAGCTCTACTTCCAGCACCTTGTCTGAGGATGGCATTAGCGTACCATTCTTAATACCGGATTGCACTTCTTTCAGCTTTGCTTCAAGTTGTTCCCTATTTGCCTCTAACAGAGCCCTATTTTCCTGTAGCAATAGGATGGAAAAATACAGCTGATTAAGCTGCTTTTTTAATTGATATAAATTAACCTCAACCTGCTTTTGTTTTGTCCTTAAACTGGCCGTTTCGGCATTAATGGAGGTATTAATTAATCCGCCCCCATAAATTAACTGATTAACTGTTAGTGTGGTGCGGTATTGATCTTTATTAGGCGGTACAATCCCTGTATTAGGTAGTGGAACTTCAATTACTTCAGACTGGTAGGTTGCCTGTGCGTTCAAAATTAATTTTGGAAGTCTTTCGGTCTCAATAGCTTCTATATCTATTGCGTTTTGTTTTTCAAATAGTTCAGATTGCTGTGCTAAAGGATAGTTAGTGTCTACCAATTTATAACAATCATTTAAAGTCAGTTGTTCCTGTGCAAAAACACCCAACGACATTAGTGCTATCAGATAGTTACTTAATTGCCTCATGTACTAAGCTTTTATGGAGTTTATGATGAAGTCGGCGACTTCTGTTTTTCTATCTTCTACAAGTTGCTTAAAAGCATTGTCATCAATATTTACAAAGGCTTTTATTAATGGGGAAGCCACAAATGGAAAAATATTTAAGGCCATAATATTTATGAATAGCTGTTCTCCTCTTATAGGCTTGAGTATTCCTTTTTGGATTTCATCAGTAATTTGTTTTTTAAATTTTTCAATATTGGGAAACCCCTTGTTGTCTTTCATTTTTAAGACAAAATCGGGATTCCTATTGAGTTCCTGAATAATAAAAGTGGGCAGATAGGGGTGTTTGCTGATAAATGAAATATAATTTGTCGTAAAGTTTCTAATCTTTTCTTCAACAGAGGAATCATCATTTAGAATGGCGTTTAGCTGAGGCGCCAAGAGAGCGAAGGCATTATTAAAGACCGCTTCAAAAAGCATTTGCTTACTCCTGTAATAGTAGTGAAGCATTGCTTTGTTAATCCTGGCTTCATCTGCTATTTCCTGCATCCTGGCACCATCCATGCCTTTATTTTGAAACACTCTTTTAGCCGCATCTAATATGATATGCTCCGTATTAGTATCTTTTGTTTTTGCCATCATCAACTATTTAGTTTAACCATATGGTTAACAAATATATAAAAAAGATCAACGTTGCATTCTAATTACCTTAAAATTTGTTTTTATAATTTTACACTCTGTAAAGTCAACCACAACCTCATAATATCCATAAATTAATTTAAGAATGAGAAAACAGTTTGGCGCAAGAGCTTCAAAAGCCGATTTACAAAAATACGCGTCCTCTAAACATTGGTACGGATCAAAATTTGAGAATTTGGAAGAAACCAAAATGGAAATTAATTTTCAGACTTTGCCCAAATTACTTTATAAACAGTTTTGTGAGAAAAAGGGGAGGGAGCCGTTGACCAAATTGCCTGTCACCCCCTTTGATAAAAATGCTTTTTTAAACTCCTCCATACATTCCAAATTTATTTGGTACGGACATTCGACCATCTTAATGAGAGTCAATGGTCGCACTTTACTCATAGATCCAATGTTAGGTCCGAATGCCGCGCCTATTGCCCCATTTCCGGTTAAACGCTTTAGTGATAACGCCCTGGATTTTATTGATCGTTTTCCTGAAATTGATCTGCTGTTGCTTTCGCATGACCATTATGATCATTTGGATTTAGCGAGTATTCAAAAGCTTCAACCAAAGGTTAAACACTATTTTGTAGCTCTTGGGGTTGCACGTCATTTAATAAAATGGGGCATTCCCGAAAAGGATATTACAGAATTTGATTGGTGGGCCAATCAACGTTTTGAAGACATCAATATAACATTTACCCCTACGAGACACTTTTCGGGGAGGGGGCTCACAGACCGGGCAAAATCCCTTTGGGGAGGTTGGGCTTTCAAAACCACATCAGAAAACATCTGGTTTAGCGGGGATAGCGGTTATGGTACTCATTTTAAAGATATCGGAGAAGAATTAGGGCCTTTTGATTTCGGTTTTATGGAATGCGGACAGTACAATGAAAACTGGCGTCAGATACATATGTTTCCCGAAGAAAGTGTAAAGGCGGCTCTTGTTGCCGGGGTCGCCAACATTATGCCGGTGCATTGGGGCGGTTTTGCACTGGCCCAGCATTCCTGGAAAGACCCGGTTGATCGGTTTGTAAAGGAAGCAGAGCGACAAAATATTACAGTGAGCCACCCCGCCCTGGGAGCTATGCATTCGTATCAAGAAGACATAAGTCATAGATGGTGGGATGACTTACGTTAATCTTTTGCGTTTTATTCGGTAACTTAGTTGGGCATAAATGTGATCAGTATGGCCTACGATGAATATTTAGCAGATAGAATAAGCCAAATACTTAAGAATCTTGGTGTCAATTTCACATCAAAAAAAATGATGGGTGGGCTTCTATTCTCTGTTGATGATAAAATGCTTTGTGGGATTCATATCGATAAGAAATATGGGGATAGCCTATTAATGGCAAGAATAGGGGAGGAGGCCTATGATCGCGAGATAGGGAAAGAGGTTTGCCTGCCAATGGACTTCACTGGAAGACCCATGAAAGGCTATATTTATGTGACTCCTGATGGTTGGGACCTGGATAAGGATTTAGAGTATTGGTTAAAGCTTACGTTAGATTTTAATCCTTTTGCAAAGGCAAGCAGAATAAAAACAAAGAAATAGCTCTGGTCATTATTATCTTTTTTGTCCGATGATTTAACTATTTGAATAAAATCCTTCAGGAACTACTTCCAAAAAGCTAATATTGCTTTCTATTGCAAAGCATATGGAGTCCAAACGAAATGTACCATTAATTATAAGCGCTTTCTTCGCTATTTATGTGATCTGGGGTTCTACATATCTGCTTAACAAGATTGCGGTGGCAGAATTACCACCTTTTATGCTGGCAGGCGTGCGTTTTACCACAGCCGGACTCCTCATTTTTGGGATTGCAGCCCTTTTGGGGGAAAGCCTTAGAATTACCAAAAAACAGTTGGCAAATAGTTTTCTGGCCGGCTTCCTTTTCCTGAGTTTTGGGAATGGGGTAGTGGTGTGGGCCCTGAAATATGTAGATAGTAACTTTGCGGCTTTAGAGATTTCTGCCCAACCCCTGATAGTCCTTTTGATGATGTGGGTTCTGCAGGGGAAGAAAATACAATCTACTTCCTTAGTAGGAATTTTTCTGGGGATCATTGGAATGTTTCTGCTTATCAATCAGAAAGCAGTACTCCAGCAGGAAAATGCTTTTTTGGGCATCTGTTTGATCTTTTCGGCCATGTTGGCCTGGGCCTATGGCAGCCTTTTTGTGAGCGGGGCCGATTTCCCAAAGAACTTTTTTGTGAATACCGGGTACCAGATGTTCACCGGAGGAATTATGCTGGGTCTCATGAGCCTGGCTTTTGGAGAAGCCTGGAGCCTGCCAAATACCTGGAGCGCTGAAACCAACTGGTCTATGCTATTACTCATCATTTTTGGTAGTATAGTGGCCTTTACTTCCTTTAATTACCTGCTTAAAACTGTTTCACCGGAAAAGGTGGCCACCAATACCTATGTGAACCCCATTGTTGCCATGTTCCTGGGAAGCTACTTTCTTAATGAACCTATTACTATGCAATCAATTGCTGCAGCCATTGTATTGCTCACGGGTGTTTACTTTATAAATACCAGAAAAAAAATAATGCTTTTAACAAGGTTCAAAAAATAGCAATTAAGTCTTCCGAAAAACCTAAGAAAAAAATAAGGGATTTTGGATAAAAAGTAAATTGCTTCGTCTTTCAATACTTTTATTGTTTTTCCTGCGGAGCTAAATTCCCGGTTAAGAATAAATCCTTTGTTATATCAATCTACTGTGGCACAAAAGTACTTTTGTTCTGAGCATAGTAAACAGGTTTATCCGGATTAATATTGACGTTTTTACGTTATTACGCTATATATTTCTTTCCGAAATCATACATTTAAAATGCAATAGATTTTAATTGCTTCGTCTCTATAAGTGAGGAGCTTTTTTAATAGCGCTCTTGTATGGCTAAAAGCACGGAAAATAATACGAACCTGAAACAATTTTTTAATGCGGAGTATCATGCACTTAAAAACTATGTGAGGTCAAGAATAGATGATACCGCAGACAGGGATGCAGAAGATATCCTTCAGGATGTAGCGCTAAATCTATTTTCCAGGGAAGATCACCTGACTCCGATAAATAATATCGCAGGTTTTGTATACCGTTCCATACGAAATAAGATCATAGACACCATGCGAACAAAAAAGGTAAGACTGTATTTAGATGAAACCTTGGAAGGTAATATAGCCGAATTAGCTGAATTGTTTTACGGGGATTCTTTATTTGTAGATGACGACGAATTAAAAAAGCAATTAAAAGAAGCCATCCACGGCTTAAAACCAAATTATAAGGAGGTTATACTCGCTATCGATTTTGAGAATCTTAGTTATAGCCAATTGTCATCCGAGACGGGGATTCCGCAAGGAACACTAATGTCCAGGCGGCACAGAGCACTCTCCTTATTATATAAAGAACTTGAAAAAAAAAGAACAACAATTAAATAAAAAAGAAATGACAAATTCACACACACAAAGGAAAAAAATAAAAAAAGTAGTCACTGTGATATTTTGGGTGATTTTTGGAACAATCGCTATGGCGGCTTTCGCCCTCCTATTCGGTTATGTAGTCTTGCTCTTGTGGAATTGGCTAATGCCGGCCCTTTTCGGACTGGGTACCATTGGTTTTTGGCAAGCGGTAGGTATATTGGTCCTTGCCAAAATACTTTTTGGTGGCTTCGGCTCAAATAAATTTAGAGGTAGGTCTGGAAGAATGAAGTCGCGTTTTAAAGAAAGGTGCCGTGAAAAAGGAATATCTAAATGGCAACATTATGACAAATTCTGGCAGGAAGAAGGGAAAGCGGCTTATGAAACCTATAAGGAACGCCTGGAGAATAATTGAGTCGCATTCATACCAAGCTATTTGGCTGCATCGTCTTGCAGATCATAGGTTTGGAGCTATTTATGTAACAAACACTGGTCTAAAATGACCCATAGGTGTGAGATAGTTTTGAATAGCTTAATGTAGTATCTTAGTATTTATAATGACTAGAGATTTCCTGAATATAAACGACTTCTTAGTTCTTTTGGAATATGCAGATTCTAATGAAGAGACCGTTGATACCTGTGGTTTTGATGAAGATGTTATAGCCTTTGCATTCTATGGGTCGGGCAATGTAGATTTAAATGTAAGATACGGTACCTATCAAAAAAGCTACAACAATACCATGGGGCTGGCCATGTCCTTTTTTGCGAATAAAAATGTAGATTTTATCCACTCCGTTTCAGAATCCAAAAAATTACATTGTGTGGTCATCCTGTATAGTTTGAAGAATTTAAAACAATTACCCGAAGGCGAACGCGAAATCTATTCAGATTACGTAAATGAACTTATCAACCCCACCAGTGATTATGTAGAAGGTCCCACTTTTTTTATGGACCATAACATGCAGAATGCGGTTGATAAAATTTTTACAAATACCTACGATGGTCCGGCGAGATCGTTATTTCTAAAAAGTCAGGTTACAGAATTGCTTTCTCATTTTTTTGCCAAAGTTTCCAATTTGGAAAAAAATAAAACCAAGACTATAAAAGATAATGACCGAGAAAAATTATATCAGGCCCGGGAAATCCTTACTAAAAACATGGAGACACCTCCGTCTATATCGGAACTTTCAAGACTCATAGGGTTAAACGATTTTAAGCTCAAAAAGAATTTTAAAGAACTTTTTGGTTTTCCTGTGTATAAATACCTGCAAAACGAACGCCTGGTAAAAGCCCATGATCTCTTGAGCTCACAAGATGTAACCATACAGGAGGCGGCCTGGTCCGTAGGATATGAGAGTTTAAGCTCTTTTTCCAATGCTTTTATCAAAAAATATGGCTTTCGACCAAGTGAGGTAAAGTCATAATCCTTTTGGAACAAATTACAATCCTTTTCAAACAAATAAGTCATAAGTTATAGCTGCAAATTTGCATTGTAATCTTAAAACAATGCGATAATGACTACTCTTAATTTCGACATACAAACCTTAGTATTATTACTAACAACGCTTTTAACAGGACTAACAGCAGGTCTTAGCTTTACCTGGACAAATGCAGTTACACCAGGTATTGGACAACTAGTTGACATGGGCTATTTGAGGTCTTTTCAGGAGATAAACAGAACTATTATTAACCAGACGTTTATGATCGTATTCTTTGGACCGTTCTTCTTACACATAGCAAATGTCTTTTTATTCAAGGCCTCGTCCAGCACCATTATATGGATGGCTATCTCATCAGCCACCCTGTATATTATTGGGGTTGTATTGGTCACTATATTCGGAAATGTGCCCTTGAACGAGCTATTGGATAAAACAGATTTGGCGCTGGCCAGTCTGGAAGAACTTCAACTGTTAAGAGACAAGTTCGAAATTAAATGGAATAGACTACACCTTATCAGAACCATTACTGCAACACTATCATTTTTAATATTACTTATCATCTGTCTTAGTAGAACGAATACAATAAATACATAATCTATAAATCTTAAAAATTAATATCATGAGAAAAAAACAAAACATTTTAGTATTAGGCGGCAAAGGAAAAACAGGTCGTCGAGTGGCAAGTCGGTTACTAGAAAAAGGTCAATCGGTTCGTATCGGGTCCCGAAGTGAAGAGCCCTCTTTTGATTGGGAGAATCCAAGTACCTGGGAAGGCGCTCTGAAAGGAATGGAAAGCGTGTATATTACGTTTCAACCAGATTTGGCAGTTCCCGGAGCAGGAGAAGCTATTGAAGCATTGACAAAGCAAGCCATGAAATTAGGAATTAAGAAAGTTGTTTTACTTTCCGGGAAAGGTGAAATAGAAGCACAAAAATGCGAAGAAATAGTAAAGAATTCCGGATTGGAATGGAGCATAGTCAGGGCGAGCTGGTTTAATCAGAACTTTAGCGAGAGTTTCTTGCTGGATCCTATACTTGCCGGTCATGTGGCTTTGCCAAAAAATGAAGCCCAGGTTCCCTATGTGGACGCCAATGATATTGCAGACGTGGTTGTTGAGGCCTTACTCAATGAAGAACATAATGGTAATACCTATGAACTTACCGGGCCCCGCACACTAACTTTTTCGGATGTGGTCAAAGAAATTTCTACTGCTACAGAGAAAGACATCCAATTTACTTCCATAAGTATGGAAGAATACAATGCAATAATGAAGGAATTTAATTTGCCAGAAGGCTACCTGTGGTTAATCAACTATTTATTTGAAGAAGTTTTGGTAGAAAGTAATTCAGTAATTACAAATGATATTGAAAAAGTGTTGGGAAGGAAACCAATAGATTTTAGCCGGTATGCCAGCAAAGTTGCCCAGTCTGGTGTGTGGGACGGGATAGGAGTGGAGCAACTATAAAATAATCCTGTCGCATTTTAGATCATCAATACAAACATAATGACATAGTTACAATGGAAATTAAAAGAGCAATCATTTCAGCGGTAATCATATGGGTTATTGGTGTTACAGCCTATACCTTATCCTATTTTGTAGTAATCATGGATAATTCCGAATTGCAAGGGAATCTAGTTCTCATTATTGCTTTGGTGCCTAGCGCACTCCTTGGTATAAAGTATTACTATAAAAATGGAACGCATACTAATGGTTTTAAATTAGGGGTTTTCATGTTTTTAGTTACGTTTTGTTTAGATGCTTTAATAACCGTACCCTTATTTATTATACCGGCTGGTGGAAATCATCTTACTTTTTTTAGCGACCCCTGGTTTTGGCTTATTGGATTGGAATACATTCTGTTAGTAGGGATCTATGCCAGATATCGGCTAAAATTCTAGATTAGAAAATTGGCAATTAATTTTTCTGTAACGTTTTGGAGAAAATGTTGTCCTATAAAGAGCATGCCTTGCTCTTTAGGTCTAACTTCTAACTAATTCTAATATGAAAAATTTATTTCTCTTAGCTGCCATGCTATTGTTTTGGCAAGTATCTGCCCAGCAGAAAATCACAAGTTTACAATGGCAGGAGGACCTGCGTTTTCTGCAGAATACTGTCCATAAAGATTATCCTTTTCTATTTAAAAAGGTCACCGCTTCTGCTTTTGATGAGGCTGTAGAAGAATTTGATAAGGCCATACCTGCAATGCAGGATCATGAAGTGCTTATAGGTTTTGCTAAAATAATAGGGATGTTTAAATACGGACATACCAGGATAAGTTTTTCCGAAGGCCCGGTACCATACCAACAACTACCTCTCTATACCCACCATTATAAGGATGGGGTTTATATACATGGGGCACATAAAACGTATGAAGCTTTAGTTGGGGCAAAAATTTTGGAAGTAGAAGGGAAGCCCATCGCACAGGTTTTAGAGGCTATTTATCCTGTAGTACCTGTTGAAAATGAGCAATTTTTTAAAGCCTATGGAGGCATTTATTTGGTAGTTCCCGAAGTGTTGCATGCACAGGGCATTACTGAAACATTAAAAAACAAGATTACCTTTAAACTGGAGAAGGAGGGCAAAACCTTTGCTACAGAAGTAACTGCCGGAGAACCAAAACACGGACACCTTGCCTATGGCGAAGTAAAACCAGATTCAGATTGGGTAGGGGCAAGGGACCAGTCAGAAAACCCCTATTATCTTAAAAACCTGGAGAAAATCTATTATTTTGAATACCTGCCAAATGAAAAGGCTGTTTATGTGCGGCATAGCCAGATACAAGATGACCCCAGCGAGAATATCCCGACATTTTATAAGCGCCTGTTCGAATTTATAGATAACAATGAGGTAGAGAAATTAGTTTTGGACCTTCGTCTAAATGGCGGTGGCAATAATTATAAGAATAAACCCATAGTTACGGGCATCATAGAGCATAAAACGATAAATCAGACAGGAAATTTCTTTGTGATTATTGGTCGTCGTACGTTTTCGGCCTGCCAGAATTTAGTGAATGAACTGGATAATTATACCAATGCCATTTTTGTTGGAGAGCCTACGGCGGAGAATATCAATTTCTATGGCGACAACCGCCGTGTAGAACTACCCAACTCCAAGCTACCTGTTTACCTCTCCTTTGCCTGGTGGCAGGATAAACCCCAATGGGAAAATGCCGATTATACGGTGCCTCATTTGGCTGTAGAACCCACCTTTGCGCAATATAGTGACAATGAAGATCCGGTTCTGGAGGCCGCCCTCAATTTTTCTGCAGATAATTTTATCATAGATCCAATGGGTTATCTTACCCAGCTCTTTATGGATGAAAAATATGAGCTGTTAGCTACAGAAGCCCAACGCTTGGTACAGGACCCTGCCTATAAGTTTTTTAATTTTGAAGCTGAATTTAATAAGGCAGGTTATCAAATGCTGGGATCGGGCCAATTTGAAGGAGCTCTGTATGTCTTTGAAATGAATACACGCCTTTTTCCGGAATCCGCCAATACCTGGGACAGCCTGGCGGAGGGATATTGGAAATCCGGAGATCTGGTGAAGGCAAAAGAATATTATAACAAGGCTATTCGCCTCGACCCAAAAGGGGCTACCGGTGACAATGCGCGGACGATGTTGAGTGAAATGGAGGTGGGGCATTAAGCCAATTTAGTTAAACCGGTTTTAGGAATAAATAGCTTTTCTAGACTTTGCACAAGTTACTGGCAAGTTAGTTCCATAATGTTTTATAAATTACGTCCACTTTTAAAAAAATCTTATGTTGTCTTATAGTACTTAATGGAGGTGTTGTACTACATACATAAAATACCAGATGGCTATTCTGAAGGCATTTACAATGCAAAAAAGTATGGTATTACAAAAGAAACCTTTAATGATGGCAAGTCTTTCAAAATATATGGCATGGAATTACAAGGCAATGATTTTGTAAGCCTGAATTATTATATTACATCTCACAAAGAGCTCTTAAAGCCCTGTGAAATGGCTGAACAGAAAGTGATTCATTTTTTGGAGAACATTCAAATTTTATAGATAACAAATGCAGTTAGGATTAGGAACAGCCGCTTTAGGGCGGCCACAATATATTAACTTACGCCAGGAAGATCCCAAAGGACAAGATTTAGAGGCTTTTAAGGAGCAAGGTTATTCTGTTTTAGAAAACGCCTACAATCTTGGTATTCGTTATTTTGATACCGCTCCGGGTTATGGTTTAGCAGAACAGTTAGTATTAGACTGGTTGCAAAATAAAAATGATCCCAGCATACAAATTGCTACAAAATGGGGATATACCTATGTGGCTAATTTTAAAGTCAATGCTACAATTCATGAAATAAAAGAACACAGTATAGATAAATTAAAGGAACAATGGGAAGTTTCAAAAGCCTTTATCCCACATTTAAGAGTGTATCAGATACATTCAGCTACCCTGGAAACAGGAGTATTAGATAATGAAGAGGTTCTAAATCAGTTAGCATTTTTAAAAAAGGAACATAAGCTGGAAATAGGTATTACTACTACAGGAGCTAATCAGGTAACCATTATTAGAAAGGCGCTGGATGTTACTGTAGGAGGTCAACAACTGTTTGATGCATTTCAGGTAACCTATAATATGCTGGATCAAAGTTTGGGAGAAATTTCAAAAGAACTCGTTCAACAAGAGAAAAAAATCATCATTAAAGAAGCCCTGGCAAATGGCCGGGTTTTTAGAAACAAAACCTATACCAAATACCACAGCCTCTATAATGAGTTAGAGCATTTGTCTCAGAAATACGACGTTGGCGTTGATGCCATTTCATTGAAATTTTGTGGGCAAACCCTGCCCACAAGTATCATTTTGAGTGGGGCTAGCAATACAACACAGCTACAAGAAAATTTAAAGTTTAATACATTTCACCTTACAGAAGAAGAAATACAACAATTGGCTGCGTTTAAGACGGATCCCAGCGTGTATTGGGAAGAACGAAACCAATTGAAGTGGAATTAAAAAGCCTTCAATAAAACGGTTAAGACATAATCACTGATACCAGGAACAATTATAAGCGAGAAATGAAACGATTCCTGGCTTAGCAATTAATAATTGTGTAATCTGTTATTCTAAATTCATATATCTTTATCAGTATCTAAAAAGTCTATTATGAAACCACCCATTTACGCTTTATTTCTTTTTGCTTTTACTCTTATTTGCTGTAATATGCCCAAGCCAGCCGATAAGATTAGCCAGACTGAAGAAACTATAAAAACTGACCCCTATTTCACTTTTCAAAAAGAAAATTTGTTTCCGGGAGATGGTAGCTTACTTCGTGCTGAAGATGGAGTTTATCTGGAGGATGGGCGTATTATAGTCGTAGATCAGGCAAAAGGTCTCAGATTAATTGAAAAAGATGGTTCAAATCGCCCATTTGGTAATTTCGCTGCTGCGGGTTTTGTGCATATGCCACCAGATCAAGTTGCAGCTCCCAATGGTGTTGTATTAGAACACAATGGGCAACATATTTTAATGTCTGATGTTGCAGACGGAAAGATTTATCGAATAAATGTAGCCTCAGAAGAAGTGGAAATGATCTATGATCATCCTTATGGGGTTAATACCATCTACAGGGATAAAACAGGAGCGCTATGGTTCTCTCAATCTACTGAGAGCACTAATGTACAAGAAATGTTTCGTGATGTAAATTTACCTGTACCTCATGGAGCTGTTTTCAGAATGGCCGACTTAAAAAGCGTACCCGTTAAAATTGCCGACAGTCTCTATTTTGCAAATGGTATCACCATGGATAAGGATGAAAAGCACCTATTTGTTTCCGAAACCATGATGGATAGAGTGCATAAATTTGAAGTAGATATTAATAGTGGTTTGGCCAAATATATTGGTGTGGCTGCCAATGTAGGCACTCCGGATAATTTATTAATTGATCAGAAAGGTCGGTTAATCATTGCTTCTCCTCTCTATAATCAAGTGATTGCTGTAGATTTTGAGAATCATTCTCAGCATGTAATCTTTGATGGTTCCGCGAATGAAAATTTAAAAATTACAAACGAATGGAATCGAAGAAGTCATTTGGGTATGGAGAGGCTTGAATTGCTATCACCAGATCTGTTTCTTCCGCTGCCCGGATTAATTACGGGGATGTTTTTTTCTAATGATGGTCACACACTTTATATAACAAATCTGGGAAATGATATTTTGAAATATGACTTTTAAATAAAAACTGACTGGTAAATCCGATATAAAACACTTTAATGAGGAAGTAGGGCCTTCGTTAGGAGAGAATAAATGAACTATGATTATAGATTAATGAACTAATAAGTTGTATTTTAAATAAATGGCACCATCTTTGCAAAATAAAAAGTATTATAAATTTAATTAAATTAAGATGAGTAAAGGAACAGTAAAATTTTTCAACGATGCCAAAGGTTTTGGATTTATCACTGAAGAAGGTTCAAACAAAGAACATTTTGTACATTTTTCCGGATTAATTGATGAAATTCGCGAAGGCGATGAAGTTGAATTTGATCTTACAGAAGGAAAAAAAGGATTAAATGCAGTAAACGTAAAAGTTTTATAACATATAAGCTTATACTTTGACACAAAAGCCCATCAAAAATTTGATGGGCTTTTTTATTATCCAAATTTGCCGAATATGCCGTCTAAAAAAATTCTTCAGTATTAAGATAAAAATTAAAGCTAAACCCAGCTTTATATCATTTCAGTATTCGCCTCGGTCAGATTCAATTCAAGTTCATTAAAATTATTAGCAGCTTTTACCAGTAGGGTAGAGCCTATAGTTTCGAATAATTGATTCGTTTTTATTACAAATTCGGCCTGTTTTTCAATTTTGAAATTCGGTATGCCCACCAAGGTTAAATCGGTAGACGCAGATTGCTGTTCAATAATGTTATAAAATGGTTCTTGCTCTACCGCATTGTTAATAATTCTAATTTCAACATTAACCCTTAAATCTTCAACAAGTTTGGAAATTTTAGAATGTATTATGGTACTATCCACATTGTTGTTATTCACGAACAATACCCTAATAATGGTATTGTTCCATTTAGGGGAGGCAATTATAAATCGTGCAATATTCAGCATCATCTCGGCATTCTTGCTGTCTGTTTCCCGCCACCAAAGATCTACTGTGCGATAGTCGCCGAATTTGGTTTTTCTATCAAAATCCAAATACAATAAATTATAATCCAAATACAGTAAGGTCTCGGTCATTTTGGCATATTCCCCTGAATTTTCTAAACCTTTGGGCCATCCCATCATTATGGTATTTGGTTCAACCCCTGAAAACCCAAATACTGTGGCAATATTTTTAATGCCACTATAGATGTTATTCACTTTTACCTGCCTTCCAAAAATACCAAGTTCCTTAAAGGACTCATTCCGTACAATTTGCTCTGTTTTTTTCAAAGGCGTATCATCTTTGGTATCAAGGATGAGCTTAAAATTTGTAACGATGCCTGTGCGGCCCGATACAGTTTTGCATAACTCCAATAAATAGGATTGATGATCGCTTTTACCACTGAAGAGAATAATATTTGGATTCCAATTGGTATTTTCGTCAACCTTGGCATCTATCTTTTTTAACCCTTTGTTTACCACATTTTCCCAAACACTCCGCCATACGTCATTCGATTGAAGCTTTACTTCCTTTCGTTGCAGGCCAAAATATAAGCCTCCAATTACCACTAATGCGGCTATCATGGCAATCATATCTAACTTAAACATAACCACAAAGCAGGCAACAAATCCTAGCAGACCAATCCAGCGTTTAATTTTAAAGCTAGGCTGAAAGTCAGGATTCGCCCAACTTTCCAGGAAATAGGAAATATTGATAAAACCGTAAGCGGTCAGATAAAACATAGAGACCACCCGCGCGATAACGTCCAATTCCCCTATGAGAATGCCGGCCTCTGCGATAATAAATACCATGAACAGGGCGTTCACCGGTTCATTATTGGTTCCCTTTCCTTTACCAAATATTTTAGGCGTTACCTTATCGATGGACATGGCCTGCAAAATTCTTGGTCCTCCAAGTATGCCTCCTAAGGCCGAAGACAGGGTTGCGCCCCATATTCCGGCAACAACAGCAGGTGCAAACAAGGCAACCTTCATAAGAATGTTATAGTCTGTTTTCAAAACATCCGAATTGATTGTAAAGGCCATAAAAATAGCAAGTACAAGATAGACTACAAGCCCTACACCA
>CAZHWD010000108.1:0-2930 GCA_964536335.1 uncultured Eudoraea sp. | reverse complement strand
GGACCACGAAATATAACCCCATGATTATCAAGGGGTTATTTTTTTAACTAATAATTATTTCTTCACGAATTAATCAGGATTACAATTTGTAAAGTTCGGTTTTGGAAGCAACTTTTGTGGCGTATTTTTACTTAACCCTTTACAATTGATAACATTATCTACATCCCACCAACCCATATCCTGGCCGACCCTGGAAACCAAAAAAACACCTGACTAACCTAACTAAATACCACCGAGTTCACCTGTTTCCAGCGCACCCTTCAAATCTGCCGATACTTCACTGTGACTCCCGAAGAACCGTCCGCCATCGGCCCTTTTGATCCTTACCTGTAAGGTGCCGTCCTTCTTTTCCTGCACAGATGTCACGACCACTTTATTTCCTTGCAATCTCTTGTAATTAACAACCCCTCCTCTTTTGATAATAAAATTGGGCCTTGGAAAATTAATGTACTTGTACCTTGGGGCATCGGGGTAGCCTAACTTGAGGATATCACCAACTTGTACCTCCTGGGGCGGTATGTATGTAGCGTCCTTTGCGTTTAGGCCTATACATACTACTGCGAATAATAGCGCAAAAAATAGCTGTTTCATAACATTATATTTAGAGTTCAAAATTAATTTTTTTTAAAAAATCCATACCGGACTATAGTTGATATGCCTTTACCACCTTTATGATTTTCAATGATTTTTTAGCAGATGGCATCCCTGATTGGCCGATATAGTCAGCCGCAAGCCCTGTCTAATTTACCACTAAAGTAAACAACACAGCCAGGGGAGTAAATGATTTTGGTCATTAGGGAGCAATTAAAAGTTATATAAGATTGGATAATTTTGTAAACTGTATTTGTCATAATAATAGAACAAAAAGGCATACAATTCGGAACCCCATTAAGTATGCAAGTCGATAAATAGTTGCATTATGGGACGGCTGGGCCCAATGAGCAAAGTGCAGTTTACCCCAGTCTTCACCACATGGCGGCGTTATAATTCCTTCCAAGCGCGTTGCGGTTTACTCATGGCTTATTGGCTTCTGTGCGGAAAATATGCTTATCTCATCTCACCGCAAATACAAAATAACATCTCGATCCCGATTGTTATTGAGATTGGGATCGGGACTATCAATACAATTTCTTGTGCAATTTTAGTACAGAAAGTGACCTTTTAAAAATTATGGTGTCTTAAGGATGTAAGTCATTAGTAGTTATCCATTTTAAAGATATATTCGTGAACTGGCCTTTTTATTTTATGGCCACCTTATCTGCCAGCAGCTGTACCCCCGTACACCTACTGGCCAGATTTGGGTAAAACCTGCTAAATACTTACACTGAAAACGATGAAAGAATTTGATGAAAGTTAGCGTAGTTAGTTGGGTTGATTTGGGTCTCTGTGAGAACGTAAAAATTTCTGAAGGAGGCCCATATCTCAATGTTTCATTAAATTGTAGTTATTTACTAATTAGCCGATTCAAACCATAGTAGATGGTGACCATACTTAAAAATTTATTTCTTGTATTAATCGGGGATCGATACAGGTCTGATTTAACAAAGGATAATCCTTATCGAAGCCTTAAGGACGAGGAATTGGTCAAAACCATCATTGAGACAAAAAACACCCTTTTATTCGGGATTATTTATGACCGCTATGCAAATAAAATCTATACCAAATGTACCGGTTTTTCAAGGTCCGATGATGAAGCCGCAGACCTTACTCAGGATGTTTTTCTCATGATATTCGTTAAAATGGGAAGTTTTAAAGGCGACTCTAAATTTTCAAGTTGGGTGTACGCCTTAACCTATAATTTTTGTGTCAACTATGTGAACAGGAACAAGGAGCGTAAAATAATTGAGAAATCAGAAAATCTGGATGCTAACTACCCTGGCATGTCTATTCATGTGGAGGACAGAAGCTTATTCCATATGCGCTCGGACAAGCTAAAAAAAGTGTTGGAACAGATAGCCCCGGAAGATAAAGCCATCTTGCTTCTGAAATATCAGGATGATGTTCCAATCAAAGAACTTTGTGCCATTCTGAATATTGGTGAAAGTGCTGTAAAAATGCGCCTGAAAAGAGCGAAATCAAGATTAATAGAAACCTATAATGCAAACCCATAATGGCAGATAAAAGTAAAAATCCGTTCAAAGATCTTGGCAAACTGATCAAGGATGCGCCCCCTAACCTCAAAACAAAGGTGATGAACGATGTTGCCATTGCCAAGCTTATCATGGAGCTGGCCTCCCTGTTTACCATAAACGTCAAAGAGGCGTTATCTGGGATGTTTAAGACCCGTCGCAAAAACTAATTATATAACTATCTAATCTCACTAAAATTATGGAATCAATTGGAAGCTTAGCATCAGAATCCCTCAAATCAATTTTTCAGGATATCGTCTCTGCACTCCCCGGAATCATAGGCGCAATCATCGTTTTGCTACTGGCATGGATCATCATTAAGATCATATCATTTATTTTGAAAAAGATCTTACGTATCGCGCGGATTGATAGGGTCTCCGAAAAAATAAACGATGCCAAATTATTTGGCGAAAAGAGTACGGTAAAAGTAGATGTGTCCAGGATCTTATTGGGCTTTGTAAAAGGGATCTTATGGATCACCTTTATCATAGTAGCAGCCGAAATAATGGGGTTAACGATTGTCTCAACCGAGATCTCAAACCTGTTGCGCTATTTGCCTATTCTGCTTAGTGCCGTTGTCATTTTTATGATTGGGATGTTTGCCGCCAAACTGATCCGGAAAGCGCTGCTTGGTATTTTCGAATCCACGGGTATGAGTGGATCAAAGATTGTTAGTGGCATTGTGTACTATATAATCATCGTTTTTGTATTGGTAACCGCGCTGAACCAGGCCGGGATAGATACGGCAATTATCACCAGCAACATTACCCTGATCATAGGAGCCTTTCTCCTGGCCTTTGC
>CAZHWD010000107.1:0-2158 GCA_964536335.1 uncultured Eudoraea sp. | reverse complement strand
TCTGCTTAAGGCCCAGGCCCAGGCCCCAATGGCGCCCCATTCATCCTTGGCAGGTCTTTTCTGGCCTTCTTCGTAGAACAAAGAATGGAGACCATCTGTAAAATCATTTTTGTCAGGATCTATTTCTCCATAGTAAATGGTAGCCAGGCCAAGACCGGCTTCAATTATACTGGTTATTGCCCATCTGCTCGATAGCATTCCCCTGCTTTCTTCAGTTAAAGTATGGTTGGTAATACCTATTGATTCATTATTCAGCGACCAGGCTTTTGAGATAATGATAGCAGGATCGTCAATAACTGTGTGATTTCCATGAAAATTATAACCTAAAAAAAGAGGGGCCCGGTCAACCATTTTTGGCAGGTATAAAAGTATCAGAAAGCTTAATGTTTTACTATTTTTTGTAACGCTTACCTTTATTTGTCTTCGTTTGGCAAGTTCACCAAGCGCGGAGTTACTTTCTTCTACAACTTCAAATGCAATAGCATCTAAAGTTCCGGGAACTTTACCAAAAACCTGGGATTCAAAAAAAGTAATCAATTCTGGTCTTCTTATTTCGTTCCAGGTAGCACTTGTCAGAATTTGATTATTAGAAAAAGTGGTTAAGGGATCGGGCAGATCAAATTCCGGGACCCTAGATTCATCATAGTTAGCAACAAATTGAGCATTCATAGTTTGAAGAAAAAGAAAAACACAGGCAAACAAGACATAATATCTCATAATTAATTATTAATTAACCAGTTGACCATCAACTAATGATAATCCGTCATCTATTAAATGACCCACTTTGGGATTGTTAAGTTTAACGGCTTCCAGATGTGAATGGATCTGTTGAGCAAATCCAAGATCGTTATTGTTTTTCGCCAATTCGTAGAGTTCAATAGATAGAAGCCAGTCATTTGGATACTTCTCACATATTTCTTTAAATACCTTGTTTCTTGATATTGTTGTATTACTGCCTTCACGATAATCTCGTATCTGCTTATAATACAGCTCCAGTTTATTACGAGCTTCAGATTTTATTGGTTTAATTGTTTCAGAGGAAACTTCGTGGGTAACTAAATCGAAACTGCTGAGGTCCGCAGGCCCATTGAAAGCAGAAATTACACGTTCTCCCACAGTCATATGATATAAACCGGAATCTGGTTTAAAAAGTACTTCTTTGTCATGGGTTACGGTACAGTTCCGGAATGTTATAAGAATAATTTTACCCATTAGATTTCGTGTACCCGTAATAATTTCCCCATCGACCTTAATATCCCCTACAAATTCAAGTGAGATGGTTTCACCTTCATAGATTTTATATGCTTTCAGATCTCGCGGGCTCATATCTTCTATGGCCAGATTTATCCCTTTTAGTTTTCCAATGGGAGATCCAAAACCATTGCTATGATCCTGTCTGCTATGGCCAACCAGTTCCTTTTCTCTGTAAGACAATGCAGTTTCTCCAATTGTTTGGAGATATACCGGCTTGTCTTCATATGAAATTACATTGCTGAATATTCCTGATATCTGTAATCCGGTGCTAAGTTCTATGGTGCCCAGTTCATTAGCATTGATCAATCTAGTTACCCCCATAAGGCCACCTTTTCTTAAAGACATGCTGTTGGCGAATTCTTCAAGTACCTGACTCAGAAAGGCAAAATCAGGTGTAACAAAGAGCTGGGGCTGTGGTTTTGTAATATCAAAAGAAGTATGCGCTGCCTCAATACTATAAGGTTGTTTTTTAACTTTTTCTGTCATACACCAGGCACTTTCGCCTATAGAAGATAAAAGTCCGGCACCATAAATTTTTGGTTGGTCTACCGTTCCAATTAGCCCGTACTCCACGGTCCACCAATGTAAATTTCTAATTAGGGCCATTTCACTGGGCTCACCCATACTTAGCTGTAATTCTTCGATATGTTTCTCGGCTTTCTCAATATCAACCCGGGGAGTACCTGCAGCTTCTTTTATTATGGAGAGATATCTGACGGCCTCATAGAGCTCATAATCCTTTGCGCTGGAAATGGCCTTAGAGCCTATTTCACCAAACCTTCTCAAATATTCTGCATATTCAGGATTTGCAATGATTGGTGCATGTCCAGCTCCTTCATGGATAATATCCGGTGCCGGGGTGTATTCAATGTGCTCAAGTTGTCTTATGTCTGAAGCAATAACA
>CAZHWD010000106.1:0-2498 GCA_964536335.1 uncultured Eudoraea sp. | reverse complement strand
ATCTCATTGAATGAACATGAAATTATTTTTCTCCCAAGTCTTTAAAATATTATCACCTTTCTTCAATACAAGAGCCGCCGGACTGTATTTTCTGCTATTTGCGGGGGCAATTGGAACAGCTACCTTTATTGAAAATGATTTAGGCACCTCTGCGGCACAAAAAGTGGTTTATAAGTCGTGGTGGTTCGAGCTCTTGCTCATTCTTTTTAGTATTACCATAATAGTGAACATTATTAAGTTTCGGATGGTACAACAAAAGAAATGGCCATTGCTTTTATTTCATTCGGCTATTATCATCATTATTATTGGTGCGGGTATTACAAGATATATGGGTTTTGAAGGTATTATGCACATCCGGGAAAATGAGACCGCTAATAGTTTTATTTCTTCCAACACATTTTTAAAGTTTAAGGTAAAAGCAAATAGTCAGACTTATGATTTTAATGAGCCAGTTTTGTTTGCTTCACTTGGTAATAATAACTGGCAGGAATCCTATCTAATTGGCACAGATTTAATCAATGTAAGAGTGAAGGATTTTATTCCTAATCCAAAAAAACGCCTGTCGGAGAATATTGACGGCATTCCAACTTTGCAACTAGTAATCGGAGGTCTTAATGGGAGGGAAGAGTATTATATAAGTCTGGGTGAAACCAAACGTATTGGTAATGTGATTTATAATTTTAAAGACACCCCATTTCCCGATGCTTTTAATATTTCGCTAAAAAACGAATCTCTTGTGTTTACAAGTAGCAAAGTTCTTACACAGACTGTTATGGCTACACAGAAAAAGGATACCATTTACCCATCAGATACGGATTCCCCACTCAAATTAAGGGCTTTGTATACAGATGGGGGCAATAGTGTGGTTTTTTCCGATTTCAATAAAAAAGGGTCGGTACAAATTGAATCTGAAGACCCTAAAGTTAAAAATGAAAGCATTACAGCACTTTTAATGGAAGTCTCAGTTAATGGAGAATCAAAGGAGACCTATGTGTTTAGTGGCAGGGGAAATAAGGGTCGGGCCGAATTTCTGCCTTTTGAGGATTTGAGTGTTGCTATTTCTTATGGCGCAAAAGAAATGAAGGTCCCTTTTTATATAAAGCTGAACAAGTTTATTCTGGACAAATACCCAGGTACCAATAGTGCTTCGTCCTATGCAAGTGAAGTTACCCTTGTTGATGAAAAGGAAAATGTAAAAATGGATTATCGCATCTATATGAATAATATCCTGAATTATAAGGGGTATCGGTTTTTTCAATCCTCGTTTGACAGGGATGAGAGAGGTACTTATTTAAGTGTCAACAGTGATTTTTGGGGTACCTTAATATCTTATATTGGCTATGCCCTGCTCACTTTGGGTATGATCCTTACCTTATTCAGTAAAAAAACAAGATTTCACCAACTCACCCAAAAAATTAAAAAATTACGTGCGAAAGGATTAATAGTTCTGCTACTAATCCTTTTATCTGTTAATTCGCTAGCGGCTCAATCTAACCCGATTAATACTTATGTTGAGCATGCTGTTAAAATTGATCATGCCGATAAGTTCAGTGAGTTGGCCGTTCAGGATTTTAAGGGACGTATGAAACCAATACACACCCTTTCCAGGGAATTGATGCGAAAATTGGCCCGTAAGGAAAGTTTATTTGGCTTAACAGCAGACCAGATATTACTGAGCATGTTTGTTAATAAGCAGGAATGGTTCGCCGCAGGAGTTATTAAGCTAGGAAAGCATAAGGACATTCATGAAAAACTAGGTGTCCCCGGAGATTATGCTTCCTATGCCGATTTTTTCTCTACTGATGGTAAGTATAAATTACAGGAAGAAGTACGAAGAGTATATAGCCTTGAACCTATTGACAGGGGTGTCTATGAAAAGGAATTAATAAAAATTGACGAGAGAGTCAATATTTTGAGTATGATCTTCTCAGGTACATTGCTTAAAATAATTCCAACCCCCAATGATCCAAATAATACCTGGGTTGCAAACAGTGGGCATGCCCATGTTGAGAATGACGGTCATAATCACTCAGAAATAGCAGACAATTTTTTTAACAGCTATACAACCACCCTAAAAGAGGTCATCAATACAGGGAATTACCTTCAGGCAGATGAGCTTGTAGAAGAATTAAAAGCATACCAAATAAAAAATGGTGGTTCCATAATGCCGTCAGAATCAAAGATCAAGGCTGAAATATTATTAAATAATCTAAATGTCTTTACCCGTTTAGCGTTGTTTTATATGCTTCTTGGTATCCTGTTATTATTCTTTCTATTCTATTCAGTTTTTAAACCAAAAACAAACCTTAAGAAGGTATATCTTGTATTATTTTCTTTGGTGGTTATTGGTTTCGTACTACACACCATAGGACTTGGTTTGCGTTGGTATGTTTCCGGCAGGGCTCCCTGGAGTAACGGATATGAATCTATGATCTATATTGCCTGGACCTCAACATTGGCGGGTATATTATTTACAAGAAAATCATTTGGGGGTCTTG
>CAZHWD010000105.1:0-12252 GCA_964536335.1 uncultured Eudoraea sp. | reverse complement strand
CTCTACCCAGCGTTTACTCAAAGCCCGTATGTTTAGTGACTTCCTAAGTAAGTTTAACTTCTGGGGGTGGCAAGCTATAATAGTAGCGGCAGCAATCACGCTTCCTCTTGGATATAGTACTTCTAAAGAATATGCTGAGTTAGAGTGGCCAATTGATATTGCAATTGCGCTTGTATGGGTCGCATTTGGATGGAACCTGATTGGAACAATGGTTAAAAGAAGACAACGTCACCTCTATGTAGCCATTTGGTTCTATTTGGCCACATTTGTAACAGTAGCTGTTCTTCATATCTTCAATAGTTTGGAATTGCCTGTTAGCGCTTTAAAAAGTTATTCGGTATATGCAGGGGTTCAGGATGCTCTGGTTCAATGGTGGTACGGACATAACGCTGTGGCTTTCTTCCTCACCACACCTTTTTTAGGACTTATGTATTATTTTGTTCCTAAAGCTGCGAACAGACCCGTTTACTCCTATAGATTATCAATCGTCCATTTCTGGTCATTGATTTTTATTTATATCTGGGCCGGACCTCACCATTTACTTTATACATCCCTCCCGGATTGGGCACAAAACTTAGGTGTGGCATTTTCAGTTATGCTTATTGCACCTTCCTGGGGTGGTATGATAAATGGGTTATTAACCCTTAGAGGTGCCTGGGATAAAGTACGTACAGACCCAACCCTTAAATTTATGGTGGTTGCAATTACAGGTTATGGGATGGCTACTTTTGAAGGTCCTATGTTATCCTTGAAAAATGTAAACGCCATTGCACATTTTAGTGACTGGATTATTGCGCATGTACATGTAGGTGCTCTGGCCTGGAATGGTTTTCTGGCCTTTGGAATGATTTACTGGATGGTACCTAAAATGTTTAAAACAAGATTATTTTCTGTACCCATGGCCAATTTTCACTTTTGGATTGGAACATTAGGGATCATTTTATATGCATTACCAATGTATGTGGCCGGCTTTACACAAGCTTTAATGTGGAAAGATTTTAACCCGGACGGCTCCCTTGTTTACGGGAACTTCCTGGAGACCGTAAATGAAATTATGCCAATGTACTGGATGCGGGCTATTGGTGGTAGTCTCTACATTGTTGGGTTCATTGTCATGCTGTACAACATTGTAGTAACGGTTCGCTCAGGCAGTAAGGTGGAGGATGAACTTGCAGAAGCAGCGGCACTTACAAGGGTATCTAAAAAGAGAACAGCAGGGGAAACATATCACACCTGGCTGGAACGTAAACCTATTAAATTGACAATATTTGCAACTATTGCCATTCTTATTGGAGGGATTGTCCAGATAGTCCCAACTATTCTTGTTAAATCCAATATACCAACTATTACAAGTGTAAAACCATATACTCCTTTGGAATTAGAGGGAAGAGATCTTTATATACGCGAAGGCTGTGTAGGTTGTCATTCTCAGATGGTTCGTCCTTTCAGAAGTGAAGTGGAACGCTATGGAGAATATGCCAAAGCCGGGGAGTTTGTTTATGATCACCCTTTCCTTTGGGGTAGTAAGCGTACAGGGCCCGATTTACTGCGAATTGGGGGTAAATATTCCGATAGTTGGCATCTTAACCATATGTATGACCCTCAAAGCACCTCATCAGGTTCTATTATGCCGGCATATCAGTGGATGGTCCTCAACGAACACGATCGCAATGGTATACAGAGCAAAATGGAGGCTATGGTAAGCCTTGGTGTACCTTATACGGAAGAAGATATCGCAAATGCTGCTACTTCTATGGAAGAACAATCTATTCAAATAGAAGAAAACCTTTATGCTGATCCAGATTTTGTCAAATCTTATGAGGCAGATAAAAAATACGCTGCGGAAAACGGATTGGATTTTGTGGAAATGCGCGATCGTGAGATCGTTTCACTAATCGCTTACTTACAGCGTTTGGGTACAGATATAAAAGTTAAGGGAACCGACGAATTATTGTCCGAAAACAAGTAGATCATGCTAAAATTTATAAAAAATCACATGGAAAGTATGGAAGGTATTGCCACCTATCCCATGATATCACTGCTCATCTTCTTTGTATTTTTTGCCATTCTTTTTTGGTGGGTATTTACCGCCTCAAAAGAGCATATAAAAGAAGTAAGTGAAATACCATTAGAAGATAATCAACCTAAACAATAAGAACAATGAAAAATATGTCACCCTGGTGGATCAGAATCCCATTAATATTCTTTATCATCTTTGGATTGATGGAATATTTTATCGACTCCGGAGAAAAACCCGCATTTATTGAATACCCCATAACACAGTTATTTTTATTAATGGTGTTATTGATTTTAATTGCTATTGAACTTATTTTAAAGTCCATCGAAAATATCATGCTTCAATCCCTTTCTGACGAAACCAAAGAAAGGTATTCGGAATCTAAATCAAAACAATGGGAATGGAGTTGGGGTAAGAAAATGTACCAAAAACTATTAGGCTCTAAACCCATGGAAGCTGAAGGCGAAATAGTCTTAGACCACAACTATGACGGTATAAAAGAGCTTGACAATGAGTTGCCACCATGGTGGGTTTACCTTTTCTATGCGACGATTATTTTTGCTGTTATTTACCTGATAAGATTCGAAATATATGGCGATTATGACCAGGATTTAGAATATGAACTGGAGGTAGCTGAAGCTCAGGCCGAAATAGAAGCTTATAAAAAAACCGCTAAGGATCTGGTAGATGTCAGTTCAGTTGAATTGTTAACGGAGGCCTCTGATATTAGCGCAGGAAAATCCATTTTTGAAACCAATTGCGTTGTATGCCATATGGCGGATGGTGGTGGTGGAATTGGGCCCAATCTTACGGATGAATATTGGATATCGGGAGGCGGAATTAAAAATGTCTTTAATACCGTTTCTGAAGGAGGACGAGACGGCAAAGGTATGATTTCCTGGAAACAAACGCTCAAACCGTTAGAAATTGCCCAGGTATCTAGTTATTTACTTAATTTTCAAGGTACTACAGCCGCTAATCCCAAGGTGGCGGAAGGAGATCTATGGGTTGACGAGAATTAGCCAAAATAGGAAAATACTTCCTCTAAAGGCTGTTCTGGAACAAAAGACAGATTCTATAACTGTTATTATCAATGTATAGCTCCTGCTCAGGTAGGAACCGGGAATAGTAATTAAAACTATGGAAGAGAATTTCAGGGATAGTATTGGGACCATAAACGAAGAAGGAAAGCGGGCCTGGATATTCCCCAAAAAACCTAGTGGAAGGTATTATAAATATCGAAAATGGGTTAGTTACGGATTATTGATTTTCCTATTTGCTTCTCCATTTATTAGGATAAATGGCAACCAGTTCCTGATGTTTAATGTTTTGGAACGCAGGTTCAATATTTTTAGTTTTCCGTTTTGGCCCCAGGATTTCCATCTTTTTGTAATCTGTATGATCATAGGGGTAATTTTTATTGCACTTTTTACCGTTGCTTTTGGACGTATATTCTGTGGATGGATGTGCCCTCAAACAATATTTATGGAAATGGTCTTCAGGCGAATTGAGTACTGGATAGATGGAGATCGCGGTGCTCAGATGCGTTTGGCAAAGCAGTCATGGAACACTGAAAAAATAAGGAAGCGATTACTAAAGTGGTTCGTCTTCTTTATTATGTCTTTTTTAATAGCCAATGTATTCCTGGCCTATCTAATTGGAAGTGACAAATTAATACAATACATCACAGATGGTCCTCTGAACCACATTAGTACATTGGTATCTCTGCTTATTTTTACAGCAGTATTTTATTTTGTTTTTGCATGGTTCAGAGAGCAGGTCTGTATTATTGCCTGTCCCTATGGGAGAATGCAGGGAGTATTATTAGACAACAAGTCTATCGTAGTTGCCTATGACCATAAGCGGGGTGAAGCCGAAAATGGTCGCAAGAAATTTCGTAAAAATGAAGATAGGAATGCACTTGGTCACGGAGATTGTATAGACTGCTTTCAATGTGTGAATGTATGCCCTACAGGTATTGATATCAGAAATGGCACTCAATTGGAATGTGTGAATTGCACCGCTTGTATGGATGAGTGTGATACCATTATGGAAAAAATAGATCTTCCAAAAGGTCTTATTCGTTACGCCAGTGAGGACAATATTGAAAGAAAGGCGAAATTTACTTTTAATCCCAGATTAAAAGGATACGCAGCCGTACTAACAATATTAATTGGGGTACTTATTGGAATGCTTTTCTTACGAAATGATCTGGAAGCCAATATTTTTAGATTACCTGGTCAACTATATGAACATAAAGAAGGTAATATAATCAGTAATGTGTACACCTATAAGCTGATAAATAAAACATCCAAAGACATTGATAATGTAAGTTTTAAACTTCTCTCACATAAAGGAAATATTGATTTGGTATCACACCGCAGTTTTAAAGTCACTGCACAGCAATTAGCAGAAGGCACCTTGTTTATTGAAATTAATAACGCTGCTTTAAATGGGGATAAAGACAACCTGAAAATTGGCGTATATAGTGGAGATGAATTAATTGAAACAACAACGGCAAGATTCCTGGCACCAAGAAGTTATAATTAGAAGTATTCATTAAAATGAAATAAAAAGTATGAAGTTTAATTGGGGAACAGGAATAGTTTTGGCATTTGTTGCATTTATTGCGTTTATACTGTATTTCGTAGTTCTTGCCAGTACAGATAACCGTGCCAATCATGATTTGGTCACAGAAGAGTATTACAAGGAAGAGTTAGCCTATCAAAAGGAGATTGACGCACTTTCTAATGCCAAAGATTATGCACCCCAGTTTAGTTTTGTACACCAGGAAGATGGGTTAGCAATTACTTTCCCGCCAAAAATGAATTATGAAGAAATGAAGGGTAAAGTGTCCCTATACAGACCATCCAATAAACACTTGGATTTTGACTTTCCTATAAGTTTATCCAATAAACATTTGCTCATACCTGACAAACGTTTGTTGGATGGTCGCTGGGACATAAAAATTTACTGGAATTATCAAGGCAAAAAGTACTTGATAAAAAAAAGTATCTCCTATTAATTAATAATATGTTATTGTCTGCCTTAATCTTGGGTCTTATGGGAAGTTTGCACTGTATAGGTATGTGCGGACCCATTGCATTTATGCTGCCTGTAAGTCAGAACAATAAATATAAAAAAGCAGGTCAGATTTTCATTTACCATTTTGGAAGACTAATGGCATATGGCATTATTGGCTTATTATTTGGACTATTAGGTAAGGGACTTTACATCTTTGGAATACAGCAAAAACTATCGATTCTTGTTGGTGTACTCATGATATTAGCTGTAATAATACCCTATAGTTATTTGAGTAGGCTTAGCCTTTCAAAACCTGTTTATCGGATTATTGGAAAAATTAAAAGCAGTTTAGGTAAAGCGCTGAAGAAGAAAACGGCAGATACTTTTCTCACTATTGGGTTTCTAAATGGCTTCCTGCCCTGTGGACTGGTTTATATGGCTCTATTGGGAGCAATTGCCATGGGCACAGCTGTAGAAGGTTCGTTGTATATGGTTTTGTTTGGTTTAGGAACAGTTCCATTAATGACAACTGCCGTTTACCTGAGTGGGATATTAAAGGATTCTGCAAAGCAACGAATACGTAAATTAATACCAGTTTTTGTAGTTATCATAGGGTTACTTTTTATTCTAAGAGGAATGGGTTTAGGAATACCTTATGTATCACCAAAACCTATGGTTAAAGTGGTGTCTACAGAATTAGAATGTCATTAGCATTAAATTAGTTAAATGAGGCAATTTATAAATCAAATAAAAATACTAACATGAAAATTGTTACCGCAGCAGAAGCTGCCGCCATTGTAAAATCCGGGGATCGGGTATTTCTTCAAGGAGCTGCTATGACTCCTAATACTTTAATCAATAGTATTTGTGAAAGATATGAGGAATTAGAAGAAGTAGAGATTATTTCAATTCATACTGAAGGGGAGGTAAAATATGCAAACCCTCCATTTAATCAGGCATTTAACATAAACAGCTGTTTTGTTGGAGGCAATGTCAGAAAAGCCGTGAATACAAATAAGGGTGATTATATCCCTATTTTTCTGAGTGAAATTCATTTTCTGTTCAGACGAAATATATTACCCCTTGATGTGGCTGTAGTTCAGGTATCTCCCCCGGACCGGCATGGGTATTGTTCTTTAGGCGTTTCTGTTGATATTGCCTTGCCCGCAGTTCAGACAGCAAAGAAAGTAATTGCACAGATTAATCCTCAGGTACCAAGAACTCACGGAGACGGTATTATTCACAAAGACAGTATTGATATGGCCATAGAAGTTGACGAGCCCATCCATGTTGCACCAATTACCCAAATAACAGATTTGGAACACAAAATAGGTAAAAATGTTGCCGGACTTATTGAAGATGGTGCCACTTTGCAATTAGGTATCGGAAATATTCCGAATGCAGTTTTAAGCAATTTATACAACCATAAAAGATTAGGGGTACATACAGAAATGTTTTCCGATGGTCTTTTACCTTTGGTTGAGAAAGGCATTATTACGGGAGAAGAAAAGGAAGTAAAAACCGGTAAAATTGTAACTTGCTTCGCTGCAGGGACTAAAAATTTGTACGATTTTGTAGATGACAATCCACTGGTGCATTTCAAAGAAGCGGGATATACTAATGATACAAGCTTAATTTCAAGAAATCCTAAAGTAACAGCAATAAACAGCGCAATTGAAATAGATCTAACCGGCCAGGTGTGTGCCGACAGTATTGGACAACGACACTTTTCCGGTGTCGGCGGTCAAATGGATTTTATCCGAGGTGCCACTATTTCTGAAGGTGGAAAGCCAATTTTTGCTATTTCCTCAACCACAGGTAAAGGAGTAAGCAAGATTACTCCTACCCTTAAAGAAGGTGCTGGTGTGACTACTACAAGAGCCCATGTTCATTATGTGGTAACCGAATATGGAGTAGTAAATCTATTTGGAAAAAATTTATACGAACGGGCTAACGCATTGATATCTATTGCACATCCCGATCATCGTGAAATGTTGAATAAAGCAGCATATGAGAGATTTGAACGTGCTTAAAAATATTTATGCTAATTGAGCAATTTATTGATCATACTTTATTAAAGCCTACTGCAACGCCGGAAGCAATAAGAAGACTCTGCGCTGAAGCTAAAGAATTTAATTTTTATGCAGTTTGTGTTAATAGTTGTTATATTGAGTTGGCAAAGGAGCAGTTGAAGGATTCCGGTATCAAAATAGCCGCAGTAATTGGCTTTCCGTTAGGCGCTATGTCTACCGAAGCCAAACTATACGAGGCTCAGTACTGCATTGAGCATGGGGCAGATGAAATAGACATGGTTATAAACCTTGGTTTGTTAAAATCTGAAGAATACGGGCTGGTAAAGGATGAAATAAGTAAAATAAAACAAGCCATAGGGTCCAGGAAATTGAAAGTAATTATTGAGACCTGCTACTTAACCGATGAAGAAAAAAAGATTGCCAGTATGCTGGTGGTTGAGGCTAAGGCAGATTTTGTAAAAACTTCAACCGGCTTTGGCTCAGGTGGAGCTACATTTGAAGATATTGAATTAATTAAGCGTGTAATTCAAAACAAAATACAGATCAAAGCTTCGGGAGGAATAAAAGATAAAAAAACCGCTACGCGTTATATAAATATGGGCGTATCACGTTTGGGTACTTCCTCAGGAATTGCAATTGTTAAAGAGACCAATCAATAATTTATGAGTTTACATATTGATGCAAAAAAGAACGAGATTGCCGAAACTGTTTTAATGCCGGGTGATCCCCTGCGTGCCAAATGGATTGCAGAAACATTTTTTGAAGACCCATATTGTTACTCAAATATACGCGGTATGTTGGGTTATACCGGGAAATTTAAAGGGCAAAATATTTCTGTACAGGGAAGTGGTATGGGCATTCCTTCGGCCATGATATACTTTCATGAACTTATTAATGATTATGATGTGAAAAGAATAATCCGTGTAGGTACTGCGGGGTCTTATCAGGAGGATGTTAAGATTCGGGACATTGTCGTAGCCCTGTCCGCTTCCACAAATTCGAGTATTAATAATACCGTTTTTAATGAATTTACTTATGCCCCTACAGCCAACTTCAATTTGGTTTTGAAGGCTGCTTTATACGCACAAGAGAACAACATTCCTATCAAGGCAGGTAATGTGCTCTCTTCTGACCTGTATTATGAAGAGGATCGAATGGGTTATAAAAAATGGGCTAAATATGGAGTGCTTTGTGCTGAAATGGAATCTGCCGGACTTTACACCATTGCTGCCAAATACAATATTGAGGCTCTAACCATACTTACCATTTCCGACTCGTTGGTCACTGGTGAGAGATGCAGTTTTGAAGAGCGGGAACGAACTTTTAAAGAAATGGTGCAAATTGCACTGAACATTTGCCAAGACTAAATTAGCATTTGTTGAACGATGATTTATAAACACATCCCTTACGTATTTGTACAAGCCAAATTTTCCGATTGTAAGAAGTTCCGATATCAACTTACCATAGAAAATACCGCAAAAACAAACGGCAGCTCACTCTGTATTGTTATGCAAAATCCCAGTGTTGCCACTGCAAAATTTGCGGACAAATCTGTTCAATTTTTGGAAAAAATCATTTTTGAAAAAGAAGTTGAGTTATTTAGAAACGTAAAAACTATTATAGTAGTTAATCAGTTTGCCTATGTACAAACCAATGGTTTTATCGGTTCTACTAATAAAATTGGAAAAGAGAATGACAATTTCATCAGGCAAGCAATACAGGATTCCGATATCGTGATTGTTGCCTGGGGCAAAACCAACCCGTTTTTAAAACGGCAAGAAGACATCCTCAGGATTATTTATTCGTTTGAGGGTAAAAAGGTGTTGATGACAAAGAAACATCCATCCCGGGGTACTTATCAAGATTTTATAATGCCTTTTTCAAATTAAAAATCCTTCCTTTTTGCCTTGTATGCCAATCGCCAAATGGGCAATACGGTCCAAAGGATCAGCATCAGTATAGAAGCGATCAAACCCGTATCCGTGCCAAAGAACTGCTTAAATATTGCACCAGTATAGCCTAAAAGTGCTGAAATATCCAATTTTAAAAGGATCAAGGTTCTGGAAAGGTCAATTGGGTTGAACATGGTTGCTGCCAAAGAAAAAGAATCTAAGGGATATTCTTCAAAGACGATCAATGACATTAAGAACAAGCCGTCATAAATAACTGCTAAAAAGAGCCACAGCAATACGGCATACCCAAAACCTTTGATCTTGTTTTCATTCGATAGGGAAATATTGAAAGCCAAAACAGTAAAGATTAGCGTGAGAAATGCACCTGTTATCAATAGTAAGGAAAAATCCCATATTGCATCACTCCTAAACAAACCATAAAGAATAAAAGGTATTCCCAATCCCAATACAAGGCTCATCATTAAAGAACCAGCCACACCCAAATATTGCCCCAGGAATATAGAACTCCTTTTTAAAGGTTGGGCCAGTAAAAGCTCAGTGAATTCTTTAGAATTATAAAAATACATGACCCCGAATATTGTACTTATTAGTGGAACAAGAACAATGATAACGTTCATTAAAGTTATTACAGCTTTTGAAAGGTCGTTGTTCAGAAATAAAAGTACAAAGCCCAATGCCAAATAGAATAGAAAATACACATAACTCCATCTGCTTCGCATTAAATCGTAAAAACTATATTTTAATATCTTAAGCATTAGCTGTCTGGGATGATATGGCCGCTATGGCATGTTCAAAATCTGTTTGTTTGGTCCGGGTCATCAATTGTTCAACACTACCTTTGTAAAAAATGTTGCCTTCTAAAAGATATATAATCTCATCTGCCATTTCTTTAACAAACTGCATGATATGGGTAGTGATCAATATGGTCTTGCCCTTGTTTTTTTCTTGAAGGATTAATTCCTTTAACTTAATCAGCGACGCTGGATCTAAGCCTGTAGTTGGTTCATCAAGAATAAGCAAGGGACTATCGAACATGAAGGTCAATACTATATTCACCTTTTGTTTGGTGCCCCCAGAAAGTGTTCCTAATTTTTTATCCAAAAAAGGTTCCAAACCAAAAAGTTTTACCAACTCTTCTTCCTTACTTTCCTTTTGGCGAAGGTCTTTGATCATCCGAATTAATTCTTTCACCTTGAGGTTGCCCGGAAAGTTCGCTATTTGAGGCAGGTAATTTATCTCCTGCCTGTATTTCCAATTGTTTTTGATTGTGTTGTCCTGTACTTCAATTTCGCCTGATGAAGGAATTACCATTCCTAAAATGCATTTGATCAATGTAGTTTTACCAGAACCATTGGGACCCAGTACGGCAAATATTCCTCCACCGTGAATATCTAAATCCAAATTGGATAGTACCTGGTTTCTTCCAAATTTTTTATATAAATTATCTATCTGAATCATTCTGATTTTTTCATTAACGGCATTGCGTCTAATAAGTCATCTGGTGTAAAAACGGGTGACACTTTTTCGGAAAAATCAATTATATCCATAAACATGCTACGCAATAGCACTATCGTTTCAGGTGTTCGGTTCACAACGTATGAAAACAACTTCACAGGTCGATAGGGCACATCACCTATTCCGTCTTTATCCAAATCATATCCTGTGTAATTGCTCCAATAATTTTTCGCAAAAACATTATCGTTCAATTTACTGTTATACGAAATATCAAAAGAGTTGTAAAGGAAATTATTATTGATAAATGAATTGGTATAACAGGCTCCCAATACTTTCACGGCCCACCCGTTGTTAATAAAGTTATTGTTTTTATATTCTATGCGATTTGAGCCTTCTATATTGATACCAATAGTATTTTCCTGAAAGGTATTACCAATAATTTCAGCATCATTGATTTCCTTAAGCAACATACCAAATGCAGCCGAACCCCAATTCTTTCTGAATATATTGCCTTCCATTCTGATACGTTTGGAAAACATTACGGCCACACCAGCGCCATTGTTCTCAAAGGTATTATTTGTGTACACATCATCATTCGAAAACATAAAATGAAGGCCATACCTAAGATTATTTGTGCTCACATTGTTATTGATGGTAATGTTATCAGAAAACTCCAGGTAAATACCATCACGCACGCCTTGCACGATATTTCGGTCTACCTGAACATTGTGGGAATACCATAATTGAATACCGTTGCCAGAATTATATTCATCCACAGCATCACCGATAATCTTGTTGTGATACACTTTACCGTTGTTGGATTTTTCAAGATATATCCCGAAAAACAGCCTTTCCAAAACTACGTTCTGTATTAGGAATTTTTCACTTTTGACCACCCGTATGGCCGCGTAATCTGTAGTGTAACTGGTACCAACGTTGATAATATATAGTCCATCAATAGTGACATTATCGGAAACAATGCGTATGATTTCGCCGCGGTCTTCGCCGTCGATTACGGGGTAGTTTTCACCCTTTAAGGTTAATGGTTTGTCTACAAGGATATTAAATTCTTTGTAGGTGCCTTTTTTAATAAGAAGTGTGTCAAAATCAGATGCTAAATTAACAGCTTCTGAAATAGTTTTCACATTGCAGTCTTTACAAACCACAATGGTCTTCGCCAAAAGTGAAGTTCCTACAAGAAATAAAAGAACCGTTAATTGAATCTGAAATTTGTGCATTATCGTATTATCAAAAATTTGGAATTCTCATTGGCCCTAACAGTATGAGGCATGGCTTTAGGGAAATTAAAATTTTGTTGAGTTTTTAGTTGGTATGAATCTCCGTTGATATGAAAAACCATATCGCCCTCTAATACGATCAACTGCGCATCTGAGGGGGACGTGTGTTCAGGAAAGGTAGCCCCTTTTTCCAAACTAATGCTGAGAATCTCCAAAGTATTTGTCTTTACTATTTTTTGGATTTGTAAATTATCAAATCGTTGATCTGCTATTTGATTGCTTATTTCGTACATTATTTAAAATTTTAATTAAAAAAATAATGGTTAACAGAATTTACCGGGCATAAATGACCGCATACCATTAACCATTAAATTGAATCTTATTATTGCACTTTAAATCTTGTCAACAATTCATTCCAAGAGTACAATTTCCCATTATTTTCGGCTTCAATATTATCAGCTTCAACTCTTGATTGAAATGCTGACAAGTATTCGCCCATAGGACTGGGAATTTCCTTACTAATTAAAAAAGTAGCTTTTTTGGCATCGATTAAATCTCCAGGAGCTTGGTAA
>CAZHWD010000104.1:0-1932 GCA_964536335.1 uncultured Eudoraea sp. | reverse complement strand
GTCAGATACCGAAAAATAAGGGTTTTTCGACGAATTACAACCGGGATGAGATGCGTATTGGGCGTTTTATATATATAAAACGCCCCAAGTGATGAAAACGATTGTAACTTTAATTTTTGTTCTTTTTATCGGAGTAGCTGTTCAAGCTCAGGATTCTAAAGTTGATACTAAAGTAGAAACGATAGAAATGAGTATAGTTACTTCAACAACTAAAGAAAACACTGTTGCTCGTTTGTACAAAAACAAGAATAGCCGAGTAAAGAAAGCTTTATCTTTTACTACAAAAAGAAACAAAGCTAAATTGGCTTAGTATCTAATTCTTCAGAACTTTTATAAAACACTTGTTATTAACTGTATTTGTAATAGTTGAGTTTACAAACTATTATTGGTTCAGTTTAGCTGAATAATCTCCCAGGGCATTCATAATACCGAAAAATTCATTTACGCCTTCCTGGCTGATTAAAGAAGTGTTTATCATCAAAAATCTACCTATTCCGGTTGTAGGATCAAAAAACATTAATGAGGACACTCCTGGATCACCCCCTGTGTGCCCAATGGCTCCATTGCCACTATGACCCATAAAGATGCCCATATTGTATTCATCGTTATACGGGAATACACTATCGCGCTCCTCAAAATGAGATTCGTTAAGTTGTTCTCTAAAATACTCATTGTAACTGTCCGCACTCAAAAGGGTTCCCTTACCCGACTTGGCTTTGATCAATTCGGAAAGATACTTGCCCATATCCTTTGCGGTAGTCCGCATTCCGCCATCCGGATAAGTAATTAATTCATAAAAGGGTAATTCAGTTTCTTTGTCGGAGTACAGTTTAGAATGCATAGACAAGTCAATCTTATCATAAGACCAGCCCGATGCATCCATATTTAATGGATTCAGGATGTATTTAGCGGTAAATTCATCAAAAGGAACTCCTGTGGCCTGTTCCAGGACCAAAGCTGCCAGAGTAGCCCCAATATTGGAGTAGTCGAATTTTGTTCCAGGTAATTCTTGTAAAAACCCTTTTTTCTTATAATATTTTCCTTTAGTGTCTAAAATCATTGGCAGAAATTCTAATAATGTCGTTTTAGAGGTAGGTGAATTAAAGGTCTCATTCAAGTCCTTTAGCTTATCAGAAGTAATGTCATCTTTTAATACATAAGATTTTTTATCGTAATACTTGGTATCCGTAATAGTTGAAGTATGTGTAGCTAAATGCCTAATGGTAATCTCTTTTTCAGGGAAATATGGGTTGATGACTTTGAAAGGGAGATAATTATTTACAGGATCATCCAATTTTAACTTTCCCAATTCTTGCGCCTTCATGAGTGAAATACCAATAAAGGTTTTTGAAATAGAGGCAATATTTTGAATTGTACTATCTGTATAAGGCTTTTTTGATGCAACATCCATATAACCAAATCCTTTTTGATAAAGAGGTCCGGACCCATTTACTAAGGTTACTGCGAAGCCATTTATATAACCCTGGCTATATAACACATTTAGAGCCTGAGTCAGAGAATCTGAATAAAGTAGTGCAGGAGGGAGAGAAGGCCGTTGATTTACCGTTCTAGGGCTATTTGTATGGGCTAATAGTAGGATAAAGAATAGGCTAACCGTCCAAATTGTCTTCATTGATGGGTTTTTTAGATAGAAATTGATTAGAGATGCGAGCTAAAATAGCCATTTATTGCACTATTTTGAGTTCTAAAGCAGCTTGAAAGAATACTTTTTTTATTGTTTCTCCTATTTTTTGGCGTTGAATTGTCTTCAGATTATCGGTTAAATACACAATAAATCGCTAAGGTGTTTTAGGGGTTAGATCCGTTCATCGACACTTTTTTGCACTTAATCCAAGTTTTTGTCAGATACCGAAAAATAAGGGTTTTTCGACGAATTACAACCGGGATGAGATGCGTATTGGGCGTTTTATA
>CAZHWD010000103.1:0-8859 GCA_964536335.1 uncultured Eudoraea sp. | reverse complement strand
TCTTAACGAAAACTTAAGCAGAAAAACGCTGTCTGTCAATATGTCAATGAACTTTTATATTCAGTAGCTCATAATTCCTTTTCCTTACCTAACCGTTACTACTGCCCAGCTAAGCGGGTGCAAATATAGAGCACTTTTTTTAATTAAAAATAAATTTCAGGTATTTTTATGAAATAATTTTTACCTCAATTTTTAATGTACTTATTACTAGCTTTTTGCTTCAAGATTGAAAGCGAAAAAAGGCTCATAAAGCTACGTCATTTTAACGTTATCTGCAACTATTTTTTTTTCTTTTCTGTCTTGCCCCATCTATTCGTTAATGAAGAATAATCATAATCCAAAACAGATTCCTGCCGTACCAATTGGCTAGCCGCAAAAGCTCTCTGTAAGATATCTTCAATAAGGTAGTCTTCATGAATGCTCTCCGGGTGGTATTCTTCTTTTAAGTTTATCTTAAACATTTTAGCGGTTGTATTGTACCAAAAGGCACGCCATCCACTTCGTAATTCTTTAACCAATCCATAGGTTGTATTTCCTGTTTGCCTATAGATCAATTTAACCAAAATCTGACCCTCAGTACGGGTCAACTTTTTTAATTCTTCAGAAAACTCTCCTTCAATAAATTTTTGTAATTGTTTTGTATACTTTTTCTTTTTTCGTTTTGATTTAATTTTTAACAAACTATCATTGAGCTCTTCCAACCTTTCCGATGCCATTTTTGCATAGGGATATACCCTAAAAGTCTTTCTGCGCAGAATATAATATTTCAACTTATCCTGGTAAGATGAAAACTCCAATCTTCCAAAAATGTATACCTCTTCAAGGGCAATTGATTGTTGAAAAAGTGAATCCCCCTCTACGATTATCATTTTTTCAGCAATAGAATCCAATGGCCTCTCTTTTATCTGGGAAATCCCAGTATAGCCAATTAGAGAAATTAGAATAAGATGAAAACACTTTTTCACGAAAATTTAGATTTCAAATTTCTTGCCAAAATTAATGATAAACATTGGACTGCATTACTAAATAAAAGTGAATATTGTTAAGTTTGTATTCAAATTATAAATACATGAGCGAAAAGAAGATTATCACCAAAAAATCATTGACTTTTTTTGAAAAATACCTTAACAATGCGTCCCCTACCGGTTATGAATGGGAAGGTCAAAAATTGTGGATGAATTATGTGAAACCCTATGTTGATACATTTATTACCGATACGTATGGAACCGCGGTTGGTGTTATTAATCCGGAAGCAAAATACAGAGTTGTCATTGAAGGGCATTCCGATGAGATTTCCTGGTATGTAAATTATGTTACAGATAACGGGCTCCTCTATGTTATTCGCAATGGCGGTAGTGATCATCAAATTGCCCCTTCAAAATGGGTAAATATTCATACTAAAGACGGAATTGTAAAAGGTATTTTCGGATGGCCCGCTATACATACTCGAGACCGTGCTAAAGAAGAGCCTCCTAAATTAGATAATATTTTTATTGATATCGGAGCAAAGGATAAAGAAGAGGTTGAAAAAATGGGAGTCCATGTGGGCTGTGTTATCACATATCCGGATGAATTCAAGGTCTTGAATAAGGATAAATACGTCTGCCGAGCAATTGACAATAGAGCAGGTGGATTTATGATAGCTGAAGTTGCCAGACTTTTACATGAAAATAAGAAAAAACTACCTTTTGGACTCTATATAACTAATTCAGTACAGGAGGAAATTGGTCTTAGAGGTGCGGAAATGATTTCACAAACCATCCGCCCAAATGCTGCGATTATCACCGATGTGTGCCATGATACTACAACGCCTATGATCGACAAGAAAAAACAAGGACATACAGAATTAGGTGCAGGACCTGTCATTTCATATGCTCCGGCAGTTCAGAATAAACTTAGAGAACGAATTATTGAAACCGCCGAAGCTAAAAAAATCCCATTTCAGCGTATGGCGGCATCCAGATCTACAGGGACAGATACCGATGCCTTCGCTTATAGCAATGGCGGAGTTGCCTCTGCTCTTATTTCACTGCCTTTGAGATATATGCATACTACCGTAGAAACAGTACACAGGGATGATGTGGAAAATGTAATCCGACTAATTTACGAAACCTTATTAAACATAAAATCCGGGGAGACATTCAGCTATTTTGATTAACTGAGGCTCCTAAATAAATGCATTTTGTGCAATCAGATTATGGATGAACTAATAGATAGCCTGGATGAACAAGGGAAGTTTACCGGAAAGACTATTTTAAAATCTGTAGCACATCGGCTTGGTGTATTTCATCCCACAGTGCATATTTGGTTTTATACTGAAAGAGGGGAAGTTCTGATACAACAAAGAGGTAAATTCAAGGATACACACCCTCTACTTTGGGATGTATCTGTAGCCGGACATATCGGTGCTGGAGAAGAAATTTACAAAGCGGCAATAAGGGAGATTGAGGAAGAAATAGGACTGAACGTAGCGAAAGAAGATCTAATCAAAATCGGAGTTTTTAAATCGACTCAGCATCACGGAGAAAATCTTATAGATAATGAATTTAACTATACATTTCTATGTAATTTGAAGATTCCTTTTAGCACTTTAAAAAAACAGGATAGTGAGGTTGAAGCTTTAACAATGATTCCGCTGATCAAGTTTGCTGAAGAAGTTTGGGGTTTATCCAATGCCGCAAAATATGTTCCCCATAGTACCGAATATTACAAAACAGTTATAAAGTCAATTAAGGAACAACTTTAAATCCTGGAGAAATCCTTTAATATCTGAGGAGTCATAAGTCTTCTGATCTCCTTTGGACATGTTTTTGACAACAAAAGAATTATCTGCCAATTCACGATCACCAATGATTATAATAAAAGGCACTTTCCTTTTATTTGCGTACTTCATTTGCTTCTGCATTTTGGAACTATCAGGATAAAGGTCGGTTTTTACTCCTTCCTTCCTAAGTTTTCCTACAAGTTTTAAGGAAGCCATTGCCTCCCGCTCGCCAAAGTTCAAAAATAGTACATCCAATGCACGGCCGATGTTATCCGGAAAGAGACCCAATTCTTCCATAACCAGATATATTCGATCCAACCCAAAAGAAATACCAATTCCGCTCATATCCCTTAACCCGAAAATTCCGGTAAGATCATCATAACGTCCGCCACCACCAATAGAGCCCATACTAATTTCAGCAGGAGGCGCTACTTCAAAAATGGTGCCCGTGTAATAGTTTAGTCCTCTTGCCAAGGTAACATCTAAAGTAAGTTGAGAAGAAATTAATCCTAATTCAGCTACAGCATCTAGAATGAAGGCAAGGTCCTCAACCCCTTTATTGCCTTCTTTAGAATCTTTCAAAAAGTTTTTAAGCTTTTTTAATTGCTCAGAATTTGCGCCGGTTAGAGAAAAAAGTGGTTGTGCCTTTTCGATAGCTTTAGGAGAAATTCCTTTTTTCAACATTTCATTTATAACTCCTTCTTTACCAATCTTATCCAGTTTATCGAGCGCTACAGTAAAGTCTACCAGGCGATTTTCTTCTCCTATAACCTCAGCAATTCCTGATAAAATTTTCCGATTATTCAGTTTTATAGTTGCCTTTTGCAAACTTAAATCTGTAAAAACGGCATCGTATAATTGAATAAACTCTATTTCCTGAAGCAGGGAATTTGCACCAACTACATCGGCATCACATTGATAAAATTCCCGAAATCTTCCTTTCTGTGGTCTGTCTGCACGCCATACCGGTTGAATCTGATAGCGTTTGAATGGAAAATCTAATTCATTCTGATGCATTACCACATATCTCGCAAAAGGCACTGTCAGATCATATCTCAATGCTTTATCCGTAATTTTTTGGGTAAGGGATTTTGAGTTTTTGGATTTATAGGTATCGTCATCTACCTTACTTATAAAATCACCAGAATTCAAAATTTTAAAAATCAACCTGTCACCCTCATCACCATATTTTCCCATTAGGGTTTCCGAGTTTTCGAAAGCAGGTGTTTCTATCGGCTGGAATCCAAAGTTTTTAAAATGTTTTTGAATGGTTTGAACAATAAAATTTCGTTTTTCGATCTCAGCAGGCGAAAAATCTCTGGTTCCTTTTGGTATGGATGGTTTTTGTGCCATAAATTATGCTAACTGCTGCAAATATAATTGTTTGTACAAAGCTGTCTAAGATGGATGTCTAATATTATCCAATAATATTATCAAACCATTGGTATAATTCTCCTTTGGTAATAACCGCACCTTCCTGTATAAGTTTAAATTTATCCAGATTCTTATCCTCCGTATAAGCTTTGGAAGCATTGAGGTATTCAACAAAATCTGATTGCCAGTTCTTTTTGAACCAATTAAAACCAAGAGAAGTATTTAAATCAATATCCGGATTTAATATTTTTACGGAAATCAGTTTCATTTCCTTATCAGATAAATAGAATAAATGCATTTGCTGCCTGGAAATATTCTCCAAATAAGTTACTTTACCCAGCACTCCTTCCCATACCAGATCACTAAATACATCCAATTCCTCTTCAACAACCTGAGGTTTACTTTTCTTTATAGTCTCCCATTCATTTGTTGTAATAGACTGTGTTGCAAGAAAATTGATAAACTCTTGATGCAATTCTTCAAATTGCTGTTTTGTTAGCCTGATATATTTCATTTTACAAAAATAAAAAGGCCGCACAAAATGTGCAGCCTAATTTAAATCAAATGTTGTTTAGTTAAATATATAACGTATCCCGATTTGCATACTCCATCTGGAGATCTCTGAAGTAACGGCTCCAAAAGTAGTATTTCTACTTGGATCGAACGTATAGGTTGGTGTATTGGTATCATCAACACTTACACCCATTATCTGATCAAAATTGGGTGCCTCTACAACACCCCAATTGGAATTAATAAGATTTCCGAAGTTAAGAATATCAAGACTTATTTGAAAATTGTTCTTTTCATTAATATTAATATCCTGCAAGACTTTTACATCAACAGTTCCTCTCCAGGGGGCTAAGGCACCATAGCGTTCCGCATATTGACCTCTTCGACCACTTAGGTATTCATCTTGTTGAATAAATGTTTCAAGGGCTTCAGCCTGTCCCGGGCCGCTAAAAGCCATTTGAGTTACTTCCGATGCGGTTGGAATATAGAGCAGGTCGTTTATGCTAGATCCGTCATTATTGATATCACCTCCATAAATATAATTATAACGTCCACTTTTTGCATATTCAAAGAATGCCGAAACTGTAGTCCCTGAGGAGAATCCTTTTGAGAAAACCCCGATAAACCTATGAGTATCACCATATCTTGAAAAAGCAAGCTCGTCTTTGTTAGCATCACCAACAATGGCATTTCCATTAAAAGCATCTCCCGTGATCTCTGCATCTATAGAGGTTACTTCTTGTGCATTTAAAAAACTATAAGCTGCCATCGCATATATACCATTACTCCATGTTTTTTGAGCTTGCACGGAAGCGAGCCAAATTCTTCCTTTATCGGAATTTGTAAACACGTAAGCATTTGTAGGTCCTCCAAAAACTTGCGCTTTATCATCGTTTGAATACACCGCTCTGTTATCCACTCCATTTAATGTCAGCGAAGGAGAACTAAGTCCCCAGTTTTGAACATAAGCTGCATGAATATCCTTGGTATACGATACATCAGCTGTTAGTATTAATCCATCTTTAAATTGTTTGTCAACACCTACGTTTGTTCTCCAAACCTGTGGCCATTTGAAATCTGGATCTACCAACTGATAAAAGAAATAATCTACACCTTGTACCTGGTTACCAAGCCATACAAAAGGAAATCTTCCTGTAAACACTCCTGATCCCCCTCTGATTTGCAGTGTTTTGTCACTTTTTACATCCCAATTAAACCCAACCCTCGGCGAGATCAATACTTTGTTAGTTGGTAATACTTCTGAATCTAGAAAAATGGGCTCATTAGTTTCCGGGTCAAAATATTGGATTGATGGCATATAAGTTCCCATTGCACCTCCTTTTCGTTCAATGTTTTCCTTAATTTTTTCTGAAGTATCAAAATACAATGGCTTGTCAAAACGAATGCCATACGTTAGTTTAAAATTTTCTTTTATATCCCATTGATCCTGCAGATAAAAGGATAACTGACCCACATTGGTTTCCGCAAGTGCCCATCCACCTGGATTTCCGGTTCCGGCAGCGTTAAACGCATTATTAGTAGCAATGGCGTCATCAAAGGATTGCTGAAGTGCTCCTGAACTTGCAAAATTTGGAAAATCTGTTATAGTCGTGGTTGGAAAGAAAACTCCCTGAGCACCGTAGGCACCTAAGTTAAAAGAGTTATCAAATTCAAACTTTTCAAAGGAAAAACCAATAGTAAATGTATGATTTCCTTGAAAATAGTTTAGGTTGTTGGTTATCTGAATAACTTTTTGGTCGAGCGTATTATGTATAGAAAAGGGTTCATGACCTCCAATAATATAATTTGAACTCCCTGTATCATCCAGGATTACAATACTTGGTGCTGGTGTGGAGAAAGGATTCCTGAAATCATCAAAATGGGTATATCCTACTTGTAATTTGTTAGTAGTGTTATCAGTTAATTTCGTATTAAGTTCCAATTGAACAGATTGAAGTTTATTATTTATTTCATAACCGGCATTTTCAAACTGCAAAGTTTGCGTATTGGGTCCCCTAAAGGTAATAGCGTCTCTATTAGCGGGTTTACCCTTGGATGCATCGAGGAAATTATAGATTATTGCCAATCGGTTATTATCATTAATATTCCAATCAAGTTTTATTATCCCTTTGGTCGATTCCTGATTAAAATTAAATCCTACATATCTACCTGGGTCATAGAAAATATCATTTCCACTGTTATCCTGACCTATAACTACCTGGCGGAGCAAATTATCAACTAATTGAAAATCGGATTCCAATACCCTGCTTTCATTTATTTCCCCGGTACCGGTATTGGGAACAAAGCCATCTGTTCCCAAGGATGTCAATTCGTCCCGCTCAAAATTGACGAAAAAGAAGAGTTTATTCTTTACAATAGGGCCTCCAATACTCAAACCGTATTGCTTTTGTTCAAGGCCGGTTTTAGCTACTTTATCGCCATCAATCTTACCCCCTGTAAGATCATCATTCCTAAAAAAGCCATATGCTGTACCGTAAAATTCATTGGTACCACTTTTGGTCACAGCATTAACGGAAGCACCTGTAAATCCGGATTGTGTAACATCATATGGTGCCGTGGTGACCTGGACCTGTTCTATTGCATCCAGTGAAATAGGCTGGGCATTTGTTTGCCCTCCGGGTGTGGCCGCATCTAATCCAAATGGATTATTAAAGATGGCCCCATCCAGGGAAAAATTATTGTATTGGTCATTCCTTCCACCAAATGAAGTGCCGGAAGCTCCGGTAGATGCAGTAGGATCAAGTCTTGTAAAATCCGAAACTGATCTCGAAATGGTTGGCAATGTGGTTAATTCCCTCTGCCCAATACTGGTTTCTTGACCTGTGCGGTCACTACCAAAAGTTCCACCGCTGTCAGAAGTTACGGTAACTTCTTGCAGTATCTGGTTTTCAGAAACCAAGTAGACATTTAAATTAAAGGTTTTACCTAATGATAAATAAATATCCTTTTCGGTAATTGTTTCAAATCCAATGTAAGAAATTGTAAGTTCATAAGGGCCCCCAACCCTAAGGTTTAATAAATTAAATCGGCCATCTTCATTACTCACAGTACCGTGCTTAGTACCAGTTGGAGTGTGAATAGCTACTATATTTGCCCCTAAAAGAGGAATTTCCTGATCATCAACCACAGATCCCCTGATATTAGAGCTGGTAACCTGTGCATTAACACTAATTCCAATACATAGCAAAAAAAGACTTAGCAGTGATGCGATTTTCATTGGTTTTGAGTTTAGTTGTTAGCATATCGAGGAATAAAAATAATAAAAAAAAAGAGCTATGCAGGCATAGCTCTTTTAAGTTATCAACCAATTTGGCTTACTTCTTTTCAGGCACCACTTCAAAAGGAAATTCTATAACCACATCCCTATGAAGTCTAATTTGAGCTTCATAAGGCCCTGCGCGCTTAATTGTCCCTCCTTTGATAATGATATACTTCTTATCAATTTCATGACCTTCTTTAGCTAAAGCATCCGCTACATCCATATTTGATATAGACCCGAATAATTTTTCTGCAGCTCCTACTTTTGCTGAAATTTTTATCTGCAGTTCTTTTAATGCATCTGCAGTTTTATTGGCGATCCCTACCAACTCTTTCTCTTTATGTGCTTTTTGTCTTAAGTTTTCGGCAAGCACCTTTTTGGCCGATGGAGTTGCCAGCATGGCTACTCCCTTAGGTATAAGGTAGTTTCTACCATAACCGTTTTTTACTTTTACTAAGTCATCCTTAAAACCAAGGTTTTGGACGTCTTCTTTTAAAATAAGTTCCATGATCCGCTGTTTTTTACTTTAATAAATCTCCAACATAGGGCATAAGTGCCAAATGACGTGCTCTTTTAACGGCCTGGGCCACTTTTCTCTGATACTTTAATGAAGTTCCGGTTAATCTTCTTGGTAAAAGCTTCCCTTGTTCATTTACTAATTTCATCAAAAAATCAGGATCTTTATAATCTATATATTTGATACCGGATTTTTTAAATCGGCAGTATTTTTTTTGCTTATTAGTTTCAATATTAAGGGGGGTCAAATACCTGATTTCACCGTCCTTTTTACCTTTTGCTTGTTGTTCTATAGATGCCATATTACTTACGCTTTAGCTTTTAGTCTTGTTCTTCTTTTTTCCGCCCATTCAATGGCATGTTTATCCAATTTAACGGTCAGGAAACGCATAATACGCTCATCTCTTCTGAATTC
>CAZHWD010000102.1:0-6671 GCA_964536335.1 uncultured Eudoraea sp. | reverse complement strand
TTGTTCTTTTAGATAGGGCATTGCTACAAAGACAAAAAGTAAGGCCAATGCTGCCAATACGATCAAAATCCATTTTAATACTTTCATATTATAGAAGTGTTGATTAGTTTGTCTAAGTTACTAAATCAAAAGTAAAAATTGACTGGTTGTAATAGGTTTCTCCAGGATTTAGAATTGCCGGGGGAAATGACTTGATGTTGGGTGCATCCGGATAGTTTTGGGTTTCAAAACAAATGGCTGCAAACTCGAGGGGTGTATAAACAACAACAGCAGGTTGATTACTTTCAACTTGCATAAGTATACCCGAAACAGGAGAATATAGTTCAGCCACTTTTTTAGCATCTACTGAAACCACATAAGGAGTGTCTAGTCGTTTTCTTGCTATCTCCTTTTTGGTAAGAAAGTTATAATCTGTATCCACAACGGAAACCAGCTTTCCTGTTGGAAGCAAATTTTCATGGGTTTCTAATATTTCAGGGCATTGTAATTGGAGCTGATAGTGATCAATGGAATTGGTATTATCCAGGCAAAAGTAGGAATGGTTTGTCAAATTTATAACCGTAGTTTTATCTGTAACTGCCTCATGAACTATATGCAGTGAATTTCCAACCAGTTTATAAGTTACGCTGGCTTTTAGGTTACCCGGATAGCCCTCTTCCATGTGAGGACTTTGATAACTCAATTTAACAAATGGTTCTTTATTGTGTTCGATGGTATCAAAAGTCCAGTATTTTTTTCCGAAACCACTCTTTCCACCATGCAGATGTACCCCGTCTTCAGCGTATAAATAATAGGTGTCACCTTTAAGTTTGAAGCTTCCATTTGATATCCTTCCAGCAAAGCGCCCAACACAAGCGCCAAGAGATATTTCATCTTCCAGATAATTATCCGGATTCTCAAATCCAACTGCTAAGTTCAGCGTATTTCCTTCCCGGTCTTTGAACAGGACTTTTTGAATAATAGCTCCGTAATCAATGACACTCAAGGATATAAATTCGTTTTTAATTGTAACTTGTTGCAAGGTTGACTATTTAAAAATTTCTTAAAAATACTTGTTTTTTGCAACATGCAATATTTTCTCTCGTCCTTAAGATAACAACAACTAACACCTAAATTGGATACTGGCCAAATGTTTCAAATAGATCTGGTAGAGCGTTGCAAAGACAACGATCGAAAAGCGCAAATAAAGCTTTACAGGCAGTATTGTGATGGTATGTATTATGTGGCTAAACGATTCGTAAACGATCCCGATGATGCGGAAGATGTGCTGCAGGAATCCTTTATTAAAGCATTTCAAAAGATACACCAGTTTAAAGGTGAAGTTACATTTGGCGCTTGGTTAAAGCGAATTGTAATCAATAAAAGTATAGACTTTCTCAAATCTAAAAAGGAACGCTTTCAGGAACTTAATGAGAATAGTATACATATCGTTGAGGATGATGACTGGTCTGTAGAGGATGGAATATCAATAGATGAAGTAAAAGAAGCAATAAATCAATTGTCAGAAAAATACCGGCTTGTGGTACAGCTTTTTCTAATGGAGGGGTATGATCATAGTGAGATCTCAGAAATATTGAATTTGACAGAAACCACAAGCAGAACCCGATTGTTAAGAGGAAAGGGACATTTAAAGGAATTACTTAAAGAAAGACGTTATGGCACAGGATCTTAGAGAATTGTTTAAGGAGGAGAAGGCTAAAAAATACCCAATGAAAGATGGGCACGAAGAGCGATTTTTAAAATTATTGGATAAAGAGTTGCCCTTAAAAAGAAAATCAACGTTTTATTTTATAAAAATCGCAGCCTCGGTGTTAGTGCTTTTTAGCCTGGGGATTTATACCTATATAAATTATAAAAGTGATACGCTGTCACAGCAAACTATTGTTGAAAAAGAAACAGAGAATACAAAAGCTCAGGGTTATTCTCTAGGGGATCTTTCCCCGGAATTAGAGAAAATAGAAAATTATTATGTGGCTAATATAAACCTTGAATTATCTCGTTTGGAAGTTTCCAATGAAAATAAGGCAATGGTAGATGATTATATGCGCCGATTGTCCGAATTGGATGAAGAATACAAAAGGTTAAATATAGAATTGAATGAAATTGGCCCTAATGATCAGACCATTACCGCTCTTATTAAAAATTTACAGTTAAGGTTACAGTTGTTGCAGAAGTTAAAAGAAAAATTAAATCAATTAAAATCATCAGAAAATGAACAAGTTACATCAAATAGTGTTTAAAAGTTTTGTCCTGAGTCTTTGCCTCTTTACGGTTGGCAGCTATGGACAAGTTCAGTCTAAAAAATATAAAGAGACATTTTCGGTAGGTGACAATGCCGTTATTGATATCAATACAAGTCATGCCGATATTGAATTTACAACCTGGAATAAGGATCAGGTAGTAGTTGAAGCCACCATTGAACTCGAAGGCGCTACCCCCGAAGAAGCGGAAGTGTATTTTAATAACGGAGGGATCAAAATTCTTGGTAATAGCCAGAAAATATCTGTACAAACAGGTGGGGAAAATGCATGGGTTTTAAGAGGAGCACATGGTGATGCCAATAATTTTATAGTGCAAATTCCTGAAATTCCTGAGATCCCGGAAATAGAGCCTCTTTTTCTTGAGATACAAATCCCTGATATTCCTGAAATACCGGAGATTATGGAAATGCCTCCTATGCCCCCGATGCCTCCAATGCAATTCAAAAATTTTGATTATGAAGCATATGAGAAAGATGGTGAGAAGTACCTGAAAGAGTGGTCAAAGGATTTTGAAAAGAATTTTGATGAAGAATATCAAAAGGAAATGGAAGAGTGGGGTAAAGAAATGCAGTCCAGGGTTGAGGAACGTGAAAAAGCTCGGGAAGAAATGATGAAGGAAAGAGAAGAAATGGGTGAAGAAAGGGAAGAAATGAGAAGGGAAGCTCAGGAACTAAGACATGAAGCCCAGGAAGTAAGACGGGAGGTTATGGAGGAACAGAGAAGAATTGCGCATGAACAACGAGAGGTTCATAGGAATGTTATTATTTCCAGGCAAGGGAAGGATAGTCCTAATGTTTTTTATCGATCTTCAGATGGAGAAGAAAAGCATTATAAGATAAAGAAGACCATCAAGATTAAAATGCCAAAATCAACTAAGCTCAAAATGAATGTGCGACATGGTGAGGTTAAGCTGGCAGAGAATACAAGAAACATGAATGCAACCTTGTCTTATGCAAGGTTGCTTGCCTCCACTATAGATGGTGAGAAGACAAATATTGTGGCTTCCTATTCTCCGGTGTCGGTACAACGATGGAATTACGGGAACTTAAATATCAATTTTTCAGATGAAGTAGCTTTAAAGGATGTAAATATATTGACTTTAAGTACTACTTCCTCTTCTGTAACAATTGATCGTTTGCTTAAAAGTGCACAAATTAAAAATGACCTTGGCGCCTTAAGGATCAATACAATTGCTAATGATTTTAAGGATTTGGATGTATCCATACAGAATGGTGAATTGGTATGTAAATTACCCGTTACTCCATTTAGTATTACTATAGACGGCACTTCTTCTGAATACTCAGGGCCATCGAATTTAAAATTAGTATCCGAAAAAAATGGAAATAGCTTTGTTCATAGAGGATATTATAAGCAAAAGAATTCCGGAAAGTCAATAGTAATAGATTCCCGATATAGCGACATCCTGCTTCAACAATAACTACTCCTTTAGTACCAGGGTCCCAAATATCCTCATTATTCCTTTCCGCTTCATACTTAGATTTACTTATAATTTTGGTTCCCAACCATTTTCATATTCCCTTTTCCAGGCGGCCATAGCTTTCTTATTTTTTAAGATTTTACCTGTCGTGGTGTCTAATTTAAGCGTTTCTCCGGCATCCTGAGCCATATTTCCCAGATGACAAAGCATGGTAGTTATACTAGCATCTGCTATGGGTGAGTTTTGCGGTTCATCTAACCGAATGGCGTTAAAGAAATTTGCAATATGCATACCATCCAGATCACCTGCGCCCATAGTATCTATTGTAGCGCTACCTCCAGTTTCAAATTCAAATTTGATGGGTCGGCCATCTAAGTCATATAATTTATAGCTTCCTCTGCTTAGTTCTATAGTACCTTTACTACCATAAATGGTTGCACCTCTTCCCGGTCGTTCCGGTTTCATTAACCCCCGGCTATGACCGTTCCAGGTAATGAACTTATTATCACTGAACGTATATGTCACCTGTTGGTTATCAGGAAACTGCCAATCGTCATCATAGGCATATTTGCCTCCAAAAGAAGTAACAGTTTCAGGGAGATCAACTCCTAATGCCCATCGACAGATATCTATTTCATGGGTACCGTTGTTGTGAATTTCACCAGTTCCCCAATTACGAAACCAATGCCAATTATATGGATGAATATTATCTTTATATGATTTCCTCGGTGCCGGTCCCTGCCAGAGATCCCAATTTAAGGTTGATGGTACGGCTATATCAACCCCAGTTCCAATAGATGAACGGCTATTGGAATAAAAGGCTTCTCCCTTATAAACATTTCCAATAATACCGTTTCTAATATCCTTTACAGCGGTAATAGAAGTCCTTGCAGATCGCTGCTGGTTGCCCATCTGTACTTTCTTGCCATATTTTTTCTGTGCCGCAACCAACAAGTCATTCTCGTAAGGATTATGACTGCATGGTTTTTCAACATAAACATGTTTTCCTGCCTGTAAGGCCAATATTGCCATTGGGGCATGCCAATGTTCTGGTGTCGCTATAAATACAGCGTCAACATCTTTATCTTCCAGCATTTTTCTGAAATCTTTTTCAACTTTAGGGACGTAGCCAATTATCTCCTCGCACCATATGTTATGGGCCTCAATAATGGTATCATCCACATCGCAATTGTAAATTATCTTTACATTAGGACTTATGTTTATACCCATGGTCAGCGCTTTAGCACGACTTCGTACTCCAATAACGGCTACCTGCAATTGATCATTGGCCCCTAAAATACTTGCATTAAGGGTCCCAGGCAAGGCAAAACCTCCTAAGGTTATAGCAGCACTTCCTACAGTGGTTTTTTTAATAAAATCTCGTCTTGTTGTCATGGTTTATTCGCTTAAGATTGGTCTTATTTTAATATTCTTAAATGCTACACGATCACCGTGGTCCTGAAGCAGTATATGTCCCTTGTCAGCTTCTCCGAAATTAGGCCAGATCTTATATTTACTCTCTGCAACCAATTTTTTGTAAGTTTCATTTTTTCGTTCGTATTCCAGCACTTTCATTCCATTTAGCCAATGTTCCACATGGTTATCTTTTGAAAGGATACGCGCATGGTTCCATTCTCCAATTGGATTCACAGGTTTATCCGGATCGACCTTTATAAGATCATATAAGGACGCCAGGGTTCTGCTGCCTTCGTGATTGCCCAGCTTGGCATCGGGATGATTGTCATCATCCAAAATTTGGTATTCCAGACCAATAGAAGATCCTGGACCTTTATTAAGATCAGTATCCACAAAATATTTTATACCACTGTTGGCCCCTTTTGTAAGTTTAAAATCTAATTGTAACTCAAAATTACCATAAAGGTCATCGGTCACAATATCGCCACCAGATGTAGATTCTTCCCCACCGGATGATAAGACTATAAGCTCACCATTTTCTATAATCCAGCCTTCAGAAGGGAAGTCATCAAGGCGAGCCCCTCGCCATCCGTCGTTGGTACTACCATCCCATAGGAGTTTCCAGCCATTTTTTTCTTCGTCAATGCCGAGTTGGTTTTTTGTAATTATTGGTGTAAGTGTGCTTTTCCTTGCATATTTAGCAAGGCTGTCTGTAAGGATTCGAATGTTTCTCCATTGAATTTCTGTGCCTGCCTTTTGGTCTTTTCCAATACTGTGCACCTGGAGTCCTATAAAGCCGCTACTGGTTTTATCGTCAATCAAATAGGAGGCGGGTACGTCATTTATCCAGGTTTTAAGGGTATCTCCAATGGCTTCAATCCTATAGTGATTCCAGTCGTTTTGTTTGAACGCTTGTTGAGCCTTTGGATTATTATCCATGGTATTTAGCCAACCCCTTCTGGCCTCATCGTAAATTCCCGCGCTCCACGCCCTTTCTGAAGGATCTATCTCTATCTGGTAACCATGAACACGCCCATTCCTGTAATGAGAGAAGCTATTGCTTCGGATTTGAATCCCGGAATTCATGGTGGAATCAACTTTATAGTCTAATTCAAGGATAAAATCGCCATACATCCTATCTGTGGTTAAAAAGGTATTAGGCGTATCATGTACTGTACTACCAACAATAATTTCATCTCTTACCTCATATTGCGCTTCTCCTCCTTTAATAGTCCAGTCATTAAGGGTTTTTCCGTCAAATAAGGGTACCCAGGGAGTATGGTCCTTCTTGGAATCTGAACATCCCAGGCATAAGAGTATTATTAGTACCAAAGTCATTTTTTGAAAATTGAAGCTTTTGATATGTTCCATTTGGAGTTAGAATTATGTTTATCCTTTAAATATAGGTTTAAGCATGCACAAATAAAAAAAGCAACTTAAAAAAGTAGCTTTTTGTTTGATTGCCTAAGTTTTATAACATTACCCTAATGCACTTCCTTTTTAAGATAATCTGGGAAGTTCTTTTTAAATCGATTTAACCTCGGAACAGATACCTG